>NC_018011.1:3424891-3734239 GCF_000265365.1 Alistipes finegoldii DSM 17242
AAAAACCTGCAACTCCAAGTTGCAGGTTTTTTCGTATGCAGGGGTGCCGGGCGGAAGATAGGGCGGATTTTTGCGGGCAGCTCCCGTATGCGGGGATGTTGCCGATTTTTCCGTTGTCCCGCCGGCGGGGCGTATGAAATCGCTTGTCTGCAAGTATGTTGGGACGTGTCGGCCGCCGGGGAGCCGGATTTTTCCGCTAAAAGGGGCGATGCCCGATACCTGTTTTGCCCGATACCTGTTTTGCCCGTGCCGCCAAGAGGGCCGGACAGCTGCGGGGGCTGGCGCCGAATCCCGGTCCCGACGCTTAGGGTTTCCGGAAGAAGGAGAACTGCACGCTCCCGTAGCTCCTTTGCTGCCAGAATTCCGGATATGCGGAGAAGTCCATCTGCTTCGAATGTTCGAAAATCAGCACGCCTTCGGGGCGCAGCAGGTCGTTTTCGAGCACCAGCCTTACGACCTGCTCGCTGCCCGCCAGATCGTAGGGGGCGTCCGAGAAAATCACGTCGAACTGTTTCGGACAGCTTTTGAGGTAGAGGAAGACGTTGGCTTTGACCGCATAGAGGTTCCCGATGCCCAGCTGCGCCGCCGTCTGGCGGATGAAGTTGTAGTGTACCGGATTGATTTCCACCGAGGTTACGCTCCGCGCTCCGCGCGATGCGAACTCATAGCTGATCGAGCCGGTTCCCGCGAAGAGGTCCAGCACGTCGCACTCCTCGAAATCCAGCAGATTGCCGAGGACGTTGAAGAGGTTCTCCTTGGCGAAATCGGTCGTCGGCCGCGCCCGCAGGTTGCGGGGCGGGTTGATGGCCCGGCCCTTGTATTTTCCGCTTACTATTCGCATACGATCTGTCTGAAATATCCGCCGAGCTTCCGTTTCAACGCCCGGCCGTCGCCGCTTCCGATGCGAAGCGTGTAATCCCTGAGCCGGAATTCGCTTCCGAGCCGTTCGAGCATGTATAGCAGGTCGGCCTCGTCGGGGGCGGGTACGACCTCCGCAAAACGCAGTTTGCCGTCGTATACCTTTATATATAACAGTCCCGCGGCGTAATACATCCACACGGTCGGAACGCTTGTCTGCGGTACACAGAGCAGCGGGGTGGTGTAGCGCGCACGGCCGCCGAGGCGTTCATGCACCGCAGCCAGCGCATTTTCCGCCGCGGCCATGACGGCGACGGCATTCTGCTGCGGCGCGCTCCATACGGGGCACTCTCCGGGCAGTGCGGCCATGCCGGCGGCGGCCAGCAGTTCCCCGGCGCACGCTTCGTCGAAAAACTCCTCCGGCACGAGCGTCGTCCGGGGCGTCAGCAGTTCGACCTCCACGAGACCGTCGCCCGGAAACTCCCCGGACAGCGCAGGCGCCGAAAAAGAGTGTCCATCCAACGTTAGCTGAATGGACACCTTGTTTATGGATTGCGGAGTGTTACTCCCAGTTGCCTGCTTCATTGTTGGCTGCCTCCATTGAACCGAACTTGACACCGGCGTAGCGGTTGAAGTTGTTCTCCTCGTCGTCGATCAGGTTGATGATCTCCTGACGGTAAGCCACCGTGTCGAGGAACATTTTGTACGGCGCGCGGCACTCCACGATGGGCACCGTCACGTTCGATGCGACGGCAGAGCCGGCCTCCATGATGAACTGAGCCTGCTTGTCGGTGGTGGGGATATACCGCAGGTCCTCTACATCCTGACGCGAAAGGCGTTTGGGCGAGAAGATGGTGTCGATAACGGCGACCGTGAATTTCTCGACGTTCTTTTTGTTCATCTTCTTCAGCATGGCCATGGCCACCGAGTCGTCCTCGTCGACAATCTTACGCTCAAGCTCCAGAGAGTCGTTCAGGATAAACGATGCGAGTGTATCGAAGCTGCCCGTAAAGCGCTGGTACTTCGACTTGAACGCGCGCTGCGCAGTACGGATGTCCTTGATGCGGTCGATGACCTGGGCTTTCTTGGCCTTCATCTCCTGCTCGAAACGGATCGGGGTAGAAATCTGGTCGTAGATAACGTAGACCAGCGCCACGATAACTACAGCAAGAATGATTTGAGCGATTTTTTTCATTTTTTAAGCTAATCTAATATTTGTTTGTAATTTTGTACAAAATAAACCGACGCATGTTTAGCACACGTATTGCGACCCAAATTTACGCTAAAATTTGTTTTGAAACAACTTCTGGGCAAAAAAAAATTATAGAAAAGTTGTCCGAATATCTCGCAGACGACGATTTTTCCCGGATTTTTGTCCTGAACGGGTATGCGGGTACGGGCAAAACGACTCTGATCGCGGCGCTGGTCGGTGCGCTTAAGGATTTGAATATCAAACCCGTTCTGCTGGCTCCGACGGGCCGGGCCGCCAAGGTGCTGGCCCAATACGCTCAGGAAAAGGCACTTACCATCCACAAGCGGATTTACCGTCAGCGGACCAACGCCGATTATGAATCGAAATATTCGCTCAACATCAACACCGAAAAGGGGGCCGTTTTCATCGTGGACGAGGCTTCGATGCTGTCAGACACTCCGGGCGACGGGGCGCTGTTCGGTTCCGGATCGCTGCTGGAGGACCTCGTGCAGTATGTCCGCAGCGGCCGCGCGTGCCGTCTGATTTTGGTCGGCGACAGCGCCCAGCTGCCGCCCGTGGGGGCCGATTGCAGCCCGGCGCTCGACCCGTCGGTGCTGGCCCGCTTCGGCGACGTGGAGTACGGTACGATGGACGAGGTCGTGCGTCAGGAGGCCGAGTCGGGCATTCTGTTCAACGCCACGCTGGTGCGCTGCATGCTCGAAAACGGCATCTACGAGATTCCGCACTTCGAAACGGACTATCCCGACATCGAGGCGGTCGAAGGCGGGGAGTTTCTCGACAAACTGCAGGATTGCTACGCCAAGTACGGCCGCGACGAAACCATCGTCATCACCCGCTCGAACAAGCGCGCCAACCGTTATAACGAAGGTATCCGCCGCAACGTGACGTTCGCCGAGGAGGAGATCGAAAGCAACGACATGCTGATGGTGGTGAAGAACAACTACTATTTTACGGAGCGGAACAAGGATTGCCCCATGCACTTCATCGCCAACGGCGACATCGCGCGGCTCAAGCGGCTGCGGCGCTACGAGGATTTCTACGGCTTCCGTTTTGCGGACGTCGTGCTCGAATTCCCCGATTACGAGGATGCCGAGTTGGAGTGCAAGATCCTGCTCGACACCATCGCTTCGGAATCCCCGTCGCTTACGCGCGAGGAGTCCACGCGCCTTTTCTACGAGGTCGAGAAGGATTACCTCGATGTGAAAAGCAAACTGAAACGCTTCAAGGAAATACGTGAAAATCCGCACTTCAACGCCCTTCAGGTGAAGTTTTCCTACGCCGTGACCTGCCACAAGGCGCAGGGCGGACAGTGGCGGGCGGTCTTCGTCGACCGCTGCCTGTTCGGCGACGAGCCGATGACGCGCGACATGCTGCGCTGGCTCTATACGGCCCTGACGCGTGCCACGGATAAATTGTATCTTGTAAATTTCGATGAAAAATTCTATGAATAGCGAACTCCATCCGCTCGAACCGTTTCTTCCCGCCAACGCCCGCATCCTGATGCTGGGCAGTTTCCCGCCCAAGCGCATCCGCTGGTCGATGGACTTCTTCTATCCCAACCTGCAGAACGACATGTGGCGCATCGTGGGCTACCTCGCCGCGGGGGACAAGTCGCACTTCCTGATGCCCGGCGGGCGGAAGTTCGACAAGGAGCGCATCGAGGCGTTCTGCCGCGAGCGGGGGATTGCGCTGTACGATACGGCGGTCGAAGTCATCCGACTGAAAGACAATGCGTCGGACAATTTTCTTCAAGTGGTGCGCGAGGTCGATCTGGCGGCTTTGCTGGCGCGTATTCCCCACTGCCGCACCCTCGTTACGACGGGGCAGAAGGCGACCGATACGCTGCGCGCCATTACGGGCTGCGGCGAACCTGCGGTGGGCGAAAGCGTAGCCTTCGAATATGCCGGGCGCAGCATGCGGCTCTGGCGCATGCCGTCGTCGTCGAGGGCCTATCCGCGCCCGGTCGAGTGGAAGGCAGGATTTTACCGCAAAGTATTCGAAGATAATGAAATTCTGTAATATACGGTGCGCCTTCGTAGCAGATAACCCGAAAATAATTTCCCGTTTAGGCTTGGCGGGACCGTTAAATTCCGTTATCTTTGTGTGAAAATAACATACAATTTTTTATTGTGAACGCAGAGAAGAAAATAGAAAAAAAATATGTCGAGACCCCCCTGATGAAGCAATATTACTCCATCAAGGCGGTGCATCCCGACGCTATCCTGCTTTTCCGGGTCGGCGACTTTTACGAGACGTTCGGCGAGGACGCGATCAAGGCCAGCGGCATTCTGGGCATCACGCTCACACGGCGCGCCAACGGCTCGGCCACCTATGTCGAGCTGGCCGGATTTCCCTACCACGCCATCGACACCTACCTGCCCAAACTGGTGCGGGCGGGCGAACGTGTCGCCATCTGCGAACAGCTGGAGGATCCCAAGCAGGTCAGAGGACTGGTCAAGCGCGGCGTTATCGAGCTGGTGACGCCGGGCGTGGTGCTGGGCGACAATATTCTGGCCAACAAGGAGAACGCCTTTCTGGCGTCGGTCTATTTCGGCCGTCAGACCACGGGCGTGGCGTTCCTCGACATCTCGACGGGCGAGTTCTACGTGGCCGAAGGTTCGGAGAGTTACATCGACAAACTCATCTCCAACCTCGCGCCCAAGGAGGTCATCTACCAGCGCGGCTACGAAGATCGTTTTTCCGACGCTTTCGGGTCGA
The DNA here is from genome assembly GCF_000265365.1 of Alistipes finegoldii DSM 17242. Taxonomy (NCBI): domain Bacteria; kingdom Pseudomonadati; phylum Bacteroidota; class Bacteroidia; order Bacteroidales; family Rikenellaceae; genus Alistipes; species Alistipes finegoldii. The sequence continues at coordinate 3,429,681 of NC_018011.1, forward strand.
AACTCTATACTTACCGCCTCGACGAATGGGTTTTCTCCGAGGAGGTGAACCGCGAAAAGCTCTGCAAGCAGTTCGGCACCCGCTCGCTCAAGGGATTCGGCGTCGATCACTTCACCAGCGGTCTCTCGGCCGCCGGGGCGATTCTCTACTACCTCGAATTCACCGAGCACCGTGACATCGCGCACATCACCTCCATATCGCGTATCGATCAGGAGGATTACGTCTGGGTCGATAAGTTCACGATCCGCAACCTCGAACTCTTCTCGTCGAACGGCGCCCGCGAGAAGTGCAGTTTCGCCGACGTCATCGACCGTACGCTGACGCCGATGGGCGGCCGTCTGCTGAAACGGTGGATCGCCATGCCGATCAAGGACCCCGTGAAGATCGGGGAGCGGCTGGACGTGGTCGAGAAATTCGTCCGGGACGCCGATCTGGCCGACGTCGTGCGCGAGCAGGTGGCGCTGGTGGGGGATATGGAGCGTATCGCTTCGCGCATCGCCGCGGCGCGCGTCACGCCCCGCGAGCTGGTGCAGCTGAAAAACTCGCTTTTCGCCGTCGAGCTGCTCAAGGCCGCGCTCGAATCGACCGACGACGCGCAGCTGCACGCACTGGCCGGACAGATCGACCTGCTGGAAGGGGTGCGCGACCGCATCGCCCGCGAGATCTATCCCGATCCGCTCAACAACCAGATTCAGAAGGGCGGCGTGATCGCCGACGGCGTGGACCCCGAACTGGACGATCTGCGCCGCATCGCCCTCCACGGCAAGGACTATCTGGCCCGCATCCAGCAGCGCGAGAGCGAAGCGACGGGCATTCCTTCGCTGAAAATCAGCTACAACAACGTCTTCGGCTACTATATCGAGGTGCGCAACGCCCATAAGGAGAAGGTGCCGGAGACGTGGATCCGCAAGCAGACGCTGGCCAATGCCGAACGCTATATCACCGAGGAGCTGAAGGAGTACGAAGAGAAGATCCTCGGCGCCGAGGAGAAGATGCTCGTCATCGAACAGCGCATCTATGCCGACATCATCGACCACATAAGCCGCTCGCTGTCGCATCTCCTGCGCGATGCGGCCGTCGTAGCCCGTATCGACTGCCTGCAGTCTTTCGCCCGTCTGGCCTGCGAACGCCGTTACGTGCGTCCCGTGCTGGACGACGGCAAGCTCATCGACATTCGTCAGGGACGCCATCCGGTGATCGAGACCCTGCTGCCCGTGGGCGAGGAGTATGTTCCCAACGACGTGATGCTCGACGACAAGGAGCAGCAGATCATGATGATCACGGGTCCCAACATGTCGGGTAAGTCGGCCCTGCTGCGGCAGACGGCGCTGATTATCCTCATGGCGCAGATGGGGTCGTTCGTACCCGCCAAGTCGGCCCATATCGGCGTCGTGGACAAGATCTTCACCCGCGTCGGAGCTTCGGACAACATTTCGCAGGGCGAATCGACCTTCATGGTCGAGATGCTCGAATCGGCCAGCATCCTCAATAACATATCGGACCGCAGCATCGTCCTGCTGGACGAGATCGGCCGCGGCACGAGCACCTACGACGGCATTTCGATCGCATGGGCCATGGTCGAGTACCTGCACAACCATCCGTCGGCGCATGCCAAGACGCTTTTCGCCACGCACTACCACGAATTGAACGAGATGGAGCAGATGTGTCCGCGCGTAAAGAACTTCCACGTGAGCGTCAAGGAGATGGGCAACCAGATCGTCTTCCTGCGCAAGCTCGAAAGGGGCGGCACGGAACACTCGTTCGGTATCCACGTCGCCCGCATGGCCGGCATGCCGGTGTCGGTGGTGTCGCGCGCCGACGAAATCCTGCGCAACCTCGAACTGGTCTACGGCAACAACGAAATCGTGCCCAGCCGGAGCATCAAGAACCGGGGCAAGAAACCTTCGCCTTCGGTCAAGGAAGCTGCCGAAAACGGAGCGCCGCAGAACATGCAGCTGTCGATGTTCCAGCTCGACGACCCCGTATTGGTGCAGATCCGCGACCAGATCAAGGGACTCGACATCAACTCCCTGACCCCGATCGAAGCGCTCAACAAGCTTAACGAAATCAAGAAGATAACCGGGATATAGGCTGGCGTCGTTTATTCCGGTTCGACCGGTTTCGCGACCAGCCTGCCGCACGGTCCCTGAAATCGTGCTGCGCCGCTCCGTGTGAGATTTTCCCTTCCGTGCGAAATCTCTCTTTTTGCGGCCGTGCCGGCGCAGCGTCAAATATAAATCCCGAATCTCGCCGGAGATTCGGGATTTGTAATGAAACAGGGAAGGGGTACTCCGTGCTATTCGTTGCGTGCGATCAGCGAACTGATGTTCTGAATCAGCATCGCTACGGCCACCGAGTTGAAGCCGCCTTCGGGAATGATGACGTCGGCGTATTTCTTCGAAGGTTCGACGAACTCCTCGTGCATCGGCTTCACGGTCGAGGTGTACTGCGTGATGACCGACTGCATCGTACGTCCGCGCTCGCAGACGTCGCGCAGGATGCGCCGCGCAAGGCGGATATCGGCATCCGTATCGACGTATACCTTGATGTCCATCAGATCGCGCAGCTCCTTGTTCTCGAAGATCAGGATGCCGTCCACGATGATTACCTTCGAAGGCTTTACGCTCACGGTCTCCGTCATGCGGTTGTGCTCGACGAACGAATAGACCGGATGTTCGATCGGAACGTTCTCCTTGAGCGCCTTGATGTGGTCCACCAGCATCTGGGTGTCGAATGCCTGCGGGTGGTCGTAGTTGAGCTTCGTGCGCTCCTCGTAAGTCAGTTCCGGATGCGCCTTGTAGTAGTAATCGTGGCAGAGCGTTACGACGTCGTCGCCCTCGAAAGCCTCCTGCAGACGCTTGACGAGGGTCGATTTTCCTGAGCCGGTTCCTCCGGCGACTCCGATAACGGTAACTTTCATAGTGTCGGCCAATTAGTGCGGTTATATAAAGAAAAGGATCGCACCTTTCGCAAGGGCAATCCTCTTCCTGATTTCGATTATGCGTCGATGTTCGCGTAATGTGCGTTCTTCTCGATGAACTCGCGGCGGGGCGGCACTTCGTCGCCCATCAGCATCGAGAAGATACGGTCCGCTTCGGCGGCGTTCTCGATATTGACCTGACGCAGAATGCGCGTGTCGGGGTTCATCGTCGTGTCCCACAACTGATGGGCGTTCATCTCGCCGAGACCTTTGTAGCGCTGTATGTGCACGCCCTTGCCGAATTCGGCCGAGATGGTATCGCGCTCCTTCTCGGTCCAGCAGTAGCGCTCCTGCTTGCCCTTTTTCACCAGATAGAGGGGCGGGGTGGCGATGTAGACGTGGCCGTTCTCGATCAGCTCCTTCATCTTGCGGAAAAAGAACGTCAGCATCAGCGTTGCGATGTGGCTTCCGTCGACGTCGGCATCGGTCATGATGATGATCTTGTCGTAGCGGAGTTTCTCCAGGTTGAGCGCCTTGCTGTCCTCTTCGGTGCCGATCGTCACGCCCAGCGCCGTGAACATGTTCTTGATCTCCTCGTTCTCCCACATGCGATGCTCCTGCGCTTTCTCGATGTTCAGGATCTTACCGCGCAGCGGCATGATGGCTTGGAAGTTGCGGTCGCGGCCCGATTTGGCCGTGCCGCCTGCCGAGTCACCCTCGACGAAGAAGATTTCGGCGATCGAACGGTCGCGGCTCGTACAGTCGGCCAGTTTGCCGGGAAGTCCCGCGCCCGAAAGCACGGTCTTGCGCTGTACCATTTCGCGGGCGTGGCGTGCCGCATGGCGTGCCGTGGCGGCCAGAATGACCTTCTGCACGATGGCCTTGGCATCCTTGGGATTCTCCTCCAGATAGTGGCCCAGCGCCGAGGACATCGCCTGATCGACGGCGGCCGAAACCTCGTCGTTGCCCAGCTTGGTCTTGGTCTGGCCCTCGAACTGCGGCTCCTGCACCTTCACCGAAACCACGGCCGTGAGACCCTCGCGGAAGTCGTCGCCGTTGATGTCGAACTTCAGCTTCGAGAGCATGCCCGAATCCTCGGCGTACTTCTTGAGCGTACGGGTCAGCGCACGGCGGAAGCCCGTCAGGTGCGTACCGCCTTCGATGGTGTTGATGTTATTTACATAGGAGTGTACGTTCTCCGAGAAGGAATCGTTGTACTGCATGGCCACCTCCACCGGGACGCCGTTCTTCTCGGTGTCGAGGTAGATGATCTGGTCGATGATCGGCGTGCCGCGCGTGGCGTCGAGATACTGCACGAACTCCTTGAGACCCTCTTCCGAGTAGAAGTTGTCGTGGACGTATTCGCCGTTCTCGTCCTTGCTGCGCTTGTCCGTCAGGTTCAGGTGGATTCCCTTGTTCAGGAACGCCAGCTCGCGCAGACGGTTGGCCAGAATTTCGTATTTGTATTCGGTCGTGAGCGTGAAGATGCTGCCGTCGGGCTTGAAGGTGATGGTGGTGCCCCGGTCGGTGCACTCGCCGACCACCTCGACCTGCGAGGTGGGCGCGCCCTTGCTGTAGCTCTGGCGGTAAATCTTGCCGTCGCGGCTGTGAATCTCCGCGATGAGCAGGGTCGAAAGCGCGTTCACGCACGATACGCCCACGCCGTGCAGACCGCCCGAAACCTTGTAGCTGCCCTTGTCGAACTTGCCGCCGGCATGGAGCACGGTCAGCACCACTTCGAGCGCCGATTTGCCCTCCTTTTTGTGGTAGTCGGTCGGGATGCCGCGGCCGTTGTCGCGTACGGTGATGGAATTATCTTCGTTGATCGTCACGTCGATGTCGGTACAGTAGCCGGCCAGCGCCTCGTCGATCGAGTTGTCGACTACCTCATAGACCAGATGGTGCAGACCCTTCTCACCAATGTCGCCGATATACATGGCGGGGCGCTTGCGCACCGCTTCGAGGCCCTCAAGGACCTGAATATTCGACGCGGAATATTCTTCTTCTTGCTTTTTTACGTTTTCTAATTCGGTACTCATCTGTTGTCTTTAAAATATCGTACAAATATACGAAATATTTCCGGATAATCCAATAGCCCAAATTCCCAAGATCAGCCCAATTCCGCCTTGAGGTCCACTTCGCGGATTTTGCCCTGCGAGAAGAGGATGGCGCGGGCCGGATGGTTCTCTATGAGGGCGGTGTTGTGCGTGGACATCACCACGGCGCAGCCGCGGCAGGCGATCTCCTCGAAAAGCTGCATGATGCCCTCGGCCGTCACGGGGTCGAGGTTGCCGGTAGGCTCGTCGGCCAGCAGCACCTGCGGGTCGTTGAGCAGGGCGCGGGCGATCACCAGACGCTGCTGCTCCCCGCCCGAAAGCTCGAAGGGCATTTTGTAGCTTTTGGCCCCCAGATCGACCAGATTCAGCACCTGATCGATCCGCTCGCGGATTTCGCTCTCGTGTTTCCAGCCCGTGGCCTTCATCACGTAATAGAGGTTCATGAAGACGTTGCGGTCGGTCAGCAGCTGGTAATTCTGAAACACGATGCCGATTCTGCGGCGCAGGTAGGGGATGTCGCGCCGTTTGAGCCTTCGCAGGTCGAAGCCGGCCACGCGGCCTTCGCCCGTGAGCAGCTGCACTTCGGCGTACAGCGTTTTGAGCAGGGTGCTTTTCCCGCTCCCGACGCGGCCGAGCAGATAAACGAATTCGCCCGGCGCGACGCACAAATTCACATCGGACAGCACCATCTCGCCCCGTTGGAGCAATTTGGCTTCGGACGTGCTGCCGAACGGATTGTCCGCATAATAAATAGCCGCGTTTTTCAGTCTTACAACGTATTTTTCACTCATAGGGCCGCTCTTTGGAATTATTTTTCAAAGATAGTCAAAATATTCGTTCCGAAAAGTTCCCGGAACGAAAAAAAATACCTCCGCTGGGCCTCGGTCCGGTTTCGGAGAGGCGTTTGCGGATGTTTTTGTTTAATGAATCAGCCGTTTGTTTTCATAAAATAACCGCAATAATTTGCATATCCGCCCCGGCATGCCTACTTTTGTATAGACGTGCCGGGAGATTCCGGCCTGACAGTGACGCTAAAATTTATCGAATGAAAGAATACGAAATCCTGCAGGAGATCATGCGGGATGCCAAGATAGGTTGGTGGCAGGCCGACCGCAAACGTCGTATGTTCCACATATCGGAAGGGCTTCGCGATCTGCTGGGGCTTTCGACGTGCGACGTGAGTTACGAAGAGTTTCGGGATATGATAAACCCGACCTACCGGGAGTATGCCTTCGCTTCGGTCGGGGTGCGCGGGGGAGATTTCGGAAACGAACACCTTTATCCGCTGCGGGGGCCTAAAGGCGAAATCTGGTGTTACCGGAAACTGCTGCGTGAGGAGACGGCCGAGGACGGCGGAATGCTGCTGACGGGATATTTCAGGGTGACCGATCCCCCGCAGGAGGCCAATTCGCCCGAAAAGCAGCAGATCAACGACCTGCTGTACCGGCTCAACAGCATTTCGCATACGCTGCTGTCGCTGCTGAAAACCAACGATCTGGATGTCGTCATCGACAAGATACTCACCGACGTGCAGACCATGTTCCACGGCGGCCGGGCCTATATCATCGAATTCGACCGCGAGCGCAGGACGCACGACTGCACATACGAGGTTACGGCCGAGAACGTCACGGCCGAGCAGGATTTGGTAAACAGCCTGTCGATGGACGAGGTGCCGTGGTGGACCCGGCGTATCGAGAACGGCAATCCCATCATCATCTCCTCGCTCGACGAACTGCCCGACGAAGCGTTCCGCGAAAAGGAGGTGCTCGCCATGCAGGACATCAAATCGCTGATCGCCGTACCGCTCGCCTCGCGCGACAAGGTGTGGGGATACGCCGGCATCGACATCGTGAACGAACCCCGGACGTGGAGCGGGGAGGATTACCAGTGGTTCGCGTCGCTGATGAACATTATCAGCCTTTGTATCGAACTCCAGCGCTCCGAACGGGAGGCGCAGTCCGAGCGGACCTATCTCGAAGGCCTTTACCGCCACATGCCGCTGGGTTACGCCCGGCTGCAGATGCTGCGCGACGACGCCGGCGAGCCGGTCGATTTCAGGATTCTGGATGCGAATTATGCCGCCGACAAGATTTCGGGCGTGTTCCGGGAGCAGTATATAGGCAAACGCGCCTCCGAGCTGGGACTCGACACGCGCTTCTACATGCCGATTTTCCTGCAGGTGTTCGACAGCGGCGATTACATCGAACATGACAGTTTCGACGAGAAATCGAAACACTGGATACATTCGATTCTCTATACGACCCACGAGAACGAGGTGATCTGTCTCTTTTCCGACACGACGGACGTGCACAACGCCCACGAAGCGCTTTTCAACAGCGAAAAGCTGCTGCGCAACATCTTCGACAACGTGCAGGTCGGCGTCGAGCTGTACGACCGGGAGGGGTATCTGGTGGACCTCAATAACAAGGACCTCGAAATCTTCGGACTCAAAACGAAGGAGGCGGTGCTGGGCGTCAATTTCTTCCGCAATCCGCTCGTTCCGCAGGAGATCCGCGAAAACGTGCGCAACGGACAGGAACAGGCTTTCAAACTCGATTACCATTTCAACCGGCTGGACGGCTACTATCCCTCCGAAAAGAAGGGGAACGTCCAAATATACACGACGGTCACCATGCTCTACGACATGTACGGCGAGCTGATCAATTTCGTGGTCATCAACATCGACAACACCGAGATCAACGAAGCCTACAGCCGTCTTGCCGAGTTCGAAAGTTCGTTTTCGCTGGTGAGCCGCTTCGGCAAGGTGGGCTATGCGCGATTCGACCTGATGACGCGCGACGGCTATGCCGTGCCGCAGTGGTTCCACAATATCGGGGAGCGGAGCGATACGCCGATGCCGCAGGTGATCGGGGTTTACGACCATGTGGATCCCGAAGACCGCGCCGCCATATTCCGGGAGATCGGGCGCGTCAAGGCGGGCGAATCCAACGGCTTCACGCTCGACCTGCGCGTCACGCCCGAAGGCGAACCGACGGGATGGACACGTGTCAACGTGGTGCGCAATCCGCTGAACACCGACCCGTCGAAGATCGAGATGGTCTGCGTCAATTTCGACGTCACGGAGCTGAAGCAGACCGAGAAGAACCTGATCGAGGCCAAGAACAAGGCCGAGGTCAGCGACAGGCTCAAATCGGCTTTTCTGGCCAACATGAGCCACGAAATCCGCACGCCCCTGAACGCCATCGTGGGATTTTCGAACCTGCTGGCCGAGACGGACGACATCGGGGAGCGGCGTGAGTACATGCGTGTCGTCGAGGAGAACAACGAGCTGCTGCTCAAACTCATATCCGACATTCTGGACCTTTCGAAGATCGAAGCAGGCACCTTCGAATTCAATTACGGCCGGGTGGACGTCAACCGCATGTGCGAGGAGACGGTGCGCTCGCTCAGTCTCAAGGTCAAGGACAAACCCGTCGAGCTGATCTTCGGGGAGCACGACGCGCAGTGCTGCGTGGTCGGCGACAAGAACCGGCTGATTCAGGTCATCACCAACTTCATCAACAATGCGGTGAAGTTCACTGACGAAGGCTCCATTACGCTGGGGTACCGTACGGAGGGCGGCGAGTTGCTTTTCCATGTCGAAGACACCGGATCGGGCATCTCCGAAGAGCATAGGCAGAGCATCTTCGACCGCTTCGTCAAACTCAACAGCTTCGCGCAGGGCACCGGACTGGGGCTTTCGATCTCGAAGAGCATCGTCGAGCAGATGGGCGGCCGTATCGGCGTCGAATCGGAGGTGGGGCGCGGCTCCCGGTTCTGGTTCACGATTCCGGTCGTGACGTGCGACGCGCCCGAAAAAAAGGGCGCCGCTCCCGCACCGCGTCCGGCGGCGGTGCATGGCGACGGACGGCTGCCGCGCCTGCTCGTGGCCGAGGATACCGACAGCAATTACCTGCTGGTGTCGCTGATGCTCCGCAAGGAGTTCGACATCGTGCGCGCTTCCGACGGCGAAGAGGCCGTGAAGATATGCCGGGAACTCAAACCCGCCGCGATTCTCATGGATGTCAAAATGCCCGGCATGGACGGTCTCGAAGCCACGCGACAGATCCGCACCTTCGATCCGTCGGTGCCGATCGTCGCCGTCACGGCGTTCGCCTACGACCGCGACCGGCAAAAGGCGCTCGACGCCGGGGCCAGCGAATATCTGTCTAAACCCCTTAACGGCGAACGGCTGCGGCAGACGCTCCGCGAGCTGCTTTCGGAAGAATAGGACAGCTCCGGAAACAGTGGCCCTGCGGTATGCCGTCCGGCGGGATTCGGGCTGTCATGGGTGTCGTTGCGGCTCTCATACTCTGCTCATGCAGGTGCGCCCGGCCGGAAACGGAAAACGGGCCGTTGCCCGACCGGCTCATAAGCGCATCACGGAGTTTTCCGCAAACAGAGACCTGTCTGCGCCCGGTTCAGCCACCCTTCCCGGCGGCGACTTGTCGCGGTGCAAGGAGACGCTCATGCAGTTGCGCGCAGTTTTTCCTGCCGGGCCGGACAAGTGCGTGAACCGGGACCGGATTCCCCGGCGCAACGCCCTTGGGCGGAGCCGAACAGACGATTTCTCCCGGTGCGGCTGCATTATTCCGAAAATTTGTACTATCTTTGCAATGTTTCCATGAGACTTTGTTTCGCAAAACGGGGGTGCCCGGTTTTGACAGCAGGCAGAGTTTGATTGTAAGCACGCCGAGCGCTGTGTGGCGGCTCGTTAATCCCGATGCTCGATTTACAAATGGCAATAACAGCTATGCACTCGCTGCCTAATTTTCAGAGAAAGTTAGCTTAATCGCCGGGTCCAAGGAGGCTTGGCGACGAGTATCCCGGAGAGTGGTTCCGCTCTTTAACCGCTTTCCATACGGGGTATCATCGATTTAGAGATAGTGCGCCGGACCGTCCCGGCCGGCGTGCGAAATTCAGGGACTGGGACCTCGGTTAGGCGGCCGCCTGCCGGACCGGGGTAGAAGGATCAAGTGGCGGCTAAGCGTGTAGAAAGCTTTCGGGTTCCCTGTTTGGACGCGGGTTCGACTCCCGCCACCTCCACAATTATTAAACGCATCTGCTTTATTTACAAGTAGATGCGTTTTGTTGTTGTATTATCCGTTGTATTGTTCGGTCTCCTGCATGAAAAATGGATGCCGGCTCAACATTTCGGCATTCTCTTGCGCAGACACTTTTATGTATTTTAAGAATGTACTCTCTTTCGTGTGCCCGGTAATTTTCATTATGGCAATAGTTGGAACTCCCGCTTTATAGGCGTTCGTCGCAAAGGACCGACGGGCGGTGTGAGAGGAGACGAGTTTATATTTCGGGATAATTTTTTCGACGTTCTTTCCTCCTTCGTTCTTATTGATTAGAACATCTTCGGTAATTCCCGCCAGCCGGCATAATTCTTTGATCTGCTCATTGAACTTTTGGTCGCTGATCGTATTTGTGAGATCAAATCCGCTTTCAATGATTTCCCGGACTACAGGGTGAATAGGAATAACGACCGGGATGCCGGTTTTATGGGTCTTGATCGTGATATGCCGTCCGATATGAGCGGCACTCAAACGCGAGAAATCGGACACCCGTAGTCCGGTGTAGCAGCCGATCAGGAACAATCCCCGCGCCCGGCTTAAAGCTGCGATTTTGCGGGGAATATTCTCTCCTTCTTGGGCTTTGTTGCAAGCGGCATCCTTCTGAACCGTGGAAGGGATATCGAGGGTGTATATTTTCTCCAGCTCTTTCTGGTCGAGATATACATTATCTACCGAATCCTTTGGCGCTATAAAATCCCGGTGGTCGGTTCCGTGTTCATTGTGAAGGCGGTCGCATACGCGTGATTCCCTATATACCTGCTTCACTATTTTTATAATGTTGCCAAAATAATTTCGGGAATACCCCTGCTCGTAAAACCAATGCTGGAACCGGTTGTAAAAATCAATGTCGATTTCACTGATTTGCAGGTGATGCCGTGTGTCTTTCTCGAAGTCTCGTAATTTATGAAGCGCCTGCGTATATTTCACGACTGTCAGTTTCTCTCTGGCTATGGAATAGCGGGGGATATATATCTTTTCCAAATAATCGGTGAAAAATCGCTTCTCGGCATCCGATGCCTCTTCATTGGTTGCGGTCAATTCGGCAATCTTATCTGCAAATTCTTTCGCAGCAGGGGAAATCCGTGAGTCTGTGAAATATTTCACCGTTCTTTTCCCGATTTCTTCCCACCGGTCGATTTCATCGTTTATCTCGTTTCCCTCCTTGAAATCGGCCGTCGTCCGGGCGCGCTTCTTGGAATCGTTCCAATACTTCACCGGCACACCGATTCCGATGCTCTTCTTGTACTGTTTGCCATACAAACTTACGAGCATCACGATAGTCGCTTTCGGACGGTGCTTGTTGGTGACCGTAAAGGTTATCATAGTCTGGATTCATTATGGAGCGGTAGCGTAAATTATTGCACTTCGCTGACAATAATTATCCGCTCGTATATTTTGCCCTCAAAGGTATATTCTTCGGTCTTGCCGAGAACCCAGCGCCAGTCGGTGATTCGTTTGGCATCGTAGATCGACTGCCATTTACTCCAGTCTGTAGCCTTGAATTTGAAACGAAGGTTGGCTACTTGGTAAAGCTTTATTTCTCTTGATTCGCTGACGTCCGGTCGAGATGTGTCGGTCGGAGCAATTTGAGCAAAAACTTCATCGTCGGGGAAAATGTCATATGGAAGCCGGTCGTCAATGCTTAATAGACTGAATCCTCCACTTACGTGTTTCCCTTGAACATAGAACGTCTGTACATATTCATGTCCGACTTTATACTTGGTCGTATAGGGAACCGGATCGTTGCTGCTGTCCTTGCTGCAAGCGAAAAGCAGAGGAACAAGTAAAACAATAAGAATTTTCTTCACCTTATATTTCGTCTATTATTCGTTGCTCTTTTAGAACTTCATGCTGAGCACTATTTATTTTATCGGTATAATAAATCGCTATTGTTCCTTCTTTTGAAATGCTAATCATAATATCTCCGTTAGGGGTATTCCACATGGTCATAAAGTGTGCATGATCTGTTTTGACAGCTGTCATTTGCATATCAGTAGTGCCGTCGAAAGGATATTCAAATTTATTGACCGAATTTGAGGGTGAACCATATTTTTTTGAGTATAATTCTACGAGTGAGAGGTATTTTATATATAAGCGATCCCAACTCTCTTCTGGCTTGGTGGATGCAATGACCATATGCACTAAATCAGCCCCTTCAACACAGTAAATGAATATATCACACTCATATCCTGCAAAATTGCCCTGCAAAATATTTTCGTGACTATCTGTAGGTTTATAGCCCTTTTCAATTAATTTACTCCGGAAAGTTGCAAGGGAACCGTCAATTTCGATTCCAGCAAATTTAAGATGGGAATTTACTTCTTGATGTATCTGGAGATTAGCTTTATCATTGTTTGTATCTGCGGTGGTTACATCATCTGATTGAGCCTCAATATCGCGTAACATTCCACTAAAAATAGCCTTGCGAATTAATCCGTATTGGCCTATATTGCCAACATATATTCCAAGCGATCTGGCGCCCACATCGTTTTTGTAAAACCCTGTATTACCATCCGGCAGACCCAAATCAAATGAATCTCCTTTTTTTGCTGTTTCTATTGTCTCGATTGCTTGATGTATAAATGAAATAGCCTGTTGCTTATTTCCCAGACTCACAAGCAAAAAGCGTTTGGAGGTATATTTTCGGTCCCGCATATCAAAATGATATGTAGTTCCTTGGGGTGTTGTTGTTTTGTATAAATGATAGTTGCCTAGATCATACGAACCTATTTTTTCTGCATTCGACATCTTAGAAAATTGCGCGAATACAGAAAAAGGAATTGTAAGCGCCAATAAAATTGCGTATAGGATTTTTTTCATACAACTAATGTTTTCAAGTGATTGAAAAGCCTCTGGAATATATTTTACATTATATTTCTCTTGATTACCCCCGTCACCCGCAGCAATCGACGCACGTCCTCGAATGGTATCTCGCTAAGGCACCGGAAGGCCGATTTGTATTTATATTATTAACATACAACGTCAACATATGTACAAATATATAAAAAATATGGACGAATTATGAAAAGCGGATATCACGTACTTTATTTTAAAACAGAATAATTTAAAAAAGAGAGTATGAGAAGAACTAAAGATAGCAGGAATGCAGATAAAACGATGATTGGGAAATTGGGATTCATTTTGGAAGCGGCCCGTAAACGAATCTTCCGGTTTTTCTCCATCCTTCAGGATTATACAGTAATCATTCTAACCGGCTCGGTACTTCTGCAAATGGACTATGTCGAATGCAGGCTTCGTAAGGGCATATGTCGAGAATAAGCTTTGCACTTATGTTCTCGCTATCACAAAAAAAATACGACCTGCCGTCACTGCGGCAGGTCGTATTTGTCTGAAGAGCGGAGTATTATTTCTTGTACCAGTCTTTATTCTTTTCGCCGTTCGTAGCGGCCCATTCCGCATAAGCGGGGTAGACCTGATCGATCGGGGACTTTTCATTTGTCTGGTCGAGCAGTTTGGCCACGTCCCCGTCGTTCGCACCCGAAAGGAAGAACGCGAACGGATAATTCTCGGCGCGTACGTAGTAGATGCCTTTTTCGGGAATCGACTTGTCGTCGTTCGTGCCGAAGAACGACATCTCGGCGCGTGCCGTCGGCGCTTCGTAGGGGATATGCACCTCCCAGCGTTTCCCTGCGGTCAGCCCGTCGCGGTCGGTGCGGTAGATAAACGGCTTGATCGTTCCGGCCTGCGCCTCGGCGACCGGCGCGTCGTATTTCGCCGTAATCCGGTAGGTCGCACCCATCGTCTCCTTAACGTCGGGCGTCAGCAGCACGACCTTGCCGTCGCGCTCGAAATCCGCGGCTTCGAACGTCTCGGCACCGGGCTTGCGGACGCTGAATTCGAGTTTTGCGTCCGCCGCCGCTCCCGTAAGGGTCACGGCGAGTCCGTTGGCGTTGCCTGCGAAGTTGGCGAAGGTCTTCAGCATGAACGACTCCTCGAAAACGCCCTTTTCGTTGAATACCTTCTCGTAATCGCTGCGGACCATCACGTCGTTCATGTCGTAGTCGCCGCGGCTGGGCCAGAGGTCCTCGAAGGCATAGATGCCGCGCAGTACGTTGGCCGTCTTCTTGCCGTCGTTGACATCGACCGACGGAATGTCCGTCACGGCGTCCACGGGGTTGGAGGTCATCGTGAATACCACGTCGCTGAAGTTCTCGTCGTTGGTGTGGTCCTCGAACGAGAAGAGCACCGAATTGATGCCGCTTTTCTTGTCCGTATAGCGGAATACGGCCGTGCGCGGCGTCTGATAGGCGACACCGTTGTTATTGACGCTCAGACCGTCGGAAGTCGCGGCGCGGTACTTTTTGTCTCCGGCTCTCAGCCGGTTGGTCCATGCGTTGGTCGCCAGCACGAAGCCGATGCGGTAATCGGCCGGGAATACGGTCGTAGCTCCGGCCTTGCTGCCGTCGGCGATTTCGGGATAATAGATCAGCTGTACGGCTGTGCCGCGCTCCACGCCCTGATAGAGCCGTGATTCCCACGGCGAGTTGCTCCACCGGCCGTCCTGCGTGTTGGGGAAGATCATCACCACATTGGCGTCGGCGAGCGACTTGGGCTTGTTGCCGGTCTTATAGTAATAATAACCCATCGAGCTGTTCCAGCAGGTGTTGCTGCCCAGTAGGGTGATGACTACTTCGGCCGATTTTTCGAGATAGAGGTCGCGCGAGGAGCGGTACTCCTTCGGACACTTTTTGGTCGTGTCGAACACGCTTGCGTGCGCCTTGAGGAGCGCTCCGTAATTCTTGACCTTCAGATCGCCGTCGTATTCGTAGCCGATGCTGCCGTAGGTCGTGTCGTAGCTGCCCAGCCATGTCTTCCAACCGTCCCGCTCGACAGCCGTCGAATGATACTCCTTGGCGCGCGTCGATGCGGGGGCTGCGTTGGCAGGTGCTCCCGATTCGGCCGATGCGGTCAGCATATCGCCGCTGCGGGTCGCTTCGAGCAGGGTGCGCGCATAGAAGGCGGGGGTCAATACATAAGCCTTCCGGATATACGCGGGCAGTTCGATCGTCCCTTCGAAACGTCCCTGCCCGTCGGTATAGCCGGCATAGAGCGGCTCGACACCTGCGATTTTGGCATAGGCCGTTTCGGTCTCTTCGACGGGACAGGTGTCGTAGACCTCGAAATAGACGTTGGCCGGCATCCCGGCCATGTCGCCGTAATCGACGCAGAGCGTGACCGGGACGGTCGTCGTGAAGCCGAATTCATTGAATTCCCCGCCCTTTGCGGGCGGTTCGGGCGACGGGGTGGGGTTGTCGTGGGAACAACCCGCCGCAGCGGCCATCGCCATGGCCGCAATCGTTAGGATAGTGACGCTTTTCATTATCGTTGTCAATTGCACCTGCTCTGTTTTGTGTATATTTTGAGCGAAAGTGTATATTATACCGCAAAAGTATGCAAAAAAAACGTACGTTGTACGCCGACGCACGAAAAATTGCAGGAAATTATTAAAAATAAGATTTATAGACCCGTTTATGGTATCCGGAAGATCTTGCCTTCGGCGAAAGTCGCCCAGAGGGAGCCGTCGGGAGCCTGCGCGAAATCATTTCCGCCCGAATTGCAGCATTTGACGCTCCACAACAGCGTGCCGTCTTCGCCTACGGCGGCAACGGTGCCGTGACGGCCCGCGACATAGACCACGCCGTCGCGCACGAATGCCGGACAGGAGTTGTACTCATACCCCCAGCCGAGGTCGGTGCACCATAGTTCGCGGTACCGCTCCGCCGAGGTGTCTATGGCCGCCAGCTCGCCGTCCATCGTCTTGTAGTAGAACCTCCGTCCGTCGCCGCTCAGTCCGGTCGTTTCGCGCGATTTGCGGCTGTTGTCGCGCCATAGCTGCTTCCCGGTGGCGAGATCCAGACAGGTCACGACGCGGTCCGGGGCGACGATGAAGACCTTGCCGCCGGCGATGCGGGGTACGACGTGCCCCGGCGAGAAGAAGAGACTGCCGCTGCCGTTGTTCCACTTCCAGAGCAGTTCGCCGGTGCCGGCGTCGAGACAATAGAGATGGCGGTCCCATGCGCCGAATACGAGCCGTCCGTCGGCCAGCGTCGGACGGCCCTGCGCCTGCCCGCAGCCGTAATCGTGCCGCCACAACAGCCTGCCGCTGCGCAGGTCGATCTTGCCTATGGAACCGATTCCCAGACCTATGTATAATGCCCCGCCGTCCGTAAGTCCGTCGCCCACGACAGCGCTCTGCGTCGGAAGGTGCCATTTCTCGCGCCCCGTCCGGGCGTCGAAAGCCCATATGCCGCCCGATGCGGCTCCCGCGATCACGAGTCCTCCGGTGCAGAGCGGAGTGGTGTAAAGCCCGTCCGGAAAGACGTGCCGCCACAATTCGCGTCCCTTGCGCGTGTCGTAGGCGCGCAGTACGCCCTGCGAATTGCCGTAACAGAGCACCTCGCCGCAGAATGCCGCTCCCGTCAGCACCATGGCGCTGTCCTGCACGACCAGCCGCATGCGGCCTTCGGCGTCGGGCGCCGGCGGCAGCGGGTCGCAGGGGAGCGCCGATATCTGCGGATCGTCTTTCAGGCAGACCGTATACCGGGTGACCGGGGGCATGCCGAGCGGCTTCTCGCGTATGCGCACCGAGTCGGCGAAAAAGTCGAGCAGCGTATACCCCGGCGCTTCGCCCCTTTTGCCCGCGAGTGCGCGGCCCGGAATCCCCGCAATCCCGTCGAAGTTGCGCAGCTGCAGCTGGTGGTAATGGCCGTACAGCGATGCCGTGACGCCCACGCTTTTCAGCGTCTCGGTCACCTCCTGCCGGTTCGTCAGATCCCCGTTGAGCGGGTAGTGGCAGAGGCTTACGATCCGCTCGCCGGGCCGTGCGGCGGCCGCTTGGCGTTCGAGCCATGCGAGGTCTTCGCCCCGTATCATTCCGTCGGCCATTTTCATATAAGGCCCGCTGGCATAGCCCAGAAAGAGATAACCCTTGGCGCGGGTGGCGACGCATCCCGCATGTCCGAACAGACGGCGGAATGTCGTGCAGCCGCTTTCGGACCACGTCGTTTCGTGGTTGCCCGGCACCGTGAACCACGGCTTGCGGAGCTGCGACATGAGTCCGTGCACATGCGCCAGCTCGCGGTCGCTCCCCATGTTCGTCAGGTCGCCCCCGAAGATGACCAGATCGGCGTCCGAAGCGTTCGCCTCCGCGACGGCGATCCGGAAGAGCGAATCCTGCGCGTTGCCCGGCGTGACGTGTATGTCGGTGAAGAAGACGGTGCGGAGCGTATCGGCGGGCGGGACCTCCCCGGCCGTTTTCGCCGCGGCAGGCTGCGGCGCCAGCAGGGTCAGGCACATGCAGCCGCATAATTCGATGAACGGGTTTTTCATGGTTTCGGAGCAGTTTTATCATTACAAGGTACGAATTTAGGCCGAAAAAACATATCTTTGCGTCACTAAAAAAACAGAAGTCCATGAAAAAAATAATGCTGCTCGGTTCGGGTGAGCTGGGCAAGGAATTCGTGATCGCGGCGCAGCGGCTGGGACAGACCGTCGTCGCCTGCGACTCTTATGCGGGCGCCCCCGCCATGCAGGTCGCCGACGCATGCGAAGTGTTTCACATGCTCGACGGCGACGCGCTGGCCGCCGCCGTCGGGAAACACCGTCCCGACATCATCGTGCCCGAAATCGAGGCGATCCGCACCGAACGGCTCTACGAGTTCGAAAAGGCGGGCGTGCAGGTCGTGCCGAGCGCCCGCGCCGTCAACTTCACGATGAACCGCAAAGCCATCCGCGACCTTGCGGCCAAGGAGCTGGGGCTGAAGACCGCCCGCTATTTCTACGCGACGTCGTACGACGAGCTGAAGCAAGCCGCCGCGAAGATCGGTTATCCGTGCGTGGTGAAACCCCTGATGTCGTCGTCGGGCAAAGGCCAGTCGCTCGTCAAAGGACCCGAAGAGCTGGAGCACGCTTGGCGCTATGGCTGCGAAGGGTCGCGCGGAGACATCCGCGAGCTGATTATCGAGGAGTTCATCCGCTTCGACAGCGAGATCACGCTGCTCACCGTAACCCAGAAGAACGGCCCGACGCTCTTCTGCCCGCCGATCGGCCATGTGCAGAAGGGCGGGGACTACCGCGAAAGCTTCCAGTCGCCGCACATCGCGCCCGAACATCTGGCCGAAGCGCAGCGCATGGCGGCCGCCGTCACCGAAGCGCTGACCGGCGCCGGGCTGTGGGGCGTGGAGTTCTTCCTGAGCCACGAAAACGGGGTCTACTTCTCCGAACTCTCGCCGCGGCCCCACGATACGGGCATGGTGACGCTGGCCGGCACGCAGAATCTCAATGAATTCGAACTGCACCTGCGGGCCGTGCTGGGGTTGCCGATTCCGGCCGTCACGTTCGAGCGTCTGGGCGCCTCGGCCGTCGTCCTCTCGCCGGTCGCCTGCGCCTCGGCGCCGCGTTACGAGGGCATCGACCGCGCACTGGCCGCCGATCCCCGCACCGACGTGCGCATCTTCGGCAAACCCTCGGCCCGCGTGAACCGCCGCATGGGCGTGGTCACGGGCTACGCCCCGCTCGACGGCGATCTGGAGGCCCTGCGCGAACGGGTCAAGGCCGCCGCCGCGGAAATCAAAGTTCTGGAACCTTAATTTTATCGAACGATATGGCACAATACGCAATTATTTCGACCGAGAAAGGCGACATGAAAGCCGAACTCTATACCGATGAGACGCCGGGCACGGTGGCGAACTTCGTAAAACTCGCGGAGAGCCGTTTCTACGACGGACTGACTTTCCACCGGGTGATTCCGGGATTCGTCATTCAGGGCGGCTGCCCCAAAGGCGACGGCACAGGCGGTCCGGGTTACACGATCAAATGCGAAACCTCGGCTCCGCGCCAGTACCACGACCGGGGCGTACTCTCGATGGCCCATGCGGGACGCGACACGGGCGGCTCGCAGTTCTTCATCTGCCACACCCGCGAAACGACGCAGCATCTCGACGGCCGTCACACCTGCTTCGGCCGCGTCGTCGAAGGGCTGGAGGTCATCGACGACATCCGTCCCGGCGACCTGATCCTCTCGGTCCGTATCGTGAACGAGTAGCGCGCCGCTGCAATCGCAGATTATCCCTGAGGTCGCAGAATTCGCCAAAGGCTCTCCGTACGGAGAGCCTTTTTTCGTCGCGGGAAGATCCGTTGCCCGCAAGAGGAGACCGCACGGCGGCCTGTCCTCCTCTTTTCCGCATCGTCGGCATCAGCGTGGAGCGGCACGAAGAGAGGGTGTCGCCGGTCTGATGCTGCGGGAACCGGCAATGCGCTGCCGCCGCGTCATATCTTCCGGATCATTTCGAACTGCTTTCCCTGCGGCACGATGTTTTTCGCTTGCAGGAATCCGGTTATCGAGCCGCACGAGACGTCGGTATTTATGATTTTGAGGGAGTCGTTCCTGTTCAGCCGGAGCATCTCCCGCAGCAGCAGGCCGGCGATTCCCTTTCTGCGGTACTGCCGCTTCACCGCGATCTGCGCGACGTCGCCCGACGCGGGTTCGAAAACGCAGTAGCCGGCGAGTTCCTCTTCGGTGAAGACGCCCAGACTGACGAAATCTCCGGCGGCTCTTCCTATGGATTCGAAACTGTTCTGCCACGAGGGCGTGAAATCCCAAAAGGAGGAGATCGAAGCGAATTTTTCGGGATCTATCCGTCTCACCGAGTGGGGCAGGCGGGGCGTATCGCCCCGGTCGACGATTTCCGTGTTCGCCCGGCAGAAATAGTTGAACTCCCGAACCGTCTCGAACCCCAGATTCCGGTAAACGGACACGGCTCCGGTGTTGTGCTGCAACACCTCCAGCAGATACTGTCCGACGCCCGCCCGCCGTAGGTGCGGCATCGAGTGTCTGAAAATCTCCGTGGCCAGTCCCGTGCCCCGGTACTCCTTGAGGGTCCCGGTTCCCGTGTCGTAAGCCGTCGGCACGCCGTTGAAATTGCCGATGCCGTTCAGCGTGAAAGCCGCGATCTGCGCTCCGTCGAATGCGGCGAACGACAGGGTGGGATCGAAACCGCGCCGTGTCAGCATGGCCCGCAGCTGTTCCGCGTTCAGCTGCACCTCGTAGTCGGCGAACGCCCGGCCGAAAGCCCTGAACAGCGTGTTGAAGTCTGTCTTTTCCAGTGATTTTATCTCCATATGCGTCGGTTTCGGCGGAAAAATGGCCGCCCGGCAAGGCTATGCCCGCTCTGTTTCAAAGATAGTGATTTTTACCGATCTCCGCTTCCCGAATTCCGCTTTTTCACCGCAGCTCCGGTCCGTGCGACGGCCGGGAAACCCGCAGCAAAAAAAAGAGACCGTCTCAAAACGCTGAGACAGTCTCTTTGTCATTCGGTTCTTGGACCGTATCGCCTCCGGATTATTTTCCGAACTTGGCCTTGATGTTTTCCGTCGCCTTCTTCAGCAGCTCCTCTGGGCAGCAGAGCGTGATGCGGATGTAACGCTTGCCCTCCGAGCCGAAGATGCCGCCCGGAGTCAGGAACACGTCGCACTTGTCCATCACCTCGTCCGAGAATGCGAAACTGTCACCCTCGTACGACTCCGGCAGTTCGGCCCATACGAACAGTCCCGCCTGATGCTCGCGGTATTTGCATCCCAGCGCGTCGAGCAGCGCGTACGCCTGCTTCTCACGGCCGTAGTAGATGTCGTTCAGCTCCTTGAACCACTCCTCGCCCAGCGCCAGCGCCGTGTCGGCCGCAGCCTGAATGGGGTAGAACATACCCGAATCCATGTTCGACTTGAACGTGAGGATCGAGTCGATCCACTCCTTCTTGCCTACGACCACGCCCACGCGCCAGCCGGCCATCGAATGGCCTTTCGACAGCGAGTTCATCTCCAGCGCCACGTCGCGCGCGCCTTCTGCCTCCATGATCGAGATCGGAGCCGCCGCGTTGCGGATGAAGCTGTAGGGGTTGTCGTGCACGATCAGTATGTTGTGCTTGGCGCCGAAATCCACGATCTGCTGGAACAGCTCCATGGTCGGGGTCTGTCCCGTCGGCATGTTGGGGTAGTTTATCAGCATCATCTTCACACCGTCCAGCCCGGCCTTCTCGATCGCCGCGAAATCGGGGTAGAAATTCGTCTCCTTGTTGAGCGCATAGGTCACCATCTCGCCGCCGGCCAGACGCACGGCCGCCGAGTAGGTGGGGTAGCCGGGGTTGGGCACCAGCACCTTGTCGCCCTTATTGAGGAACGTCATGCAGATGTGCATGATACCCTCCTTCGAACCGATCAGGGGCAGCACCTCCGAATTGTAGTCCAGCTCGGTGCGGTACCATTTCTTGTACCAGTCTGCAAAAGCTTTGCGCAGGATCGGCTCTCCCTTGTAGGACATGTATTTGTGCACGTCGGGACGCTGCGCCTCTTTGGCGAGACGGTCGATGACCGACTGGTGCGGGGGCAGGTCGGGGCTGCCCATAGCGAGTTTCACGATCTGACGGCCCGTTGCCGCTTCGATTTCGGCGATCTCGCGCAGACGGCGCGAAAAATAGTACTCTCCGATGCCGTCCAACCGATGGGAACGGGCGATGTTGACTGCTTTTGCCATAGTGTAATCAGGTGTTTGGATTTGCTGTTTGCAAAGATAGGTATTCCTATTAAAAATTAAAAGCCATCGTTGAATTTTATCTCCCTTCGGACTCTCTCCGCCGCTTCGTTTCCCGCTCAGACCTGCTTCGGGGCGGTATGTCGGGCGGGTAACAGTTCGTAACATTTTTTACGAACCGTCCCCTTTTACAGCGCGAAGAGAATGAATATCTGCGCCGTCAGCACGCGCAGGAACATCACTACGGGATAGACCGTCGAATAACCCACGGCCGGCATGTCGTTGCCCGCCGTGGCGTTGGCGTAGGCCAGCGCCGGGGGATCGGTCGTCGATCCGGCGATAAGTCCCATCAGCGTGTAGTAGTTCATCTTGAGCCACAGCCGCGCTACCAGCGCGACGATTATCAGCGGCAGGACGGTGATGATGACGCCGTATCCGATCCAGCGGTAACCGCCGTCGACGATGGCGTCGATGAATCCGTCGCCCGCGCCGATGCCCACCGCCGCGAGGAACAGCGCGATGCCGATTTCGCGCAGCATCAGGTTGGCGCTCATCGTGGTGTAGGTGACCAGATGGAAATGCGTACCGAAGCGTCCGATCAGGATGGCCACGATCAGCGGGCCTCCGGCCAGTCCGAGCTTCACGGGCTGGGGCACGTTGAGCAGCGGAATCGACCCCAGCAGCACACCTAAAGCGATACCTACGAAGATCGTCACCAAATTAGGCTGGTTCAGCTTCTTGAGCGAGTTGCCCAATACGTCGGCCACCTGCGCCACGGCCTTCGCGGGTCCCACGACCATCACGCGGTCGCCGACCTGCAGTTCCAAGCCCTGATAGGGGATCAGATCGACGCCCGCGCGGTTTACGCGCGTGATGGTGATGCCGTATTTCGTGCGCAGGCGCAGGTCGGAGAATTTCTTGCCGTTGAGCGACGATTTCGTGATCAGGATGCGGCGCGACACCAGCTCGGCGTTGGGCGTATTGTTGCCCCACTGCTCGTCGGTCATCTCCACGCGGCGGCCGAAGAAGGCCACGATCGCCTCGATGTCCTCGGCCTGCGAGATCACCCACAGCCGGTCGCCGAGGTGTATCACGCTATCCGCATCGGCCATCGAGATCGTTCCGTCGGGACGCAGGATGCGCGATATGACGAACTGACGGTTGATCAGGTCGCGGACATAGGCCACCGTGCGGCCGTCGAGCGTCTTGTTGGTGAATTCGACCGACACCTTGTCGGCGAGCTTGTGCTCCCGGCTCAGCGCCGCCAGCCCCTCGTCCTCCTTTTCGAACTTCACGCGCAGGGCGTAGCGGATGAAGATCATCGTGAATATGATGCCCACGACGCCGAGCGGATAGGCCACGGCGTAACCCAGCGCGATCGTGGGGTCTTCGATCCCCGACGCATCGGCGTAAGCCTGCTGCGCGGCGCCCAGTCCGGGGGTGTTGGTCACGGCGCCCGAAAGGATGCCGACCATCGTCGGAATCGGCGTGCCGGTCACCAGATGGACGACATAGGCCGTCGCCACGCCCAGCAATACGATCGCCACGGCGCACATGACCAGCGTCATGCCGCCGTGTTTGAACGATGCGAAAAATCCCGGTCCGACCTGCAGACCGATCGAGAAGACGAACAGAATCAGCCCGAATTCCT
Source organism: Alistipes finegoldii DSM 17242 (assembly GCF_000265365.1). Lineage (NCBI taxonomy): Bacteria > Pseudomonadati > Bacteroidota > Bacteroidia > Bacteroidales > Rikenellaceae > Alistipes > Alistipes finegoldii. Next base: position 3,452,938 of record NC_018011.1, read on the forward strand.
GCACGAAATGCCTGACCTCGCCGTCCACCGTCATTCCGAAATGACTCAGGACGATGCCCACGAACAGAATCCACGTGATTCCGAGCGAGACGCCGCCAATTTTGACTTTTCCGAGCAGAATGCCGATGGTGATGACCAACGCGAAGGTCAGCACGGCATGGGCGATGCCGTTGCCGAAGAACAAGGTGTGTAACCACTCCATATTAACCTACTTTTGTACGAATTGCCAGTAATTGTGCAAAAGTAGTATTTATTATAGAATTTAAAAAACTTTGATGCGACTTTTATGGTGCCGATATACGTCCGTCCGTCCGCCGCAGGGGTTGCGGCTAATACAGATACCGCTCCATCAGCGGCATGAGCAGCGCCGTCGCCAGCCCCATCAGGGCCATGGCCAGCCCGCTCAGAGCGCCCTCCACGGCGCCTATCTCGATGGCGCGCGCCGTTCCGATGCCGTGTGCGGCGGCTCCCAGCGCAAATCCCCGCGCTTCGGCGTCCCGCACCCCGCAGCGGCGCAGAATCCACTCGCCGAAGATGCTGCCGAAGATTCCGACGCAGAAGACCACGACCGACGTGATCGGCACGATGCCGCCCAGCGGTCCCGACACGGAGACGGCGATCGGCACGGTGACCGATTTGGGGGCTATCGAGGTGAGGATTTCGCGCCCTGCGCCGAACGCCATGGCGATATAGACGACGCTCAGCACGCCCGTCACGCATCCCGCGAGGGTTGCGACGCCCACCGGCAGCAGACTGCCGCGCAGCTGTTCCATCTGTTCGTAAAGCAGGTATCCCAACGCCACGACCGACATGCCCAGCGCGAAATCGAGCGCCGAAGTCGCCTGCTTGTAGCGGGGATAGTCGATGCCCGCCGCGCTGAGGAAGACGATCACCGCGACGAACGTCAGCAGTACGGGATGCAGCAGCGGCACCCGCAGCCGTCGGTAGACGGCGCAGCCCAAGCAGTAGAGTCCTACGGTGAGCGTCAGCAGGAAGAGATCCGAGGAGAGGAATGCCTTGTCAATCATGGTCGGGAGTGTTTGGAGCGGTTTCGCGCAGATGCCGGATGCGCCGCAGGCGCGAACGGCGGTTCAGGCTTTGGAAGGTCTGCCCCGTGACGAGCAGGACGACGATCGTCGAGACGATGCCCGAAATCACGATCGCCCACAGATTGTCGAGAATCACCCGGTAGGAGTCCATCAGCCCCACGCCGTAGGGGACGAAGAAGAGCGCCATGGCTCCCAGCAGGAATTTCGCCGCCGGACGCACGGTCTCGGCTTTGACCCAACGCATGCAGAGCGCCGCGAAAAGCAGGATCATGCCGATGATGTTACCTGACACATAACCTCCGGTCAGGATGCTCAATGCGTTGCCGATCAGCCAGAAAAGGAGTATGTAAAAGAGTCCGAGCATAATTTCTGCACATGTTCGCCTGCAAAGGCATAAAGGCCGTGTACAGCGGCAAAATTAGTCGTCTGTGCACAAGCGGCCTGTTTCGGCGAAATTTATCTGCCGCAAAGATAGCGTTTTTGGCCGTATGTTGTACCTGCAGGAGTTGATTTGTGAGCGGTCACGGTCTCCTGTCGCTTCGTCTGCGTCCCGGAGGATGTCGCGCGCAGATGCGGCGAGCCGAAATCGTCCATCGCATATTGATTTGCAGTTGCCGGGCGGCAAAACGCCACGCCGGCGCATCCTCCCGCGATCAGACGGGGTGCAGGGGCTTCGCCGTTTATCGTTGCGCCGCACCGCTTTGAGCGGACACTGCGCACTGGCGCACGACGCGCATCCGCCGCGCCTGCGCCCCCGGAAGAAGCACCGGAGCCGCCGTGCGAGCAACACCGCGACCGCCGCTCCGATCGCCCATACCGTATAATCCTGCCATCCCATATCAGAGCCACATGACCAAATGATAGACGGCCCATGCCGCCAGCCATGCCAGCAGGGTGTTGTATGCCACGCTGGCGACGGCCCATCGCCAGCCCGCCTCCGAGCCGATGGCCGCGACCGTGGCGATGCAGGGGAAGTAGAGCAGGATGAATACGAGGAACGCCAGCGCCGAGGCGTGGGTGAAATCGCCGCTCGCCGTCAGACGTCGCGCGAGATTCGCCGTCTCTTCGTCTCCGTCCGCCGCGGCATCTTCGGCCGCCGTTCCCGGATTTAGGCCCGGCCGGCCGTCGGCCGTCTTCGCTATGTAGATGGCCGTCGGGCCGTCCGCGCCGCCGATCACGGCGACCTTGCCGTTTGGCAAATCGTTGATCGACAGCTTCGCGGTGTCTGCCATCTCACCCGATTCGGCAACTATTTCGATCGTCCCGGAAGGCTGCGCCGCCGCAGGAGCCCCTTCGGAGTAGAGTACGCCGAGCGTACTGACGATGATCTCCTTGGCCGGGACGCCCGACAACAGGGCCACGCCCGCTTTCCAGTTCAGCCCCAGCGGACTGAACACCGGCTCGCAGGTGCGTCCGAGACGTCCGAGGTAGGAGTTTTCGTAATGTTCGGGCGTATTTCCGGCGTCGGTGCGGGGGTAGTAGCTCAGGAACCATACGACCACCGACGCGACCAGAATCATGCCGCCCATCTTGCGCAGATATTGCGCGCACTTGTCCCACATATGCCTGAGCGTCGTTTTCCATGTCGGCAGGCGGTAGGGCGGCAGCTCCATGACGAACGGCGTTTCGTCCACCGGGAACATGAACCGCCGCATCAGCCGCGCCGTGAAGACGGCCAGCACGACGCCCAGCACATAGAGTCCGATCATCACCAGCCCGGCATTCTCGGCAAAGAAGGTGCCGGCCAGAAGCAGGTAGATCGGAATTCGCGCGCTGCATGACATGAAAGGGGTAATCAGTATGGTAATCAGCCGACTGCTGCGACTCTCGATCGTCCGGCAGGCCATGATCGCCGGGACGTTGCAGCCGAAGCCCATGATGAGCGGAATGAACGATTTGCCGTGCAGGCCGATGCGGTGCATCACGCGGTCCATGATAAAGGCCGCGCGGGCCAAGTAGCCCGAATCCTCCATGAACGAGATGAACAGGTAGAGGATCATGATGTTGGGCAGAAAGACGATCACGGCGCCCACGCCGCCCACGATGCCATCCACCAGCAGGTCGCGCAGCGGTCCGGCGGGCATCATGTAGTCGATCGCACCGCCGATCCAGCCCACCAGCGCGTCGATCCACTCCTGCGGATAGGCGCCCAGACTGAACGTGCACCAGAACATGAACCACATCAGGAAGAAGAAGATCGGGAATCCCCACAGTTTATGCGTCACGAAGGTGTCGATCTGCGCCGTGGTCGAAGCCTCCTCGCGCTTGCCCGGAGTGAAGGTCTCCCTGAGCGCGCCCTGTATGAATCCGTATTTCTGGTTGGCGACTGCCGTTTCGACGTCTTCGCCCAGCGCTTCGCTGATGCGCTTGGCTTCCAGATCGCGGATCGCGGCCCATTCGGGCCAGCGGCTGCAGCCGCGCAGCTGCTCCTCGACCTGCCGGTCGCCTTCGAGCATCTTCATCGCATAGTAGCGGGGCGGGAAGGCTTTGGGCAGCTCGCCGCGGAAAGCGTTCATGTCGCCGTTCAGGCGGCGCAGTCCCTCTTCGATGACGGACCCCATGTTGATGTGGATGTGGCGCACGCGCTCGTCCTGATTCTCGTATACCGCGATCACCGTGTCGAGCAGCTGCTCGATGCCCTTGCCGTTGCGCGCCTCGACGGGCACCATCGGCACGCCAAGCATGCGGCCCAAGTTGTCGTAATCCAGCTCTGCACCGCTTGAGTTAAGCTCATCGAACATGTTGAGCGCCACAACCATGCGCGGGTTTATGTCGATCAGCTCCGTAGTCAGGTACAGGTTGCGTTCGAGGTTCGACGCCACCACCGAGTTGATAATCACGTCGGGAGTCCTCTCGGCGATGTGGCTGCGCACGTAACGCTCTTCGGGCGTGTAGGCCGAAAGGGCGTAGGTGCCCGGCAGGTCGGTCACTTCGAAACGGTAGCCGCGGTAGCAGCGGTGCCCGATCTTGGCGCCGACCGTCACGCCGCTGTAGTTGCCGACGTGTTCGTGACCGCCCGAAATGGCGTTGAAAAGCGAGGTCTTGCCGCTGTTGGGGTTGCCCACCAGTGCCACGCCGATCGTGCGGCTGTGACGGTTGATGACTTCGTCGATCGTCGCGCAGCCGTCATCCGGACCGGGCGTCTCGGCCGTCGGGTATTCCGGTTCCGCGGGCTGTCCGTCGGCGCCGCATCCGCAGTGCCGGCGGTGGTGTTCGTGGTGGTGATGGTGCGAGCCGCCCCCGGCGAGGTATTCGCTGGCTTCGCTGTCTGAGAGCACGACCACCATGTCGGCTTCGCTGCGGCGCAGCGAGATGTCGTAGCCCATGATCTTGTATTCGATAGGGTCCTTCAGCGGGGCGTTGAGAATCACTTCGACCCGCTGTCCGCGGACGAAACCCATCTCCATGATGCGGCGGCGGAAACCGCCGTGTCCCGTCACTTTGAGTATCGTGGCCGATTCCCCGGTCTTAAGTTCGGATAGACGCATTGTCGCTCTTTGGTTTTTGGCTCCAAAGATACGATTTTACGCCGGGATGTGCAATCCCCAAAAATGGGTATTTCCGGATTGTTCACGGGATGATGCGCGGCGGGTGTCCCGTCTTTGCCATACTATTGAATTATATTGTTATATTTGCCTGAATAATTTTCTTGACGCCCATGACACGAATACATTATCGCTTGCCGGCGCTGCTTTGCGGATCGCTGGCGGCCGCCGGCGTGACTGCCGCCGACGGCAAAAACAAAGGCGCTGATCCGAAACGCCCGAACATCTTGGTGCTGATCGCCGACGACATTTCCCGCGACGATTTCGGATGTTACGGACATCCGGTTATCCGCACGCCCAACATCGACTCCCTCGCAGCCTCCGGAGTGCGCTTTACCAACGCCATCCTGACGACCAGTTCGAGCAGTCCGAGCCGCGCGAGCATCCTTACGGGGCGTTATCCCCACAACACGGGGGCCTGCGAACTCCATTCGCCGATCGGTGCGGAGCAGGTTACCGTCGCCGGAGCGCTGAAAGCGGCGGGGTATTATACGGCGCAGGCCGGAAAGTGGCATTTCGGCGATTCGTCGGCGATCCCCGCAGGGCCGGTACTGCATGATTTCGACCGGACGGGAGGCGGCTCCAACGACGGGGGCGGTCCCAGCGGGGCCGAACGCTGGGTGGAATACCTGCGCGACCGGCCTGCCGACCGGCCCTTTTTTATGTGGTTCGCATCTCACGATGCCCACCGCGGCTGGGATGACGACCGTTCGCTGGAACGCTATAGCCCCGAAAACGTTGTCTTACCGCGCTTCTTTGTCGATGATTACCCTTCACGGGAGGATTTCGCCAGCTACTATTACGAAGTGTCGCGCTTCGACCGTTTCGTCGGCGAGGTCGTCGCCGAACTCCGGCGTCAGGGCGTTTTCGACGACACGTTCATCGTCGTCATGGCCGACAACGGCCGTCCCTTCGCCCGTGCCAAGACACGGCTTCTACCCGATGGCATCCACACGCCTTTTGTCGTCCGTTATCCGGCCGGAATGCGTGCCAAAGCGGAGGTTTGCAACAGCTTGGTGAGCGTTGTCGATCTCGCTCCGACGCTCACCGACATTGCGGGCGTCGCAACGCCCCGCGCATTCCAAGGACGCAGTTTCGCATCCCTGCTTGCTCATCCCGACCGCAAATTCCGTACATACGCTTTCGCCGAACACAACTGGCACGATTTCGAAGCCTGCGAACGGATGGTCTGCACGGAACGCTACCTGCTGATCGAAAATGCCCGCCCGTGGTTGAGTGCCGTAGGGGCGGCGGACGTTGTGAACAGCGCTTCGGGACGCTCGCTGTTCGAGGCCTATGCCGCAGGCCGGCTGGATTCGCTTCAGGCCGACATATTCATCACGCCGCGCCCTTCGGTCGAGCTGTACGACTATCGCGCCGATCCGGAACAGCTGGAGAATCTCGCCGCCGGGAAATCCGCCGTAACGGCGAAGCTGCTTGCCGTACTGCGGAAATGGCAGGCAGAAACAGGCGACACGACGCCCGACAGCCTGACCCCCGACTGGCGTTCGCGGGAAACGGCCCGAAAACTCCCGGCATTCGGGGAGCGCCGCGAGATGCCGGGAAAAGCTGCCGGAGCCGCCCTGATTACCGCTCCCGGACCATTTTAGCGTTCCATTGCCGGGGTGTGCGCTCACCATCCGCCGCCCAGCGCCTTGCAGAGATTGACGTAGTTGATATATTGCTGCGCCACCAGATTGACGAACTCCATCTGCGACTGATAGAGGCTGCGCTGGGCGTCGATCACGTCGAGGTAGTCGGACAGGCCGCTGCGGTAGAGCGCCTGCGTCATCGCGGCGATGCGGTCGTTGGCGAGAACCAGCTCGCCGTAGCGTTCGGTCTGCCTGCGGTAGGTGGCGATGGCCACCAGCGCCTGCTCGACGTCGGAAAAGGCCGTCAGCACGGTCTGCTCGTAGGTCAGCGCCGACTGCGTGTAACGTTCCATGGCGGCCTGTTCCGCGCGGCGAAGTCTGCCGAAATTGAAGACGGGGAGTGTCAGCGAGCCTAACGCATCCCACGCCCAAGGGTTGGCCGAAGTTAAACCTTTGATCGAATTGGATGCGATTCCGCCTTTGGCCGTCAGAGCAATGGACGGGAACCGGTTGCCGCGTGCGATGCCCACTTCGGCGGCTGCGGCGAGCATATCGTAACGCGCCTGCATGATGTCGGGCCGCCGTTCGAGCAGCTCCGAGGGCAGTCCGACGGGAATGTCCGCCGGACGGTAATCGGTCAGCAGGCGCAGTCCAGCCCCCGCGCTGTCCGTTCGCCGCGGCGTTTCGCCCAGCAGGATGTCGAGTGACAGCCGCGTCTGCGCCACGGCCCGTCGGTACTGCGGAATGTCCGCTTCGGCGGTGTAGACCAGACTCCGGGCCTGCTCCAGCGCCACGCCGTCCGACATGCCGTAGCGGAACATCGAGTCGATCAGGGCCGCCGATTCGCGCCGCAGGGCGCAGCTCTGCCGGGCGATCGCCAGATCGCGTTCGTATTCGAGCAGGGTGAAATAGGTCGTGGCGACTTCGGCCGCCAGCGCCAGCCGCACGCCCCGCAGCGCCCACTCCGACGAGGCTATCTGGGCTTTTGCGGCGCGTTTGGCATTGCGCAGCTGCCCGAAGAGCGCCACCTCCCACGAGAGCGACGGCTCGACGGCGTACGACTGCACGATCTTCGTGGCAGGCGTATATTCGCCTTCGGCCGTGACGCCCAGCCCGACCTGCGGCAGGTACTGCGCCCGCACGCTCTTGAGGTTCAGCCGCGCTTCCTCCACGCGCGAGGCCGCCACGGCCACGTCGCGGTTGTTGTCCAGCGCCCGTGCGACGAGGTTGTTGAGCACCGTATCGCCGAACAGCGTCCACCATTCGGGGCCGAAGCGGGTCGTGTCCTCCGAGAATCCCCGCCCGTAGATGTAATCGTCGGGCACAGAGACGCGCGGCGGGTAGAAGCGCGGCGTGCAGGCCGCCGTAAATGCTGCGAAAATGATTATGAGGTATCCGGCTTTCATGACTGTTCCTGTTTTTTGCGTTCGCGGCGGCGTTCGAAACCGCCGATGCGTCCCACGAAATAGTAGAGCGCGGGGTAGACGAAGATGCCCAGCAGCGTGGCGAACAGCATGCCGCCCACGAGCGCGACGCCCATGATGTTGCGCGCCGTGGCGTATACGCCGCTGGCGAAGATCAGCGGCATGACGCCGAGGATGAAGGCGAAAGCGGTCATGATGATCGGCCGCACGCGCAGTTTGGCGGCCCCGATCGCGGCGTCCATGAGCGAGGCGCCCTGCTCGTTGAAGAGCCTGTCGGCGTACTCCACGACCAGAATGGCGTTTTTGGCCGCCAGTCCGATCAGCATCACCAGCGAAATCTGCATGTAGATGTCATTGACGTAGAAGGCGTTGAGCAGGTGTGAGACGCCGATGAAGAGCACGGCGCCCAGCACCGCCACGGGAACGCTCATCAGAATCGCCAGCGGCAGCCCCCACGATTCGTACAGGGCCGCCAGCGCGAGGAACACGAAGACCAGCGCCAGCAGGTAGACCAGTCCTCCGGTCTTCGAAGCGTTGGCTTCCTGAAAGGAGGTGCCGCTCCATGCCGTGCCGACGTCGTCGGGCAGTACCTGCGCGGCCGTGCGGGTGATGTCCTGCATGACGGTCGTCGTCGAGGTGCGGGCCGCGGGGGTGACCGTAAGTCCGATCGAACGGTAGAGGTTGAACTGCGAGACGTATTCGACGCCCACGGTATCCACGACCTCGACCAGCGACGAGACGGGGACGCTTTCGCCCGACGAGGAGGCGACGTAATAGCTGTCGAGCGAGCGTTTGTCCATGCGGTAGGCGGGGGCGGCCTGAATGTAGGTCTGGTAGAGCTTGCCGAAACGCGAGAAGTTGTTGACATAGGCGCCGCCCAGCAGGGTCGTCAGGTCGCCGTAAAGTACGCCCAAGTCCACGCCCGAAGCCAGCGCCTGCTCCTTGTCGATGCGCAGCCGCCGCTGGGGGACGCCCGCGTTGAACTGCGTGGTCACCGACGCGACGGAGGGCAGCTTGCGCAACGAGTCCATCAGCCGTTCGCTCTGCTCCAGCAGGTAGGCCGTGCCGCGCCCTTCGAGGTCCTGCACCTCGACCGAAACGCCCGACGTGATGCCCAGACCGGGGATCGACGGCGGGATGAAGGCGAAGCACTCGGCGCCCGGAACCGCCATGTAAAGCTCGTCGGTGAGTTTCTGGGCGATCTCCATGGCCGTCAGTTTGCGGTCGGAATAACCGACCAGCGACACGAAGATGATGCCGCTGTCGGTCGAAGCGATGCCCGCCATCATGTTGAATCCCGCGGCGAACGAGGTCGAAGCGACTTCGGGCAGCGTGCGGATCACTTCGTCGGCCCGGATCATGGCCTTCTGTGTCACCTGCAGCGACGAGGCTTCGGGAGTCGAAACCATCACCATCACGTATCCCTGATCCTCTTCGGGCAGGAATCCGGCGGGCAGTTTGCGCCACACGAGGAAGATGACGGCCAGTACCGCGGCGATAAATACGCCCGTGCGGGCCACGTGGCGGATCAGCGTCGGCGTGAAGGCCGTATATTTGTCCATCCGCCGGGCGAACCAGCGGTTGAAAGCGGCGAAGAATCCCTTCTTGGGCGGTTCGCGGCGGCGCAGGAGCAGGGCGCACAAGGCCGGGGAGAGCGTCAGGGCGTTGAAGGCCGAGATCACGACCGACACGGCGATCGTCACCGAGAACTGCTGGAACAGCCGCCCCGTGATGCCGCCCGTAAACGATACGGGGATGAATACGGCCAGCAGGACGACGGTCGTGGCGACGATGGGCGAAGCCACGTTCTTCATGGCTTCGAGCGCCGCGGCGCGGGGTTTCATCCCGTTGGCGATATTGACCTGCGCGGCCTCCACGACCACGATGGCGTCGTCCACCACCAGACCGATCGCCAGCACCAGTCCCAGCAGCGAAATGATGTTGATCGAGAACCCCAGCAGCGGAAAGAGCGCGAAGGCGCCGACCAGCGACACGGGGATGGCGACCAGCGGAATGACCGTGGCGCGCCAGTCCTGAATGAAGAGGTAGATAATGCAGATCACCAGCACGAGGGCTATGATGAGCGTGGTGAAGATGTCGCTGATGCCGGCGTCGATGCTGGTCGTGGTGTCCACGACCGTCGATGTCGTGATGCCGTCGGGCAGGCGTTCGCCGAGCCGCGCCATTTCGGCCTTGACCTTGTCGCCTACGGCCACGGCGTTGCTGCCCGGCTCCTGATAAATGACGATAAGGGCCGTAGGCTTGCCCTCGAAGAGCGAGCTTACGCCGTAACTCTGGCTTCCGAGCGATACGTCGGCCACGTCGCGCAGGCGGATCTGTTCGCCCTCAGAGGTGGTCACGACGACGATGTCGCCGAACTGCTCGGCCGTGGTGATCTGCGGGGGCATGGTCACCGTATAGGTATAGGAGGTGCCGTCGGGCGCTGGTTCGGCTCCGAACTGTCCGGCAGGGTAGATGCCGCCCTGATTTTCGATGGCGGCGGTGACGGCCGAAACCGGGATGCCGTAGTATTTCAGCACGTCGGGCCGGAGCCATACGCGCATGGCGTACTCTCCGGCGCCCATGATCGAGACCTTGCCCACGCCGTTGATCTTCAGCAGTTCGTTCTGAAGGTTGATGTAGGCATAATTCGAGAGGAATTCGTCGTCGTAGCGTCCGTCGCTGTGCAGCGAGAAGACCAGCAGGAAACCCGTCATGGTCTTGCGCGTGGTGACGCCCTGCTTGGTCACCGTCGCCGGAAGCTGGGCTGCGGCCGAGGATACGTTGTTCTGGGTGAAGATGGCGTCGAGGTCGGGATCGGACCCGATGTCGAAGGTCACCTGCATGACCATCGAACCGTCGTTGGCGCTCGTGGTCTGCAGGTAGAGCATGTCGCTGACGCCCATGACGCTCTGTGCCACGGGCGTGGCCACGGCGTTATTGACCGTCTCGGCGTCGGCGCCGTCGTAGGTCGCCGAGACCTCGACCACCGGAGGCGTGATGTCGGGATACTGCTCGATCGGCAGGTTCAGGATCGAGATCAAACCCACGAGTACGATGACGATGGCCAGCGAGATGGCGAAAATCGGACGTGAAATGAAGAATTTCTCCATGACGTCAGCGTATTACGGGGATTACCTTCATGCCGTTGCGCAGTTTCTGCTGGCCTGCCGTAACCACCTGTTCGCCCTCGGCGAGCCCCTCGTCCACGCACCACATCGTGCCGTAGGTGTCGCCCAGCACCACGCGGCGGTAGGCCGCCGTGCTGTCGGGCCGTACGACCCAGACCGAATTGACGCCCTGCGCCTGACTGACGCTCTGCTGAGGCACGATCACCCGCGGCTGCACGGGGCCGACGTTGGCCGAGACGCGGGCGAACTGCCCGGGTTTGAGCGACCGGTCGGGGTTGGGGAACATCACCACCAGCACGAGCGTTCCCGTGCTGCTCGACACGTCCTTGCGCGTGTAGTCGTAGAGTCCCCCGTAAGGGTAGCGCGTGCCGTCGGCCAGCGTCAGGCGAATGTCCGAGAGCAGCCCCTCGTTGTCGTAGATCGAACCGCGTCCTCCGGCCGCCCTGAGGTATTCGGCCATCGGAATGGCCACATCGACGGTCAGCGTGTCGATATTCGAAATGCTCGTCAGCACGCTGAACTGCGTGCCGGGACCGACGTAGTCGCCCACATGCGCCGCCGTGTGTTCGATGATGCCGTCGATGGGCGAGCGCAGCTCGGTGTAGCCGACGTTCATGCGGGCGCTGCTGAGCGTCTGCTCGGCCGAGCGCACCGAGGCTTCGGCGGCCTTGTACTGCGCCGTATACTGATCGAGCTGCGCCTGACTGATGGCGTTGATCTTGGCCAGCGGCACGGCGCGCTCGTAGTTGTTCTGAGCCTCCAGCGCCTGCGCCTTGGCCGACTGGAGCGCGGCTTCGGCGGCGAGCATCGTGGTCGAAAGCTGGTCGGGGTCGATCGTGAAAAGCAGCTGCCCGCGTTTTACGGGCATGCCGTTCGAAAACCGCTTGGATAACAGAAAGCCATTGATCCGGGGCTGGATCACGGCGTCGAAATTACTCGAAAGGTAACCGATGAAGCTCATGCGGTTGGGGATGCTGTCCGTAACGGCGCGGGCCGTTTCGACCTGCAGGGGCGGCATTGCGGGTTTCGGCTTGTGCCGGCCGCACCCGGCGGGCAGGAGCGCGGAAACGAGTCCCGCCACGATTAAAAGTCTGTTCATACCGGAATGTTTTACGCTCTTGCGGGGACAAAAAACGTACCGCGAACCGGGTGACAGGCTCTTGGAAAGGGGGTTTTATGCTAAAAAACGTTGAATTTTTTGGCAATAAATGATGATGTTTAGATAATTTTTATATCTTTGCGTTGATAACAAACCCAATTAATAAAAAAAGTTATGAAAGAATTAGTAGCAAAGATCAATGCAGAGTACGAAGTATTCGCAGCTAATGCAGCAGCACAGGTAGAGAAGGGCAACAAGGCCGCCGGTACGCGCGCCCGCAAGTCCGCTCTCGAAATTTCGAAGCTGATGAAGGAGTTCCGCAAGGTTTCCGTAGACGCTGCGAAATAATTACAGACACAATGACGCAACAAAGGCTGTCCCCAGGGGGCAGCCTTTGTTGGTTTCATACGGGCCGTGAACTTGCCTAAAGTTTGATGCCGAAGCGGGCGAAAACCTCCATGTCCTCCGGTTCGAGACCGGTTTTGCGGAAGGGAACGGCCTCGTTGTGGTCGTTCAGGTAACGGCGCGGACGCTTGCGGTCGTAGTCGGGGTTCACGAGCGATACCGTCGGATCGACGAAGCGGCCCCGGATCGAGGCCATGTCGGCCATGGTGTGGAACAGGGCGTGGGTCGTGGCCGGCGCCGTCTCATTGATCCCGGCAGCCGCGGCTTTGGCGGGAAAATTCCGCCGGTAGGCGTCGGAGAACCACGCCAGCGAGGCCACGTAGAGCTGATAGGCGGTCGTGGTGGGCGAGGCGTGCAGGAAGCGTTCGCGGTCGTCGTCCAGAATGTCCTCGCCGTGGTCGGCGCAGTAGAGCAGCGCCGAGGAGGTTTGCCGCAGTCCGCGCAGGAAGGCGATCGTCTCGGCGAGAAAATGGTCCGTGTAACAGATCGAATTGTCGTAAGCGTTGCGGAGCGTGTGCGCATGCTCCCGCGAGATCGCCACGTCGTCGTCGGGTTTGAAACGTGCGAATTCGCGCGGATAACGCTGGTGGTAGCTGAAGTGGGAGCCGTAGCAGTGGAGGATGAAGAGCATCTTCTGCGCCGGGGCGGTCTCGACGATGCGGCGCATTTCGTCCAGCAGCTGCATGTCGTGGCGCGGCGAGCGGATATAGATCAGGTGATCGGCGTCGCGGGCCAGCTTGTCGATCATGGCGCCCTGCGGCGACTGGTTGGAGATGAACCACGTTTCGAAGCCCGCTTCGTTGAAGAGGGCAGGAAGCCCTTTGCGGCGGTAGAGCTGGTCGTGCTCCTCGGTCGAGACGGAGGAGAGGATGAGCGGCACGCTCTTGTGCGTGGTGTTGCTCTGCGTCAGCACATCGCGGAAAATCACCAGATCGTCCACCTGCGAGAGCCGGGGATTGGTCTCCCGTTCGTAGCCGTAAAGCTCCCAGCTCATGGCGCGCGACGCTTCACCTATAATATATACGTAAATCTCGCGTCCGGGCGCTTCGGCCTCGCGGCTGGCCTCGTAGGTGAAATCCGCCGAGGTCTTTTCGAAATTGTAGGCCTTGCGGAATTCCGAGGCGCTCAGGTAGACGTTGTAGGCCACGTTGAGCGGGAAAATCTCGTCGCGCAGCACGTGCCGCTGTTCGCTCACATGATAGGCCGGCCACAGGGCCAGCATGCCCAGCGCCATGAGCGCGGCGCCCGAAAGGCCGACGTTCATGCGCGTCGTGCGCGAAATGTAGCGTTTGTGGCCGATCTCGCGCGCCGCGAACCACAACAGTGGCAGATACATCACGCAGACCAGAATGACCGAAGGGTAGATGTTGCTCAGCAGTTCGCCCGCCTCTCCGGGATTGGTCGTCACCAGATTGGTGAACATGTCCGTGGCGATGATCGAGTTGCCGAACAGATAGAGCAGCACGATCTGGAACGCGCAGAGGAAGATAAAGGGAAATCCCAGCCAGATCATCACGCCGGAACGGCTCAGCGCCACGCTCCACATCATGTAGAAGCCCAGCGGCATCAGAATCAGCGCCTCGACCGTCCAGCCGGAGTAGGGCTCGGTATTGGCCAGCACGCAGTTGGGGATAATCAGCGCGACGAAGAAATAGACGGTCAGCAGCGTGGTGAAACGGCTGCGGGTTTTGACCGTGCGTCGTCTGTTTACCCTATTCGGATCAGCATTCATATCGTTACACTAACCTAAAAAGCTTCGTTTATGCTCAGCAGGAAGCCGCTCGTCTTCTTGCCGAAGCCGTAATCGAGTCGCACATTGACCCGTTTCTTCAATTCCCAGCGCAGGCCGACGCCGTAGTTGGGTAGCGTCTCGGACCAGTCGAACCGCTCCAGATCGCTGAATACGTTGCCTGCGCCGCCCCAGAAGGTGCAGCCGATGCGCCGCCAGATGCGCTGGCGCAGTTCGACCTGAAACGTTATCATGTCGTTGTCCGTATAGCGGCCCTGATAATAACCGCGCATCCGCTGCGAGCCGCCCATGCGGGCCAGCATCGGCCACGGGGTTCCCTCGGAGTTGAACTCCGCGTAGAGGTCCGCCGCGAGGATGCCGCCCTTCCACACCTGCCTGTAGTAGTCGGCTGTGAAGGTCGTGCGCCACAGCGAACGTCCGCAGTTGCCCAGTCCCTTGGGAAACAGCGTCTCCTGCAGACTGACGTAGACGCCCCGGAAGGAGTTGGGTATGAAGTCGCGCGAGTCGTATTCCAGAATCGCCCCGACGCCCGTGGCGGTGTAGTGCGTCTTCTGCCCGTAGAGGTAGCTCTCGCCCAGCGGCTTGAACTTCTTGCCCTGCGTATGCTCGAAACTGAGGATGCCGCCCACATAGGTGTTGGGCAGCACCCGGTGCAGGTAGCTTGCCTTTATCAGGTAACGTTTCTCGTTGTAGGAGCTCTCCTCGTTGTAGCGGCCGTCGTTATAGCCGATGCCCCACATGTCGCGGGGCGCCGAAGCGAACATCACCGTATAGTCGATGCGCTTGCCGTTGCGGGAGAAGATGTTGTTGCCCGTGACGCCCAGCGCATAGAATCCCGAAATCGAGACGTTGGCGAAGATCGAAATGTCCGACGGCGAAGTGACCGAGTCCGTACGGTCTATGCGGTAGAGTCCGGCCGCCAGCAGTCCGATGCCGAGACTCGTATTCTTCGAATAGCTGGGGCCTCCGGCGAAGGTGAAGTCGATTTTCTTCTCAAACGTGCGGTCGCGCGTCGATCCCTCGAAATATTTCACCACGCGCCGCGGGAACGAGAGCCGTTTCTGCGGCTGGGGCTGTTCCGGAAGCGGGGTATAGCTGTAATGCAGCGTGTCGCTGCCGTTGATATACACTCCCTCTTGGGCCGCTCCCTGCAGCGCGAAGCAAAGGGCGAAAGCCAGAACGGCGGTTTTGCGCAGCATCCGGTTATTTGTACTTCTCGATCGTTTCGTAGAAATCGGCCTTGTCCTGCTCCGAGAGAACCCCCTTGCGCAGGAAGACCAGCTCTCCCTCCTTCGATACGATCATCAGCACGAACTGGTTGTTGCAGTCGCCCAGCTCCCAAGCCTTGCTCAGGATACGGTCCTGATCGGCGAGCACCAGCGCGCCGTTCTTGGCCGTGCGTTTCTTGGCCATGTTGCGGGCCATGCCGTTGGGGACCATCGGGGCGTCCTTGAGGTTCATCACGCCGAAACCGAAAATATTGTCGCTCTGGGCGCGGTGGTTCTCCTCCAGTTCGACCGTGAAATCGTTGTTCTGCTTGTGACGGTCGGGGTCCACGTAGAATATCATCAGGTTCTTCTCGCCCCAGTGCGGCAGCTTGGCCGGATTGCCGTCGAGGTCGAGCACTTCGACATTATTCACTTTGCGGGGCAGCTCCTGAGCCGCCGCTGCGGATGCGGCGAGCGTGAAGGCGGCCAGCATCCCAATTACTTTCATCTTCATAGTAATCCTGTTTTTTGGTTTCAAAAGAAAACAAATCTGGGCAAAGTTACAACTTTTCCGCCAACATACGGACAATCAGCCGTTATAATATTGTCCGTATGGTTCACTTTTTTGGTTTGGCAGGTGCCAGAGCCGTGTCGAAGGCGTAAAGTCCGCCGCCGGAAATAATCAGGAAGACGTAGACGCCCAGCCACACGAACTCCAGCTCCCCGGCGCCGAATCCGCCCCACGCGAACATCAGCAGGATGCCCAGCGAGAGAATCAGCGCCGACATCCGCACCCAGATGCCCATGATGATCGCCACCGCCAGCAGCACCTCGGCCACCGTCACGACAACGAACGTCGCCGCGCTGCCGGCCGAGGCGAACGACGGGTACGAATTGACGATTTCGTTGTAATCCTGCATTTTGCCGATATTGTGGAAGAGCATCATGCCTCCCGCGAACAGTCTCATGTAGAGCACGGCCCAATCCATGTGCCGGTATTGCCCGATCCAGTCTTCGATTCTTTTTCCCATGCTCCGGCATCGTGCAATTTGTATTCCAAAGGCGTTCCGGGAGCGATTCGCACCCGGCCTGCGCCGTTCCGGGCGCGCTCCCGAACCGCAGACGGCCCGGCATGGACGGATATTTCCGCCCCGAAGTCCGGAGCCGCCGATGACACGGATGCCGACCGGCCTCCTTGACCGACACAAGGTCTCCGGGCGGATATTTCCCGTCCGCCGCCCGCTTCGACGCGCTCCCGGACAGCCTGTTCCGGCAGAAACGGCCCTGAATTTTCGTCTTGTCGCCCGATTTTCGTTATCTTTGCGCCCATGAAGACCAATATCCTTTTCGTCTGCCTCGGAAATATCTGCCGCTCCCCGGCGGCCGACGGCATCATGCACCACATCGTCGAAGAGCGGGGACTCAGCGGCCGGATCGGAATCGACTCGGCCGGAACCTACGCGGGGCACACGGGCGAACTGCCCGACGCCCGCATGCGCCGCGCCGCCGCACGGCGGGGTTACGACCTCGGCCACCGCGCCCGGCAGATCCGGGAGGAGGATTTCGACCGGTTCGACATGATCGTCGTCATGGACGACATGAACTACGAGAACGTCCACCGGCTCGCGCCGTCGCGCAGGGCCGCCGAAAAGATCTTCCGCATGCGGGAGTTTTTCCGCCGCCACTCCCGTTGGGACCATGTTCCCGACCCCTATTACGAAGGCGCCGAAGGCTTCGAGCTGGTGCTCGACATGCTGGAGGACGGCTGCGGGGGAATTCTCGAATACCTCGAAAATCCGCAGTGACATGCAGAAAAAAAGCAATCCGGAGACGTCCCGTCCCCGGATTGTTGTTTTCGCAGCGGCTTGCCGAAGCCGCCGTATCGAGACCGCGCGTCAGAAGTCGAGTCCGAAACTGATGCTGTAGGTATTGTGCAGCAGCGTCTGCTTCTTGGCGATCAGGTAGGCGAAGTCGAGACGCAGGTGCAGGAACCGGACGCCCGCGCCGACCGAACCGTAGGAAGGGTAGTAGTCGCGGCGCTCGCCGTAGTGATAACCCGCCCGGAGCTGGATGAGCTGCATCAGGTTGTACTCGGCGCCGACCGACATCTGGAATCCCCGGACTTTCGAAGGCGAGAAATAGTAGCCCAGATCCGCGCCGACGGTTATCTCGTGCACGTCGCTGAGGAACGTATCCAGCGCCACGCCCGCCGTCAGGTCCATCGGCAGGGTGTAGGGCGTGTCTTTCAGATAGCCGCCCAGATTGCCCAGCTTGGCGCCCGCGCGCAGCGTCGAATAGCTCCCGACGTTTTCCAGCGGGTGCGACCATGCGGCGCTCAGGTCCACGGCCAGCGCGTCCGCCGAGGTTTCGGGACGCTTGAGGTGCATGTAGCGGGCCACGACGCCGACGGCCCAGTTGCCGCCGATGCGGCGCGAGTAGCCCAGATCGACCGCCATGTCGTTGTTGCCCCGCTCGCGCAGGTACTGCCGCCAGCCGATCTGCGCCAGATTGACGTTGTCGAAACGGCAGAATCCCGTCACGGCGTAGTAGTCGAACTGCCCCTGCCCGTAATAGGACGAGGATATCTGCGACGGCATCTGCGAGAAAATGGCCGTCGCGGAGTTGTTGTATATGGCGTGCGACCCAGACAGGGTCGTCATGGCGACGCCGCCCATGCCGAGCGTCTTGGCGTCGGGCGTCGGCAGGGTCGCTTCCTGCGCTGCGGCGCAGAGCGTCGCGGCGAGCAGTGTCAGTGTGGTTATCAGACGTTTCATACGGCAAATATAGCGAAAGGCGGGCGGCAAAACGAAAATTTGTCTCCTGATTTGTCCGGAACGCCTTCCATGTGCGGCAAATATAGCAAAAAAGATGCAAGTTCCACCGGTGCGCCCGGCCTGCGATCGGGCTTCGGGACCCGCCGCTCCGGACGGGCCGCGACGCCGGCGTGCGGAGCATGATGCCGTCAGGCAGAAATCTGCTTCAGGCACTCCTCGACCAGTTTGAAAAACCGGGATATATGCGCGCCGTCCACGAACGCGTGGTTGACGAAGATCGAGAGCGGCATCACGAGCCGCCCTTCGCGCATCACCGCCTTGCCGGCGTTCATCAGCGGATATTCCGTCGGCTGGCCCGGCGCTCCCTGCGCGTAGGTCAGGGAGGTGAAATAGAGGTCCGGCGTGGCGCTCAGCAGGAAGACGTCGTAATCGCCCTGCGCCTGCAGCACCTTTTCGGCGCCGTAGGGATCGCCGTCCTGCGGAATGTCGGTGACGATGGCACGCGCCTCGGCGTAGAAGCGCTCGAAATCGGCATGGTATGGGATGCGGACGGTGTAAAACGTACGGCCCGGAACGGCGATGGGCGAGATGACGTCCACCGTGTCGTGCCAGATCACGTTTCCGCGGCTGTCCGTGCGGTAACGGAACTCCTTGATTTCATTGACCGCGCGCAGCACGGCGTAGAGGTAATAGAGGAAGAAGGAGCGTCCCGCGGCTTTGGCCGCCGCACGGGCTTCGGTGCAGTCGATCTCGGTCGCCACCGAAATCCACGAATTGAGGAAGTTGCGGAAAAAGGCGTAATTGTCCCGCCGCTCCCAAGTTTCGATGTCTACGGTATGTTTCATAAGGTATGGCGTTAAATAAAACGTCCGCTCAAGCAGACTTGGCGGACGCTTTTATTGTCGGTCGATGCCGCGGGGCACCGAACCGCTGCTGTTTTCCGATTGCCGGGAGATTCCTAACAGTTCATCGCGCCGCAGCAGTGGATGACTTGTCCGCTGACATACGACGAAAGATCCGATGCGAGGAACAGCGCGACCTTGGCCACGTCCTCCGGCGTGCCGCCGCGGCGGAGCGGAATCTGCTTGTACCAGCCCTCCTTCACCTCGTCGGGCAGTTTGTCGGTCATCTCGGTCATGATGAAGCCCGGAGCGATGGCGTTGGCGCGGATGCCGCGGGGCCCCATCTCCTTGGCGATCGACTTGGCAAGACCGATCATGCCGGCTTTCGACGCCGAGTAGTTGCACTGGCCCGCGTTGCCGCTGACGCCCACCACCGACGACATGTTGATGATCGAGCCGCCCTTCTGACGGGCCATGACCGGCGTCACGGCGTGGATGAAGTTGAACGCCGACTTGAGGTTCACGGTCAGCACGGCGTCCCACTGGGCTTCGCTCATGCGCATCATCAGGCCGTCCTTGGTGATGCCGGCGTTGTTCACGAGAATATCGATGCGGCCGAAATCCTTGACGATCTCTTCGATGACCTTGTGCGTCTCTTCGAAATTCGCCGCGTTCGACGCATAGCCCTTGGCCTTGACGCCCAGCGCCGCGATCTCGGCTTCGGTGGCTTTGCCGTTGTCGTCGATCACGAGGTCGGTGAACGCCACGTCGGCGCCCTCCTTGGCGAATTCGAGTGCGATGGCCTTGCCGATACCGCGGGCCGCGCCCGTGACGACAGCCACTTTACCTTCGAGTAATTTCATAGCTTTCAAAGTATTAAGAATGTTTGCAAAATATTCTGTTTTTCCTTTTTTCGTCCGAAAGACGAACAAAGTTAAGAAAAATATTTTGAAACGCTCCGCCGCCGCCGGAATTTCGCCAAATATTACTAACTTTACCGTCCGTAAACGAATCATCACAAATCCTTAGAGATATGAAAAGAGACACCCAGATTTTCGATCTGATCGCCGCCGAGCGCAGCCGTCAGATGCATGGCATCGAACTGATCGCCTCGGAGAACTTCGTAAGCGAACAGGTCATGGAGGCCATGGGCTCCGTGCTGACCAACAAATATGCCGAGGGTTATCCCGCAGCGCGCTATTACGGCGGCTGCGAAGTCGTGGACAAGGTCGAGACGCTGGCCATCGAGCGCATCTGCCGTCTCTACGGCGCCGAGTACGCCAACGTGCAGCCCCACTCCGGCGCGCAGGCCAATATGGCGGTATTCTTCGCCGTGCTGCAGCCGGGCGACACCTTCATGGGACTCGATCTGGCGCACGGCGGCCACCTTTCGCACGGTTCGCCGGTCAACATGTCGGGCAAATACTTCAACGCCGTGGGCTACCAGCTCGACGAGGCGACGGGCGTGATCGACTACGACGCCATGGAGCGCAAGGCGCTGGAATGCAAGCCGAAACTGATCGTCGGCGGCGCTTCGGCCTATTCGCGCGAATGGGACTACAAACGCATGCGCGAAATCGCGGACAAAGTCGGCGCGCTGCTGCTCGTGGACATGGCCCACACGGCCGGCCTGATCGCCGCAGGACTGCTGGACAACCCCGTGAAATACGCGCATATCGTCACTTCGACGACCCACAAGACCCTGCGCGGACCGCGCGGCGGCATTATCCTCATGGGCAGGGATTTCGAAAACCCGTGGGGGCTTACCACACCCAAAGGCGCGGTGAAGATGATGTCGCAGATCCTCAACTCGGCCGTATTCCCCGGCATTCAGGGCGGTCCGCTCGAACACGTCATCGCCGCCAAGGCCGTGGCTTTCGGCGAGGCGCTCGACCCCAGCTACAAGGAGTATCAGACGCAGGTGCAGAAGAACGCCAAGGCGATGGCCGAAGCATTCGTGAAGCGCGGCTACAAGATCGTTTCGGGCGGCACGGACAACCACCTGATGCTGGTCGATCTGCGCACCAAGTTCCCCGAACTGACGGGCAAGCTGGCCGAGAAGTGTCTGGTGGCGGCCGACATCACGACCAACAAGAACATGGTGCCGTTCGACAGCCGCTCGCCGTTCCAGACTTCGGGTCTGCGCTTCGGCACGCCGGCCATCACCACCCGCGGCCTGAAGGAGGACAAGATGGACTACATCGTCGGGCTGATCGACCGCGTACTGCACGACCCCGAAAACGAGGACAACATCGCCGCCGTACGCAGGGACGTGAACGCCCTGATGGCCGATTATCCGCTTTTCGCTTGGTAATATGAAAGAGGTAATCGACTTTTTCCGCCGCCTGCACGACAACAACGACCGTGCATGGTTCGACGCCCACCGCGCCGAATGGACGCACGTGAAGGGGCGGTTCGCCGCCTTCACGGAGCGGCTGATCGAGGGAATCGCCGAGTTCGACCCTGCGGTGCGCGGCCTGCGGGTGCAGGACTGCACCTACCGCATCGCCCGCGACACGCGGTTCAGCCCCGACAAGTCGCCCTATAAGACATATATAGGTGCGTACGTCGCTCCGAAAGGCAAGAAGTCGGGATTCGCCGGTTACTATTTTCATATCGAACCGTGCTGCGACAGCCTGATTTGGAGCAACGCGCTTTCGGCGGGGCTTTACTGCCCCGAACCGGTCGTGCTGCGCAGCGTGCGGGACGAAATTACGGACAACGGCGCGGAAATTGCAGCGGCGATCCGGAAAGCCAAAGGGTTCGACCTTGTCGAGGAGAACAAGCTCAAGCGGGTGCCCACGGGATTCCCCGCCGACAGCGAGTACGCCGACATGCTGAAGCTCAAGGATTTCTACATCGCCAAGCGGATCACCGAGGAGTTCCTGCTCGCGGACGACCTGCTGGAGAAGACTTTGGCGGAGTTCCGCCGCACGCAGCCGTTCGTAGCGATTCTGAACCGCGCCGTGCAGTTCGCCTACGAGGAGATGATGTAATTTTATGCAGACGATATGAAACGGATTCTTGTATTATTCGCGCTCTTCGCCGTTGCGGCGGGTTATGCGCAGACGGTCGAAAAGCAGACCTTCGTCTATGCCGTCAAGCAGACCGACACGCTGCGGCTGGACCGCTACGTGGCGCTCACGCCCGACAGCCGGACCAAACCCTGCCTGATGTTCGTCTTCGGCGGCGGTTTCGTGGGCGGCCGGCGCGACAATGCGAGCTTCCTTTCGTATTTCGAATATTACGCCCGGAAAGGGTATGTGGTCGTGTCGATCGACTACCGGCTCGGCATGAAGAAGGCCATGCAGGCCGGAACGCTCAGCGAGGAGACCTTCCCCGAAGCTTGGATCACGACCCTTGCGATGGCGACCGGCGACCTCTACGACGCTACGGCCTACGTCTGCGACCATGCGTCCGCGTGGGGCGTGGACAAAACCCGGATCGTGGCGAGCGGTTCGAGCGCCGGAGCCATTACGGTACTGATGGGCGAATACGGCATCTGCAACGGGCATCCGCTGGCGCAGCAGAAGCTCCCGCAGGACTTTAACTATGCGGGTGTAATATCCTATGCAGGAGCTATTTTCGACACGCAAGAAGAGCTACGCTGGGCCAAGACTCCCGCGCCGATGATGCTCTTCCACGGCGATGCCGACCGCAACGTCCCCTACGACGCCGTGCTGTACGACGGCAACGGGTTCTTCGGCTCGAAGCATATCGCCGATATGCTTACCGAACGGCGCATCCCGCATTGGTTTTACTCGGTCGCCAACACCAATCACGTCATGGCGACCCGCCCGATGTACGACAACCGTTACGAGATCGACGCGTTCCTTGAAAAGCTCGTCCTGAAGCGTGAACCGCTGGTGATCGACACCTACGTCACGCCGCTGGAAGCCCCCGAACTGCCGAAGGCCTTTACGCTCTCCGATTATATCGACGCCAATTACGGCAAATAGCCGGCTGTCCGTTCCGTTTTATACGACCGTCCTCCACAGGAGGACGGTTTTTTTTATGAAAAGCTCACCGTTTTTTTCGGTTTCGAATAGGTGATAGTCCCGTTTCGCTTGTATATATAAGCAAGAAACGAAGTTATGCGACAACAAATCCAGCAATTCGGCAGGACCCTGAGCGGCATGGTCATGCCCAATATCGGCGCGTTCATCGCGTGGGGATTCATCACCGCGCTTTTCATCCCGGAGGGATGGTGGCCCAACGGACAGCTCGCACAACTGGTCGGGCCGATGCTGACCTACCTCCTGCCGCTGCTGATCGCCTACACCGCAGGGCGCAACGTCGCCGGGGAGCGGGGCGGGGTAATCGGCGCCATTGCCGCCGTCGGCGTGATCGTCGGCAGCGACATTCCGATGTTCATCGGCGCGATGATCATGGGGCCGCTGGCGGGATATGCAATCCGCCGGTTCGACCGCATGGTCGAGGGGCGCGTGAAGGCAGGCTTCGAAATGCTCGTCAGCAACTTCTCGATCGGCATTCTCGGCATGCTGCTGGCAGTTCTGGGCTACTATGTCGTCGGCAGCGTGGTCACCGGCCTGACGATGCTCATAAGCAGCGGTGCCGAGCTGGTCATACGCCACGGACTGCTGCCTCTTGTGTCGCTTTTCGTGGAGCCGGCCAAGGTGCTGTTTCTCAACAACGCCGTCAATCACGGAATCTTCTCGCCGATCGGCATCGAACAGGCCCGCGAAACGGGGCAGTCGATCATGTTCCTGCTCGAAACCAACCCCGGTCCCGGATTGGGCGTACTGCTCGCATACTGGCTTTTCGGCCGGGGAAATGCGCGCCAGTCGGCTCCGGGAGCCGTGATTATCCAGTTTTTCGGCGGCATCCACGAAATCTATTTTCCCTACATACTCGCCCGTCCGGTGCTGATCGTTGCCGCAATCGCGGGCAGCGCCGCGGGACTGCTGTTTTTCTCGCTCACCGATGCGGGGCTGGTGGCTCCGGCGTCGCCCGGAAGCATCCTCTCGGTGCTGGCGATGGCCCCCAAAGGCAAGACGCTCATCGTCCTGCTGGGCGTCGTGATCTCCGCAGCCGTGTCGCTGGTCGTCGCCGCGCCCTTTATCCGGCGCGCGTCCAAGACCGAAACGGAAGGCGATCCAGCCGTCGGGAAGCTCCCGCAAAGCACAGCGGGCATATCGCCGCATGCAGCCGGACGACCCGTCCGCAAAGTGATCTTCGCCTGCGACGCGGGCATGGGATCGAGCGCCCTCGGCGCGACCCGTTTCCGCAAACGCTTACGGGACGCGGAAATCGGCGTTGCGGTGGGCAACAGTGCGGCGGACCGTATTCCGTCCGATGCCGATGTGGTCGTATGTCAGTCCGTACTGGCGGAGCGGATCGCCGCGGCCGCAAAAGGCGCCGAGCTGATCGTAATCGACAACTTCCTCTCCGATCCCGGTCTGGACGCCCTGTTCGTCCGGCTGGAGGAAGCGGAACCAACGGCGGCAGGCCCCGAAACCGTATCCTGCGGCGAATCGGACTCCGATATGCCCGCCGCCCGGCTTGCGGAAGCCGTATTGCCTTCCGACGTCTGCGACGCCCGATCTGCCGGAGCGACGCCCTCTTCCGAAACATCCGCGTTCCGACCGGCAGAAACAACAGCGTCTCCCGACATGCCCGCCGCCCGGCTTGCGGAAACTACGCCCTCTTGCGGTGTATCCGGTTCCCGGTCCGCACAATCCGCACTCTCTTGCGACCAATCCGGTCTGCGGGGCGCCGCGGCCGATTCGGCCCCGCAACCCGAAGAAACCGCATCCGCCCCCAAGGACGCCGCTCCGGACGGCGCCATCCTGCAACCCGGAAATATCCGGGTCGGACTGCCTGCGGAGCCGAAGGAGGAGGCGATCCGGCGGGCGGGCGAACTGCTCGTCGCGGGCGGATATGCCCGGCCGGAGTATGTCGATGCAATGCTGCGCCGCGAAAAGCTGGCGACGACCTGTCTGGGGATGGGGCTTGCGATTCCGCACGGAACCTCCGATGCCAAGGAGCGCGTACTGCGCTCCGGCATCGTGATCCTGCAATACCCCGACGGCGTGGATTTCGACGGCGAGAAAGCGCACCTGATCGTGGGAATCGCAGGCGTGGGGGAGGAACATCTGGAAATCCTTGCCCGGCTGAGCGCATCGTTCGAGGACGAAGAGCTGTTGCAGCGGCTTATGACCGCGACCGACCCGCAGGTGATCTACGACGCGCTGAAATAGCCGCAGGATGCACAACCGAAAAATCGACCGAACCAACAACGACTTATATGACATCGCAAAAAGTAACGATTACGGCTCCCAACGGCATGCACGCGCGGCCGGCCGGGGAGCTGGCAAAACTTGTCAAGGGCTTTGCGCCCGTCAGGATCACTTTCCGCACCGCCGCTAAGGAGGTCAATGCCGCGAGCATGCTCGCCCTGCTGTCGCTGGGGCTGAAGTGCGGCACGGAGATCGAAATATGCGCCGAGGGCGGCGACGAAGCCGCCGCCGTGAAGGCCGTCGCGGCGTTCATCGCAAACATGAGCGAGTGATGCGCGTGCTTCGGACCGGAATCCCGGCGGCGGGAATTGCCGCAGGAACGGCGTTCGTCCTCGAACGCCGCGTTTCGGCCGCACCGTCCGCCGCGCCCGGAGATCCGGCGGCCGAAACGGCCCGCTTCCATGCCGCGCTGGCGCAGGCGAAAACGGAGCTGGGCGTATTGGCGGCGGAAAACGACATCTTCGCGGCGCACTTGGAGATGGCCGACGACCCGATGCTGGCGGAACAGGTCGAAGAGCGGATTTCGGAACACGGCTTTTCGGCCGAACGGGCTTTGGACGGAGCCTGTGAAGAGGTGTGCGGCATGCTCGCCGCGCTCGACGACGAATACCTCGGAGGCCGCACCGACGACGTGCGGGACGTATGCGGCCGCATACGCCGTATTCTCACGGGCGAAACGGCCGAAAATCCATTCGCCGGACTTGCTCCCGGAACGATCGTCGTGGCCGAGGAACTGGCGCCGTCGGATACGGCGCTGATGGATTTCAGCCGCATCGCGGGCGTGGTGACGGCCCGCGGAAGCGTCACGAGCCATGTCTGCATCATCGCCCGCGCCAAAGGAATTGCGGCGATGGTCGGAGCGACTGAATGTATGCTTGAAATAAAAACAGGCGACAAGCTGATAATCAACGGAGAAACCGGCGAAATAATCGTCGCTCCCGATACCGCAACCGAACGGCGATACCGCGCCCTGATCGCATCGCGGGAACGGCACGGCGCACATTGCCTGAAAGGTGCGCATACGCCCGCCGTGACGCGCGGCGGACGGCGTATCGCCGTGCTGGGGAATGCCGGCAGCGTCGCGGAGGTGCGCGCGGCCCTCGATGCGGGAGCCGAGGGAATCGGGCTGTTCCGCAGCGAATTCCTCTACATGCAGAGCCGCGGCGGGTTTCCGGACGAGCAGACGCAGTTCGAAGCCTACCGGCATGCGGCGGAGTTGTGCGGCGAACGGCCGTTAGTTATACGAACGCTCGATATAGGCGGGGATAAAGCATTGCCGTACATGGATTTCGGACATGAGGAAAATCCGTTTCTCGGATGGCGCGCCATCCGCGTTTCGCTCTCCATGCAAGACGTGTTCCGTACGCAGCTGCGGGCGTTGCTCCGGGCGAGCGTATTCGGCAACCTGCGGATCATGTTCCCGATGATTACGTCGGTCGGGGAGTTCCGCCGGGCCGAAGCCGCCGTGCGGGAGTGCATGGCGGAGCTGGACGCGGAAAAAGCCGCTTACAATCCCGGAATCGAGCTGGGCGTGATGATCGAAACCCCCGCCGCGGTCATGGTCGCCGACCTGCTGGCCGCGGAAGCGCGGTTTTTCAGCATCGGGACCAACGACCTTACCCAATACGTCATGGCCGCAGACCGGGGAAATCCGCGCGTGGCGCATCTCTGCGACCCGTTCGATACGGCCGTGAAACGCTCCGTCGCCATGACGCTCGCGGCGGCGCGCAGCGCGGGCATCGAAGCCGGCATGTGCGGCGAACTGGCTGCCGACCCGGAAGCCACGGCGTGGCTGCTCGAAGCGGGACTGGAGGAGTTCAGCGTCAGCGCACCCGCCGTCGCGCCGCTCAAAGAGCGGATCCGGACGCTGGACCTGCCTGAGGTGCGAAAAACACCCGGTGCAGCCGAATAAATTTGCCGCGGCACGCGGTTTACACTATCTTTGAACCCGATTTACCTGTTTAATCCAAAACAAAATAAACTGCAAACCATGAAAAAAACACTGCTCCTGCTGGCCGCCCTGACCTTGTCGCCGGCCCTTTATGCGCAGGACTACCATGTCGTACTCTGGGACAACGCGACGGCGCCCACCTCCAACGGCCTGACGGGCGAGGAGATTCAGCCCAAACCCGGCCAGTGGTCCAACACCCAGAAAGCCGAAATGTGGATCTACAAGGCCGGAGACAATGCCACGGGACAGGCGCTGGTATTCTTCCCCGGCGGCGGATACTCGACGCTTTCGGTCGGCAACGGCCACAAGGAGGCCAAGTGGTTCGCCGAAAACGGCGTCACGGCCGCCGTGGTGAAATACCGCCTGCCCAACGGTCACGGCGAAGTTCCGCGCAACGACGCCGACGAGGCGCTGCGCGTCATGCGCGAAATGGCCGCTGAGCTGAACATAGACCCGGCGAAAGTAGGGGTGTCGGGCACCTCGGCGGGCGGCTATCTCGCCGGCAGCGTGGGAACGCTTTCGGAAGTGAAACCCGATTTCATGATCCTCTACTACCCGGTGATTTCGGCCGACGCCGACAAACGCCACAAGGGGACGTTCGTGCAGCTGCTCGGCGCCGACGATGCCGACAAACCCGTCGCGCAGGAGTTCTCGCTCGAAAAGAAGGTCGATGCCCGGACCCCGCCGACGCTGCTGTTCCACTGCGACGACGACAAGGTGGTGCCTGCCGTGAACAGCGCGCTTTTCTACCAGAAGCTCAAGGAACACGGCGTCAAGGCTACGCTCCACATCTATCCGTCGGGCGGCCACGGCTGGGGCATGAACCCGAAGTTCCGCTATTACGGAGACTGGCAGAAAGCCACGCTCGACTGGCTCTCGACGCTGTAACGCAGTTGCAAAAACATGAAAAGCCTCGCCGGAAAGCGGGGCTTTTTGTATGCGGTTTGCTCCGGATGCCGGCGGCGGGGCAGCATCCGGCTGCAACCCCGACCGGCGATGCGGCGGAGCGACGTTATTTCTGGCGGAAGATCACCTCGCAGTGTTCGCCCGTCATGTACTCGACGATATTGAGCACCTCTTCGAGCGAGTTCGAACGCTGGTAGTTGAACGCATAGCGCTTGTCGCCGTAACGGCCCGGCACCGAAATCCGCACGCCGTAGGTCGTTTCGATATGCGAGATGATTTCATGCAGGGTGGCGTTGGCCATCGTCACCAGATCGTATTGCGAAAGCACGAGGTGCGAAGCGTTCACGTGCGAGATTTCGAGGTTGTCGGCCGCCGCGTCGTACAGCGCGCGCTGGTCGGGCTGCAAGGTGACCAGATTGACGCCTTCGGGGGTTTGCAGGCGCACCGAGCCGTGTTCGAGGACCACTTCGGCCTGCCCGGAGTTCTCGTAGGCCTGCACGCAGAAAGCCGTGCCGAGCACCCGGACCCGCAGGTCGTCGGTCGCCACGGTGAACGGCGCCGCTTCGTCCCGCGCGACTTCGAAGAAGGCCGCGCCGGCGAGTTTCACGTTGCGCTCGGTCGGACTGAAAGCCTTGGGCAGCGTCAGCCGGGTGCGGGCGTTGAGCCATACCTGCGTGCCGTCGTCGAGGGTGACGGTCGTCACGGTTTCGGTATTGTTCTCATAGACCCGGTAAATGTCGGGACCTGCGAGGAAATGCCATGCGAATCCCGCACACACCACCAACAGTACGGCCGCTGCAGCGCTCATCGACCAGCGCAGCAGACCGCGGCGGCGACGGGCACGCTCCTCGCCGGCGATTTTCGCGATCCGGGCGTCGGTACTGCGCATGAAGGCCGCGAACCGGCCGAGGTCGGCGCTTTCGGCGAAGACGTTGCGGGCGTTCCAGATACTTTTAAGCTCGAAAAAGTATTTCCGGTGCTCCTCCGACTCCTCCAGCCACGCCATGAGGAACTGCTCCTCCCGATCGCTGGTCTCCCCCGCAAAGTATTTATTGATGACTGCATCCATTATAAGCGTATCTTCCATTTTGGTTTTGCTACTTACTATACAATCCTCAGGGTGAATCTACCCAAAGGACTGCGAATTATTACAGAGGAAAATGAAAAACAGGAGCATCAGCAGTTCCGATTTCGACAATTTCGACCGCAGAGCCTTCAGCGCGAGGTAGATGTGGTTTTCGACCGTACTCTGCGCGATGCCGAGCCGCTCGCTGATTTCGCGGTGCGAGAATCCCTGCAGGTAGCTCAGCGTGAAGACCTCGCGGCACTTTTCGGGCAGAGCGGCCACCGCCGCGTCGATGCCGGCGCGCAGGTCCTGCGAGTAGATCTTTTCGATGATGGGATTGTTGTCGGGATCGTAGTAGGCGTATCCGATGCTTTCGATCCGCTCCTGATGGTAGGAGCGGTAGTTGCCCGCATGGCGGTTTTTGTTCACGTAATTGACCGACTGGTTGTAGACCGAGCGCAGCAGGTAGCCGTAGAGCGACTGCCGGGGATCGAGTGTCTCGCGCCGAATCCAGACGTTTACGAAAACGTCCTGCACGATGTCCTGCGCCCAGTTTCCTTTCAGAAAGAGACGGGCGTAAGCCATCAGCGGCGCATAATAACGGCCGCACATCTCGTCGAAAGCCTCGCGGCTTCCGTCGCGGATCGCCGCCGTGAGCCGGGCGTTGTCTGTCGGAATGGATTCCATGTCTACAAAGATACATAAATCTTACGTATTCGCCACTCCGCACCCGGTTTTTTCACCCTCCTGCAACAAAACGACGGCGCCGGAACACATCGCTGCATTCCGGCGCCGAAGCTGTCAGAGGACGAAAGGCGTCAGTTCTTGACGACCGAAATTTCGTCGAGGTAGTAGCGGCTCTTCTTGGCACCTACGCTGGTGAACATCAGCTTGTCGGTAGGCAGCAGCCCCTCGATCACGACGCTGTGCGATTTCCACGCCAGTTCGTTTCCGGCATCGCCGACCGCGATCGTATCGCCGACCTTGACTTTCGTTCCGTCGTCGTGGACCACATACAGCTCCATCGACTCGAACTGGTCGCGGCACCAGCCCGCCTTGAAGACAACGGCCGGGGCGGTGGTCGAAGCCGCGGTCCAGACGTTTACGGCGGTCTTGAAGGTCACCGTGACATTCGCCGCCGCAGTGAGTCCGCTCATGGCGGGCGTCTGGACATAGCTCTGGTTCGCGTTGTCGCCGCCGAGACGGAAACTGCCGCAGAAGGCATTGTGAACTCCGTTGCCCGTAACCAGCGCACCGGTTTCCCAGCCGTCGTCCTTGAAGAACATCAACCGGTAGGGATCGCCGTAGGTGCCGCTGCCGGCATTCATGGCGCCGCCGCCTGCCGACCAGTCGGTGTAGGTGAACTCGGTCAGCATGGTCGAAAGCCCGGCCTCGCTGGTCACCTTCTTGGCCGATTTGACGCCGACGGCGGTCATGACGGCGTCGCCGCCCATAAAGCGGTCGAAGTCTTCATAGAACACTTCGCCGGCAGGGGCCGTGCGGCGCGCTACGGTGCCCGTAATGTCGTTCGACCACGCCGAATCGGAATCTGCGGCGCCGGCCTTCACCCTGAGCCTGTAGCTTGCCGAGGGTGACAGGGCGGCCGAAGCCCACTCCGTGCCTACATAGTTGAAGGCGAAACGCAGGGGGATGCTTCCGTATCCCGAAGCTTTCGACCAGTCATAGGTGAACCGGGCGCTGCGGGAGGGATCGCCCTCCTCCTCGATGGCCACCGTATATTGCGAGACGTCTCCCGCCTGCTCCCATTCGAGGATGATGCTCGACGTGGTTACGGCGGCTATCCTGACGTAAAGCGTCTTCGACTGCAGCGTCGCCGCATCGGAGTTGTCCGCGGCGAGCGCGGCGAGCGCCACGACCGAGAAGTCGTGCGAAGTGCCCGCCGTCAGCCCGGTCGCCGTGAAGGCGTTGTCCGTCACGGTCTGCGGCGTGCCGTTATCGACCGTCACGCTGTATCCCGTGGCACCGGAAACGGCGTCCCATGTCAGCGCCACGGTCGAGAATCCGGGTTCGGCCTTCAGGTTGGCGGGTGCGTCGAGCTTGCCCTGCGAAGCTTCGGCGGTGGTTGCCGAAGCCTTGGCCGACCAGTCGGAGTCGGTGGCCGTGCGGCCGGCTACGGCCTTGACCTTGGCGTTGTATTTGGTTTCGGGCGTCAGCTTGTCGAGCGTGCAGGCCGTGCCGTCGATCTTTTCGACCAGCGCAGCCTTGCTTTCGTCGGTGCCGTCGGCCCAGCAGGCGACCGTATAGGATGCCGCGCCGCTCACGGCGTCCCATTTGAGCGTCAGCTTGTCGGGCTGAACGGCTTCGGCGTCGAATTTCACGTTCGCCGGGGCCGCGAGCTGCTCAAGATGCGTTTCGCCCTCGCAGGTGACGACGATGTCGTCGAGCAGGAAGCGCGTCTTGTTGGCGCCGGCCTGCGCCGGATTCGAGGAGAAGGCGATGCGCGACGCCGGGGTGAGTCCTTCGAGCGTCACGGTGTAGGTTTCGAACCTGCCCACGGCGGACGAGATGTCGACCGTTTTCGACACGAAGGCGGTGCCTTTCTTGCTCACGACGTTGTTCGAGCCGAATTCCGCCCCTTCGACGGCTTCGACGACGATGTCGCTGCCGTAGACGTTTTCGCCTTCGGCATAGGCGCTGGCCGAGAAGCTGACCTTGACGGTCGTGTTCGCGGGCAGGGCCGTCAGCTGGGGCGTGTAGAGGATGCCGATGCCGCCGCTTCCGCCGCCGCACTTGATGTAGCCCGGACGGGTGGAGGTGTTGCCCGACGAACCCCAGCCCTTCATGCCGAGCGCTTCGACGTATTCGGCCGACGTGCCGCCCGTGTGGATGTGGAACTCGGTCGCCCAGTTGCAGAGGGGACGGTCGCCGTCCGCCTGCGGATTCACGCCCTCGGCCTTCTCCCACGTCTTGCGGAAGTCGGTGCCCGAAACGGCGTTGTAACCGGCCGCCGAATTCACGATGTCGCCGCCGTGGATGAAGGCGGAGAAATCCTGCGCCAGCACGATGTCACCGGCCTTCGCGGGGGTGTTCGCAGCGGCTTTCGGGCCGGCTTGGGCCGTGGTTCCGGCCACGACGGGAGTCTGGATATCGGCAAAACTCAGGTTGGTGATCCGGGCGTAATAGGTCGTTTCGGGATCGAGCCCTGAGAAGGTGTAGCGCACGACGGGGTAGCCGGCCAGCGCGGTGAAGATGCCTTTGCCCGACGAGAGTTTGCCGTCGGCGAGCCAGCTGACGTAGAGATCGGTGCAGGCTTCGTCGCGGAAAAGCTCGACATTGTAGCTGCGCGCAGCATCGGTCGCCTTGTCGTCGGTGTAGGACCACTCGAAGGTCAGCGTCGAACCGCTCGCCGCATGGAGTTTCAGCTGCGGATCGAGGTCGAGGATGCCCACCGAAGCCATCAGCATGGCCGGTTTGTCGTGCTCGGTGACGTACACCCAGTCCGAAGTGGCGGAGTAGGGGTAGTTGGCCCGCACGCGGCCGTAATAGATCCGGTCGGTCGGCAGGTCGGTGAATTCATGGTAGTCGATGTCGGCGGTAGTCATGCAGAGCGCTTCGCTGACGGGGTTCATGTCGCCGTCCACGAGCTGCACGGTGTACGATGTCGCGCCGCGGACGAAGTCCCAGCAGATCGTGAGCGACTTGTTGCCGTATTCGAGCAGTTTCACGTTTTTCGGGGTCTTCGACTTGTAGGCGTCCGAAATCTCCACGCCGTCGTCCTTGCAGGCCGTGAGCGAAACCGCGGCCGAGAACGAGAACAGGGCGAACAGAATGTATATGATGCTTTTTTTCATGGTTGTTGTCCGGTTTTAATATACGAGCTTGATGTCGTCCACATACCAGCGGCCCGCCTTCACCGTCGATCCGGAGAACCAGCTGTCGGCCGTGGAGATGAAGAGTGACGGATTGGCCAGCGATCCGGGGTTGGGGATGACGGCCGACACTTCGACCCACGTGTAGGCCGGGATGTCGAGCGAAACGTAGCTCTTGGTCGAAGCGACGATCTTGCTGAGCGTGCCTTTCGAAATCCAGAAGCCGTCGTTCTTCTCGCAGATGCCGACCATGCCCTGATCGGGTGCGGCGGCCCAGATGCCGACCTTGAAAGTCAGCAGCATGTCATAGCCCGCGGGAATGTTCAGCACCGGGGAGATGATGTTGCCGGGCTGTCCGTCGGCGTTGTCGCTCGCCGCTCCGAACTGCATGTAGCCGGGGCACATGTAGTTGAGGTAACCCGTCCAGCCCTCCATGCCGATGGCGCGGTAGAACGAGGGATTGCCGTTGCGTACGGTCGAGGTGATGCCGCCGATGCTGGCGTTGGTGCCCGCCGTGACGCTCACCGTCTCGTTGTCGAGGCTGAGGTTGGCGACGGTCTTGTCCGCCGAGGTCACGCCGGCTTTCTGGCCGATGCAGTCGCCGCCCCACGGGAATTTGTTGAAGTTCTGGACCAGCAGCGGCGTCTCTTCGCCCGCTTGGTCGAATCCGGCGCGGACGATGGTCGAAATCTCGCCGAAGTCCGTTTCGACGCCCGCGGCGTCGGTGACTTTCAGCGCGAAGGTCACGATGCCCTGTTTGGTCGCGGTGCCCGTGAGGGGTATCTCGATGAAGCCGTTGCCCGGCGAGGAGATCGAATAGCTGCCTGCGGCCGCCGTCAGCCCGTTGCCGCCCGTCTGGGTCACCGAAACGGTGTATTTCTCCGTGCCGACGGCCTTGATGTAGGGGATGCGGAGGCTGGCTTCGGATTCGGCGTTCAGTTTCAGCAGGCCCGACACGCCGAACCGCTGTCCGTTGTCGAAGGGCTTCCATTCGAAGATGCCGTTCTCCTGTTTGATGGCGATGGCGACGTTCTCCTCGCCGCAGCCGTGCAGGTAGATGGTCGCCGTGCGTTCGTCCGAGACGTTCTGGTCGCAGGTGACCGTGATTTTCTGATAGGTGTCGGGGCTGCCTTTTCCCGACAACCGGTCCACGTGCACCCAGCTGTAGGCGCCGGTCCACTCCCGGCTGTCGGGCACATCGCTGATATACCAGTCGCCCGTGGCGCGAATCGTAAACGTATTGCTCGATTCGACGTACGAGAAACTCATCTCGCGCAGGTTGCGTTTGAGGAACCCGCTGTCGTCGTCGCTGCATGCAGTCAGACCGCCGATCCCCGCCAGCGCGAGAATTATCGTCAGTTTGTGAAAAAATTTCATAATGATTGATCGTTAGTTTTGTTTTAAACCGATAAAAAAAATCAGAAACCGACTCCGGGTCCTGCCGGACGTCAATTTCCTACGCGGTTTCTAACGATATCGAATGACTTGCACGACAAATATAGCGAATTTTCCGGACTTCCAAATAAAAACGGCAAAAATTTCACGACCTTCCCGCACGAAAGTAAAATATTGATAAACATAGGTGTGAATATTTAAATTACAAAACGATAAAAAAAGGGTTTTCGTTTGGGTAGTTTCCTGCGGTCGCTTGTATCTAATGCAAACCGGACCCGAAAAGTCCGGCCGCCAACCGAACCGACAGCAACTGAAACACGCAATATTAACTGAAAACAACCTAAAAAACGACCCAAGCGATGCCTACCTAATCAATCACAATCGGCACTACACGGTTTTTATCGGACGACGGATGACTTGCAAGGTTCCGCAGACCGTATGAAAACGAACACGCTCAGGCCCGTCCCGCAGACGGCGCCGGGATTTCATTTTGCACCGGCCGCAGGAAGTAACCATAATTAACCGAATTGAAACTATGAAGAATTTATTCCATAAAGGACTCTGTCTGGTCATGGCGCTCTGCTGCATAGCATTTAAGGGCTATGCGGGAGGAGGAACGCTTCCCGACGCCCAAGGGCACGACCTGAAGCTGTCCTATTCCCGAACGACGCTCAAAACCGTTGCCGACGCGATCACGCAGCAGGTGGGCATCGTATTCTCCTATGAAATCGCACTGGCCGATTATCCGATGGAGAACCTCTACGTTACGGAACAGGGGGCCGCGCTCGACGCCATCCTCAAAACGGTATTCACGCCCCGCGGCATCGATTACCGCGTGGTGGACAAGGTCGTGGTGCTGACGCGCAGCGCGCATCCCGCACAAACCGTCAGGGCCGCTCCGGCCAAGGCGCAGGTGACGGGCGTGGTGCGGGACGCCGCAGGCAACCCGATGATCGGCGTGACGGTCACGATCAAAGGCACGCTGGTCGGCGTCTCCACGGGCGTGGACGGCAGCTACACCATTCCGGCGGACAAGGACGCGATGCTGCTCTTCTCGTACATCGGCTACCGCAATCAGGAAGAGCCGGTGGGGCAGCGCACCCAGATCGACGTCACGATGCAGGAGGACCAGCTGATGATGGACGAAGTGGTCGTCGTGGGTTACGGTACGCTCAAGAAGCGCAACATCGTGGGCGCCGTCGAGAATCTGGCGGGCGACGCGGTGGAGAACCGTCCGAACGCCGACATCACCCGTTCGCTTCAGGGCCAGATTCCGGGTCTGAACATCGTGCAGACCGACGGTAAGGCCGCCCACGGAGGTCAGGTGACCATTCGCGGCGTGAACAACAGCTTCAAGGCCCGCGTCAACGACGGGCAGAAGGAGAACAAACTCGGACAGGGCGGCAGCGCGCTGGTGCTCATCGACGGCGCCGAGGGCGACATGAGCTCGGTGAACCCCGACGACATCGCCTCGATCTCGGTGCTCAAGGACGCTTCGTCGGCAGCCGTTTACGGCGCCCGCGGCGCATTCGGCGTAATCCTTATCACGACCAAGAATCCCGAAAAAGGCAAGGTGCGCGTGAATTACAACGGTTCGGTGTCGCTGCACCGCCGCACGGTGATCTGGGAGGACAACGTGGTGACCGACCCCGTGCAGTGGGTCGAGGCGTTCCGCGAATCGTATCTCAACTCGTCGCCGACGGCCACCGTCCCGTCGCTGTTCAACAACTACATGCCTTATTCGAACGCATGGTTCGAAGAGCTGAAACGACGCCGCGCCGATCCGACGATGGACAACTACAGCATCGACGCCAACGGCAACTACAGCTATTACGGCGAGACGAACTGGCTCAAGGAGATTTACAAGTCGGTGAACTACTCGACCACGCACGCCGTCAGCATTCAGGGCGGCCGCGAGGGCGTGAGCTACTACGTTTCGGGACGCTATTACAATCAGGACGGCATCTACAAGGTGGGCGAGGAGACCTACAAGAAGTACAACCTGCGCGCCAAAGGCTCGATCCGCATCCGCCCGTGGCTGACGCTCGACAACAACACCAGTCTGATGAGCAGCAAGTACCATCAGCCGATGATGCACTACGGCCAGCAGATGATCTCGCGTCAGATCGACATGTTCGCCTTTCCGTTCGCGCTGCTGAAGAACCCCGACGGCACATGGACGCAGACCGCCGCCAAGAGCGGATACGCGGCCTTCGCCGAGGGTACTTCGTGGCAGGAGGACAACCGGCTTGAGGTGGCCAACACCACGACGTTCAACTTCGAATTCGTCCCTGAGGTGTTCAAAGTCTCGGCCGACGTGACCTACAAGGGCGCACGCTGGACGCGCGACCGCATGGAGAACCTCTACACCTACTATACGGGCGTGAACGTTTCGGGACAGGACAACAGCTACTCGTCGCTCGAAAACTGGAACTACATTTCGAACTACATCTCGACCAACATCGTCGGCACCCTCACCCCCAAACTGGGACGGGACCACGACCTGAACGTCGTGGCCGGATGGAACCTCGAAGATTACGACTACCGCGCGCAGAAGACCTACCGGCAGGGCAACCTCTATCCCTCGAAGCCCAGCTTCACGCTGATGGACGGCGAGTATTACTCGACCACGTCGGGCGGTTACACGTGGGGGCTGGTCGGCTTCTTCGGACGTATCAACTACGCCTACGCGGGCCGCTATCTGGTCGAGCTGAGCGCACGCTACGACGGTTCGTCGAAATTCCCGGCCAACTCGCAGTGGGGATTCTTCCCCTCGGCATCGGTGGGCTGGCGCCTCTCGGAGGAGCCGTGGCTCAAACCGCACGTGGAGGGATGGCTCGACAACTTCAAGATCCGCGCGAGCATCGGTTCGCTCGGCAACGCCAACATCGACCCCTATCAGTACCTCGAAACGATGACGGCCACCAACAGCGCCTCGATCGCCAAGTCGTCGGTCATCATCAACGGTCAGAACGTGCCTTACACGTCGGTTCCCGACCTGATTCCCGACGACATCACGTGGGAGAAGGTGACCACCTACAACATCGGTCTGGACCTCGACCTGTTCAACAACCGGCTCTCGTTCACGGGCGACTACTACCGCCGCAACACCACCGACCTCTACACCGTCGGTCCCAACCTCCCGCAGGTGCTGGGCAGCGCGGCGCCCTACGGCAACTACGCCAGCCTGAAGACCAAGGGCTGGGAGGTCAGCCTCGGCTGGCGCGATTCGTTCAAGCTGGGCGGCAAGCCCTTCAACTACAGCCTCCGGGCCATGCTCTGGGACAGCCGCAGCTGGATTACGGACTACTACAACGAGACCGGCGACCTGACCACCTACTACAAGGGCATGGAGATCGGCGAGATCTGGGGCTTCCGCACCGCGGGCATCTACGCCAGCAACGCCGAGGCGCTCAACGGCCCGGCCTACAACTTCTTCAAGAACGGCGAGATGTTCCGCGCCTACGCCGGCGACCTGCGGTTCGTCGACGTGGACGGCGACGGCATCATGACCAAAGGCAACCGCACGCTGTCGAACCACGGCGACATGGAGATCATCGGCAACCAGTCGCCCCGCTACCAGTACAGCATCAACATGTCGCTGAACTGGAACGGCATCGGCCTTTCGATGCTCTGGCAGGGCGTGGGCAAGCGCGACTGGTATCCGTGGACCGAATCGGGCTTCTTCTGGGGCAAGTGGAACCGCGCCTACAACTCGCTGATGAAGACGCAGACGGGCGACAGGGTAGTGAAGATCGACAAGAGCACCGACAACTGGCGCGTGACGAACATGGACAAGAATCCCTACTGGACGCGCATGGTGTCGCTCGCCGCCAACCGCAACGACGGTCCGCTGACGTGGGAGAACGACCACTACCTGCAGGACGCCTCGTACATCCGTCTGAAAAACATCACGGTCGATTACACCTTCCCCAAGCACATATGCAAGAAACTGCGCATCGAGGGGCTGAAGATCTACGTGTCGGGCGAAAACCTCTTCACGCACTCGCCGATGTTCAAGTATACGGACATGTTCGACCCCGAAGTAATCACCAGCGGCGACTCCGACTTCGCAAGCACCCAGAAATCGGGACTCGGCGGCACGGGTAACGGCTACTCCTATCCGATGCTCAAGACCGTGACGCTGGGCGTAAACGTAACATTTTAACCGACTGCAACCATGAAAAAAATCCTATTATACACGCTGATGACCGTGGCGGCCGCAGGAATGACCGCCTGCGAGGACTTCCTGACGCGCGACACCTACGACCAGATCGGCAGCGACGAATTCTGGAAATCGGAGACCGATCTGGAGCTATACGCCAACGGATTCATCCAGAAGATGATCCCCGGCGACGGAACCATCACGCGCGGCGACATCGACGCCGACTACTGCGCCGTGGACATCGCCACCGACCTGCTGCGTCCCGACGGCAACGTCTCGCCCGACAATCAGGGCGGCTGGACCGAAAGCAGCTGGACCAACCTGCGCCGCGTAAACTACATGCTCGACAACATGCACCGCTGCCGGGGCCGCGTAAGCGACGAGGTCTACAACCATTACGAAGGCGTGGCCCGCTTCTGGCGCGCATGGTTCTACTACGACAAGGTGCGGACCTTCGGCGCCGTGCCTTGGTACGACTTCACGATCTCGGCCAGCGACAAGGAGGCTCTGACCAAACCCCGCGACAGCCGCGAATACGTCATGGACAAAGTGCTCGAAGACCTCACCTTCGCCAGCACCTACTGCCTTGCCGACGCCAAGTACACGAAAGGCTCGGCCCTGATCAACAAGTGGGTGGCGCTGGCCTTCAAGTCGCGCGTATGTCTCTACGAAGGCACCTTCCGCAAGTACCATTCGCGCGAGCCGTCGTCCGACAAGCCGTGGCAGAACGACGTCTACAACGCCGATAACAAGTTCCTGCGCGAAGCCGCCGCGGCAGCCAAGGAGATCATGGACAAAGGTCCCTTCTCGCTCGTGACGGGCGACGTGAAGACCGCCTACCGCTCGCTGTTCACCAGCGCCGGGCTGCTGACCCAAGAGGTGATCTTCGGCCGCGAATACAGCAAGGAGCTTTCGGCCTTCCACGAAACCAGCTGGTATTACTATTCGCCGACCTACGGAACCAAGATCGCCATGACCAAGAAGTTCATGAACACCTACCTCACGACCAAGGGCACGCCCTTCACCGACATCGACGGCTACAAGACCGTCGACTTCATCCACGAATTCGACGGCCGCGACGCCCGCATGGCGCAGACGGTCATCAGCCCCTCGTACCAGATGAAGATCAGCGGCCGCACGGTGCCCTATTCGCCCAACTGGAAGGTGACCCGCACGGGCTACCATCCGATCAAGTGGTCGATCGACGACGATGCCGACAACGTGCTTTCGAAGGCGGCCAGCTGGAACTCGCTGCCGATCATCCGTTACGCCGAGGTGCTGCTCAACTATGCCGAAGCCAAGGCCGAGCTGGGCGAAATGGACGCCGCCGTCTGGGATCAGACCATCGCGCCGCTGCGCAGCCGCGCCGGCGTGACGTCGGTCATCCCCGCCAAGGCCGATCCCTACATGGAGGCTTATTTCCTCAATACGGTGACCGACAAATGGATTCTCGAAGTGCGCCGCGAACGAGGCATCGAACTTTGTCTCGAAATGGGTCTCCGCTGGGACGACGACATGCGCTGGCACATGGGCGACCTGCTGACGAGCGACAACAACCCGTGGACGGGCATCTACATCGGCAGCACGAGCTATACCTACGACTACACGGGTCTCAGCACCGACGACAACGGCGATCCCGTGCCCGACTTCTACATCCGTCCGGGCGAGGACACCAAACATTCGATCGCCATTTCGAATACGGGCGCCAACCAGACC
Source organism: Alistipes finegoldii DSM 17242 (assembly GCF_000265365.1). Taxonomy (NCBI): domain Bacteria; kingdom Pseudomonadati; phylum Bacteroidota; class Bacteroidia; order Bacteroidales; family Rikenellaceae; genus Alistipes; species Alistipes finegoldii. The sequence goes on from NC_018011.1 coordinate 3,493,046, forward strand.
TTCTCGCTCAACGGCGAGGGCAACATCGTCTGGGAATACCGGCGCGTATGGAGCGAAAAGAAGTACCTGCGTCCGATTCCGCTGACGGCGATCACGCGCAACCCCAATCTCGAACAGAACGCGCTCTGGAAGTAAGAGGACAATAAAAACGACAAGATATGAAGACAAGAATCATGTTATTCTGCTGCATGGCGGCCGCGCTTCTGCTGGCGTGCAGCAACGACAAATCGGACGGCGAGGGCCGCGAACCCGGCGTCGAGACCGAGCTTAACGGCACGCAGCTCGGCGAGGGCACGACCCTCTACGGACTGGTGACCGACACGTCGGGCAACCCCGTGCAGGGCGTGGTGGTGTCGGACGGCTACAACTGCGTGGAGACCGACGCCAACGGCGTCTATCAGATGATCCGCTACAAGAAGGCGCGCTTCGTCTGGTACAGCACGCCGGCAGGGTACGAAATCAACACCTCGGCGGACAACTATCCGCTGTACTATGCCGAAATCGTCCACAAGAACATCGCCGACCGCCACGACTTCGTGCTCAAGCCGCTGGCCGCTCCCGAAACCGACTTCACGCTGCTCTGCATCGCCGACCCGCAGTGCGCCAGCACGGCCGACATCAGCCGTTACGTCAACGAGACCATTCCCGACATCGAGGCGACGGTCGAAACGTTCAAGGCCAAAGGGCGCGCCGTGTACGGCATCACGCTCGGCGACATCGTCTTCGACACACCCGACTTGTGGAGCAACATGAAGGAGGCGATGGCCAACCGCAACCTGACGATCTTCCAGACCATCGGCAACCACGACCACCTGAAGACCGAGACTTCGGACGACAAGGCCGCCGCCAACTTCGAATCGCAGTTCGGACCGCGCAACTACTCGTTCAACCGCGGCAACGCCCACATCGTCTCGATGGACAACGTCTTCTACGTCGGCGGCAGCACCCCGTCGAGCAACTACAAGGGCGGCATCACCGACCAGCAGCTCGAATGGCTCCGTCAGGACCTGTCGCACGTGGCGAAGGACAAGCTGGTGATCTTCTGCGCCCACATGCCCTTCCGCGGCGGCACGAGCGAAACGGACGAAAGCCACATGAATCACGCCGGGGTGCTCGACCTGCTCTCGGAGTTCGCCGAAGCGCACATCATGATCGGGCACACGCACTACCAGCAGAAGTACATCCACACCCGCAACGGCAAGAAGATCTTCGAACACATCCACGGAGCGGCCTGCGGCGCGTGGTGGACCTCGACCCTCTGCGCCGACGGCACGCCGAACGGATACGGCGTGTATGAGATTTCGGGCAGCACCGTTCCCAACCAGTATTACAAAGCGACCAACAAGGCCGCCGACCACCAGATCCGCGCCTACTCGGCCAAGCAGGTGTTCGGCACCTCCGGCAGCACGACGTTCGGCTTCGCCGCCAACGCCTCGGCCATGAACGACGCGAAGTGCATCGTGGCCAACGTCTGGAATTCGGACACGGGCGGCGACTGGAAAGTGTCGCTCTGGCAGAACGGCGCGAAGGTGGGGGATATGACCCGCATTTCGACCTGCGACTACTGGGCCTACGCCTACCACGTGCTCTACTTCAGCAAGAGCGTGGGCAGCACGTGGGGCAAGAAGCTCGACCACTTCTATTACGGCAGGCTGACCTCCGGGACGCCCGAAACGGCCGATTTCGAGATCGTCGTCGAGGACGGCATGGGCAACACCTACCGCACGTCGAAACTTCAGACCGACTTCATCGGATTCTGATTCCGGCCTGCAAAAAGCGATGCCGCGCTCCTTTCGGGGCGCGGCATTTCTTTCATGCGGAAATCCGTCAGCGGAGTCCCAGCTTGTCCATCATCCTGAGGGGATAGTTCGTGATGCCGTAGACATCGCTGCGGATGCCCTGATACCACTGCATCTGCTCGTCGGTGTCGATCTGCCACAGGCTCAGCCGCACCTTGTTTTCGGGAAAGCTCTTGGCCCGCTTGGTGTCCAGCCCGAAATCGGCGAGCTTCATGTTGGCCCACGGAATGTCTCTGGCGATGAAGTCGCCCGGTTCGTAGGCCGCCGCTCCGTACGACACGGACCACGCCGAGCGGACCGCGGGAATCACCTTGTCGCGTATGGCAAGACGGCCGACGATGAATCCCACGAAATTCTTGGCCCTCTTCTCGTGGACGATTTGCGCGGCGGCGATGCCGGTCCGGCTCGCTTCCGCATTGCCGCCCGCCTCGTCGCCGAGCGTCTTGACGTCGATCCACAACTGCGTGCAGCCGCCTTCGAGCACCACGTCGATGAACTCCTCCAGCAGCGGCAGTTTCTCGCCGTTGGCCAGCGTGCCCTTGGCACACAGCTCGGCATAGGTGGCGTCCTTGAAGCAGGTGTTGCCGAGGTAATAATCGTCGTGGTAGACGACCACTTTGCCGTCTTTGGTCAGGTGGATGTCGCACTCCGAGGCGAAGAGCTTCATCTCGACGGCCTTTTTCAGCCCGGCGACGGAGTTCTGCGGAAATCCGGTCTCGGCATAACAGCCGCGGTGCGCCACGACCTTGTTATCGACGGGTTCGGGTTCGGGATAGACCGCCGGTTCGCCCGTCTGCTCCCACCACCAGTCGGGCAGCGGTTCGTAATCGTCGTCGGAGCATGCCGCCAGCCATACGCAGGCCGCACAGCACACCATCAGCAGATATTTCAGCTTTTTCATCGTTCTTGTCGTTTTTGGACCGGGGAGCGCCCTTCGGCGGGCCGCACCCCGGTCGGTTGATTACTTCTTGACTTTGTAGTTTTTCACGCAGCGGATGCCCACAGCCGGGTTGCCGGCGTCGAGGTTGTCGTTGAACCAGTAGTTGCTCGTCGCCTTGACGTTGTTCAGACGCCACGTCTTCTTGGCCGAGGAGCCAATCAGCGGCACCCACGAATGGGCCGTGTCGCCGTACTGCCCGTAGCCGTTCTTGTTGAGCCGCCATCCGGTCGGATAGAGGTTGAAGTCGAAGGCGTCGGCGCCCGCGGCACGGGCGGGAGTGCTCGTCCAGCCCTCCTGCGTGCGGAGCCACGGAGCCACGTTGTTGGCGTTGGTGGCGACGAGTTTGGCGATGGTCAGCATCTCCTCCCGGACGGGATAGGTCCCATCGCCGCGCGAAGCTTCGAGCGCAGCATAGGCCAGGTCGTACCAGTCGCGGAAGTTGGCGATATGCCAGCCGTAGGGGCAGATGCCCTGAATCTGGGCCGAGAGCGCCGGATTTTCGGCGAAGAACCGCTCGTCGTCGGTCACGGCTTTCATCTCCGCGGACTTGAAGACGCGCGCCGTGATCTGCGTGCCGACGGCATCGACGAATGTCGAACCGACATTGTAGGCCGAAGGCCATTCGATCGAGGTGATGCCGCGGCCCAATCCGCCGGCGGGCGTGCCCAGCAGGATTTCATCGAGCGTATAGAGACGTCCGTGACGGTCCGTGACGGCCTGATCGCCCTTGACCGATCCGCCGCTCTCCTCTTCGTCGTAGGCGGGATTGCGCTCGATGTAGGGGTCTTGGGGATCGTAGCCGCCCGACGTCGCCGAGCCGGAATAGGCCGGCACCAGACGCGACCCCAGTTTCATCGCGCCGATCTCCGGACCGCCGTTCCAGTTCAGGTTGCGGGTCATCCATATCTTCACGCCGCCGTCCTTGGTCCGGAACGCCTTCGACGGGCAGGCGGCCGCCGCGTCGTCGGGCATGCAGTTGGCGATCGCTATGCGCGACAGGGTGTAGGTCATCGCATTGAGGTCGATGGTCAGCGTACGCATGCCGTCGATGTCGATCGCAGGCCCCGCGGGAACCGCATCCGCCGCCGAATTGAGCGTGACGATCCGCCCGTCGGCCGCAAGCGCGTAAGCGGGGTAGTAATCGGCGCGCAGCACGGTGTTGACGCGGATTTCGGGTGCATTTCCGGCAGTGAAATAGGCGTCGAAACGGTAGACGCCCGTCTCGGACTTGGTCATGCGCCGGGCGAGTTCGAACCGGTCGTAATCGAACAGCGACGCACCCCAGACATAGCAGTAGAGGTCTTTGGCCAGCTGCGTGACAGGAATCTTCGCCGTGGCGGCGCTCGTCTCCCCGCTGCCGACCGTGATATAGACGTTGGCCGTGCGCGGCTGCTCCTCGTCGTCCCACGGCGCGGCCGTGAAGCGGATCACGTTGCCGCCCAAATCCTCCCACGAAATCCAGTCGGCGTCCTCGTCTCTGGAGACCGCATAGACGTCGCCCATGTTGGTCGTGAAGCTGACATCGACCGGGACGATCTCGTCGGCGTTGAACTCGATCTGCTTCGGGTCCACCGTGACTTCGGCGTCGGGGTAGACGCCCGTCTGCACGACCCGGAGCGTCTCCTGCGTGCCGTCGGCCGCCGTCAGGGTAACGGTTGCCGTGCGCTTGTAGGCCGTATTTTCGGTCGCGGTGATCCGGAATCCGCGGTGCGTGACGCCGTCGGCGTCGGTGACGCTGCACTCCGTCAGCGTGCACCACGTTTCGGTTTTGTCCGTCTCGGCGCTCCATGCCATCGACCTGCGTGCCTTGGGGTTGAGCGTGACGATGACGTTCTGTCCCTGATCCTCCTCGGCGTTCCGCCCGGCGTTGTCGAGGGTCACGACTTCGGGCGAGAAGGCGATGCGTGTGGCCTGCACGTTGTTGTCCATGTCGTCGGTGTCCGCCAGCGGATTGCAGGCGCATGCGAGGGCCGCGGCGACGAGCGCAATATAACAGTTGATTTTCATTGTCGTTCGTTTTTCGGGTTATGTATCAATACCAGCCCTCCGTCTGTTTGAGCTTGGAATTCTTGATGATGGACTCCTGCGTGATGGGCCACAGGAGAATGTTGGCGTTGCTTTCGCGCTTGTCGGCGACATCCTTGTTGTACTCCCAGACCGCGTCCAGACGGATCAGCGTCCACCACGTGCGCCCTTCGCCGACCAGCTCTTTGAGACTCTCCTCGACGATGGCCCGTTTTACGGCCGCCTCGCTCTGATCGGTGTAGTGGGCGGCGTTGCCGTAGGCGCGCTTGATGATTTCGCCCAGCGCCGTCAGCGCCCCGCCGTAGTCCTTCCGGTAGTATTTGATTTCGGCATCCATCAGGAAGGCCTCGGCATAGCGGTAGAGGATGAAGTCGGAGTCGAAAATGCGCGCGCCGCTTATCATCTGCCCGACGCCCTTTTCGGTCCACTCGATCGACTTGATCGTCGTGCCGTAATCGGCCCTGTTGTAGGTCAGCTTCGTGCGCGTATCGCCCTCGACCGAGGTCAGCAGCGCCTTGTAGCGGTCGGTGTACCACCACCACTGGTTGCCGCCGGTGATGGGCACAGGGTTGTTCTGGTAGGCCGCTTCAACGTAGTTGCTGTTCCAGCCGAGGTAATACCCCGGTCCGTTGACGGCTTCGCCGTTGGCCTGATGGACGGCGAAGATCACCTCCTTGTTGAGCTTGTTGGCCGAGGAGAAGACCTGAGCGTAGTCGCTTTCCAGACGCGACGCCGAGAGGTTCAGCGCCTCGATGGCCTTCTCGGCCATGGTGAGGTACGACGAACCGCCTCCGGCGACGCGGTACATCCACAGCGCGTAGTCAGCCTTGAGCATCTGCACCGCGGCGGGCGTGGCTACGGCCTTGTCCGAATTGTCGGTCACGTACCGCTCGGCTTCGGTCAGGTCGCTTTCGATCCGGGCGAAAATCTCTGCTTTCGGCGCGCGGGGCAGGTAGAGGTCGCCGCCCGTGGATTCGTACCCCGTAAGGGCCAGCGGAGCGTCGCCCCAGATGCGTGCGATCCAGAAATAGCACCATGCGCGGGAGAAATAGGCGTTGCCCAGACTGAAATTGCGGACCGATTCCGAAATTCCCATCTCCGGCACGTGCTTGAGAATCAGGTTGGCCTGATTGACGGTCTTATACATGACGCTCCAGTCGGCATAGGCGTTGCTCGAAGACATGGTGCTGGTGCGCACCTGCGTCTGGTCCACGCCCGACAGCGTTTTGTTCGTGCCCGCGCCCCAGAGACCGTTGCGAAATTCACCCCAGCAGAGGTAGATGTCGTGTACGCTCTTGAGCGCGTCGCGCATGTAGAGGTAGATGCCGTAGGTCGCCGTCTCGGCGTCGCTTTCGTCGATCCACATGTTGCTGGCCGAGAGCTTGTTGTCCTGCATGATATCGAGGTCGCCGTGGCAGCCGCTCATCGTGCACGCCGCAGCCAGCAGGGCAGTCAGTATCTTTTTGCATTTCATGGTTTGGTAGTTTTAAGGGGTTAGAACGTGAATTTGGCGCTGAACAGGATCTTGCGCGCGGGCGGATAGGGGCTGAAACCCGTGGCATAGGTCGAAGCCGAATTGTAGAGTCCCCCGGTGGTCGCCGCTTCGGGCGATACGCCGTGCACGGCCGTCCAGTAGTAGAGCGTGTTGCCCGAAACGGTCAGGGTCACGTCTTTCATGCCCAGCCGGCTCGTCCAGCGCACGGGAAGCTTGTACGAAAGCGAGATGTCGCGGATGCAGAGGTAGTCGCCCTTCTCGACGAAAACGTCCGACATGCGCGAGAAGTTGCGGTTGCCCCAGTCGGGGTCGTTGGCCGTGAAACGGGCGTACTTGGTCTTGTCGCCCGGCTGCGACCAGCACTGCTTCACGTCGTTCACCAAATTCCAGTTGCAGTTGCCCATCGTCGCCATGAAGTAGCGCATCTGCATCTCGTTCTGGATCGAGTGGCCCAGCGCATAGTCCATATAGATATTCAGCGACCAGTTCCGGTACCGGAAAGTATTGCCGATGCCGCCGGTCGAGTGGGGCGTGGCGTAGCCGAGCAGGAACTGGTCCTCCTCGTTGATGATGTCCCGGCCGTCGCGCTGCGTCGATCCCGCGCGGTTGACCCATTCGTAGTCGCCGATGTCCTTGCGTCCGGCGATCTGCCTGCGGTCCGAGCGGCGGTATCCGCGCGACGAAGCGTCGTACATCGCCGCATCGGCGTCGGCCTGCGTCTCGATGATGTGATCGACCTTGTAACCGTAGATGCGGCCCATGCGCTCGCCCTCGGCGATGCCCCCGAACTGGCTGCCGTCGCCGATGGTGATGCCGTCCATGCGGTTGCGCACGTTGCCGTTGTCGGGCAGCTTCAGCACCTTGTTCATGTTGAAGTTATAGGTGAAGTCGGTGGTCCACGTGAAGTCGCCGCGGCTGATGTTGACCGACGAAATCGCCAGATCGACGCCGTAGAAGCGGACCTTGCCCACGTTGGAGACCACCGAACCGTAACCGGTGGTGTTGGGCAGCGTCACGTCGAACAGCAGGTTGCGCGTCACTTTGTCGTAATAGTCGAAACTCACGCGCACCCGGTCGTCGGCCAGCCCCATGTCCAGACCGGCATTGACCTGCGTCGTGGATTCCCATGTCAGGTTGCTGTTCGGCATTTCGCCGGTCGTGGTGGTGGACATGCCGTTGTACTGGTACGCCGAGTTGTAACTGCCGTAGGTGTCGTAAAGCCCGATGCCGTTGTTGCCCGTCAGACCGTAGCTGGCCCTCAGTTTGAGCGAGCTGACCACCTTGTTCCGCGGCCAGAACGCCTCCTCGTCCACGATCCAGCCGGCCGAAGCCGCCGGGAAGTAACCCCAGCGGTTGCCCGCGGCGAATTTCGACGAGCCGTCGGCGCGCATGGTGAACGACAGCAGGTATTTCTCGCGGAAGTTGTAGTTGACACGTCCGAAGTAGGAGATCAGCACCTCGTCGGTCCGCGTGCTGGTCGGGTAGTTGGTGATGTTGGAGGTCCCGACGTTCAGCGTCGGAATCTTGTCCGATGCCGCCCCCTGCACGCGCGCGTCGATGCTGTTGTTCTTGTCCTTCATGTAGTCGTAACCGGCCACCACGTCGATGTTGTGGTCTTCGGCGAAGGTTTTCTTCCAGTTCAGGTAGGTCTGGAAGTCCATGCGGTTGGTCTCCGTGAAGGCCTCTTTCGTGGGCCGGATGTTGGTGCCCGTCGTGGGGTTGTTCTTCACGAAGAAGTGGCTGCGCGAATGGCGGTTGTGGTTCGAGAACTGGGCCACGGCGCGCAGGCCGTCCACGATCGCCCATTCGAGGTTGATGTTCACGCTCGACCGCTTGGTCGTCTCGCCCGTATCGCTGTAGTAATAGTTGTAGTAGGCGGCGGGCAGCGTGGTGTTGTTCGGCCCCATGGCGGGCGTTCCGGCCAAATCCTCCCCGGCTTCGGCGTCGTACCAGTCGCGGTGGGTGGCGGGTACCGAAAGGCCGCGGATCACCGAATTGCGCTTGTTGAGCGCCCCTCCGTCGAGCATCTGCCGCTCGATCTGCGAATAGTCGAAGGTCGTGGTCGCCGTCAGGCGTCTGGTCACCTTGAACGAGGTGTTGCCATGGAAGGTGAAGCGGGAGAATCCGGTGGCCATGCCGATGCCGCCGTCGTCCGTATAACCCGCCGACGCGGCATACCGGATGTTCTCGCCGCCGCCGTTCACGCCGATATAGTAGTTCTGCCAGAAGGCGTCGTCGAACCACTGGCTCTGCTGGTCGTTGTCTTGGAAAACGATGATCTTGCCGGGGTTCACCGGGTCTTCGATCCATTTGTAGCCTTTCGGCAGCGATTCGCCCGGATTGAGGTAGCGCGTCGTCCAGCGCGAAGCGGCGCTGTTGCCGGCTCCCGCCGATTCGGCGCCGTCGAGAATGCTGAGCGGGTCCGCGCCGCCGCAGTAGCCTTCGGCGATCGCCGGGCGCAGCGTGAGCAGGTAATCCCGGCCGTTCATCAGGTCGAACTTCGTGGCCGGACTCTCATAGGCCCACTGCCCCTCGAAAACGATCTGCGGTCCCTTGTGGGGCGCGCCCTTCTTGGTGGTGATGAGAATCACGCCGTTCGATGCGCGCGAACCGTAGATACCGGCCGACGCGGCGTCCTTGAGCACCTCGATCGACTCGATGTCGTTCGGGTTCAGGCCCGCCATTTCGCGTACGGCGCCGTCCACCAGCACGATCGGATCGTTGGAGTTGTTGATCGACGAACCGCCGCGGATCAGGAATTTCGGCGCCGAACCCGGCGTTGCGTCGGTCGTGGCGACCTGCAAGCCGGCGATACGGCCTTTCATACCGTCCCCGACGAGGTTCACGGGCATGCTTTCGAGGGTTTTGCCGTCCATTTTCGAGATCGCCGAAGTCACGGTCTTGCGCGTCTGCGTGCCGTATCCCACGACCACGACCTCCTCCAGCACCGACTGGTCCTCCTGCATCGTGACGTCGATCATCGAACGGCTTCCGACCGGCTCTTCGCGTTCCGTGTAACCGATGTACGAGAAGAGCAGGACCGCGCCGGGCTCCGCCTCGACCGAATAGGTGCCGTCGGCCCCAGTCGTCGTGCCGCGCGTGGAATCCTTCACCAGCACCGTGGCGCCGACCAGCGGGCTTCCCGCCGCGTCGCAGACACGGCCCGTCACGCTGTTCTTCCGCTGCGGCTCCGCAGTGCGGTCGTATGTCAGCACGACCGTGCGGTCCACGATTTTGTAGCGGAATCCCCGTTTGGTGAATACGTTATTCAGAATCCGCTCCAGCGGGGCGTTGCTCTCGCGTACCGACACGTCGCCCATCGGCATGGACGCCAGCGCCGATTCGTAGGAGAAAAGCACGCCCGTCTGCTTGGTGAAAGCGTCCGTAAAAGTCTGTAGGGTAGCGGACTTGACCGTTAGGTCCACATCGTGGTTTTTCCGGAAAGGGGAGCCTCCGTCGTCTTCGGCATAGGCCCTCAGGCTCAAGCCGGTAAACAAAAGAAGCATCGCCACTCCCCAACGGAAGATGGAATTTTTCTTCATGATTTTAAGGTTTGCGAAAAAGGTTAATTTGGGTGAAAAGCCCCGTCCGCGGCGGCCGTCCGCGGACGGGACAGAGGATAGCTAGTTACCGCGCACGACCTCGCAGCGCTGTCCGGTCATGAATTCGACGATGTCGATGACCTCTTCGAGCGAGTTGGTGCGCAGGTAGTTGATGTCGTATCGTTTCCGGTTGTCGGGATCGGCTATGCGTATCCGCACGCCGTAATTCGATTCGATGCGGGCGATGATTTCGCCGATCGTGGCGTTCTTCATCGCCACGAGGTTGTAACGCTCCGTCACGAAATGCTCGGCGTAGATCTCTTCCACCTCGATGTCGTCCTTCGCGGCGTCGAACACGGCCCGCTGGTTGGGATGGAGCCGCACGAGATTATAGCCTTCGGGGGTCTGCAGGCGCACCGAACCGCGTTCGAGCACCACTTCGGTCAGCGGATCGGCGGCATGCGCCCTGACGTTGAACGCCGTGCCCAGCACCCGCACCGACAGGTTTTCGGTCTTCACCACGAAGGGATGCGCTTCGTCGTGCGCCACGTCGAAGTAGGCTTCGCCGTCGATGCGCACGATACGCTCCTCCGACCCCGCGCCGACCGCATATTGCAGTTCGGTCCCGTCCTGCATCCACACCTGCGTGCCGTCTTCGAGACGCAGGGCCGCAATTTCGCCGCTTTCATTCAGATAAGTACGGAACAGCTCGTCCCCCGGCGTACCGATGCTGGCGAACCACGCCGCGGTTACGGCGACGGCGACCACCGCCACTGCGGCCGCAGCCAACGCCCAGCGGCGCCATGCGGGACGCCGCCGCTTCACCTCGCGGCGCATCGCTTCGTCGGCGTCGATCCGCGCGTTGAGCCGGCGCATCATGGCGTCGCAGCGCTCGCCGAGCTGTTTGGACGAAAGGGTTTTGTGGGCGCTCCAGATCGCGGCGATCTCGAAATAGAAGGTGCGGTGCTCCTCCCGTTCTTCGAGCCATGCGTAAAGCCGCCGCTCTTCGGCCTCGGTCGTTTCGTGATTCAGGTGCTTGTATAATACAGAATCGATGCTGTACAATACGGTGTCGTCGGTGTGTGCCAATGCGTATCTTTTTTAGGTGCTTGCATAATAACATACAGGCACCCCGGAGAAAATACCTACTCGGTACGGCAAATTTTTTCCTATCGCATGAACAGCAGGGCGAGCAGCAACAGCAGCTGCTCCTTGGAGAGCTTCCGGCGCAGTTGTTTGAGCGCCGCATACATATGATTCTCGACCGTACTTTGCGAGATGCCGAGCCGTTCGCTGATCTCGCGGTTCGAAAGGTCTTCGAGGTAGCTCAGTCTGAATACCTCGCGGCATTTGGGCGGCAGCGACTCGATCGCCGCGTCGAGACTCGCGCGCAGGTCGTCGGAATAGAGCTTACGGATGATCGGACTGTTGTCGGGCGCATAGTAGGCGCTGCCCATCGAGGCGATCCGCTCCTGATAGTAGGCGCGGTAATCGCCGGCGCGCCTGTTCTTGTCCAGATAGTTGAGCGCGCGGTTGTAAACCGAACGCAGCAGATATTTATACAGGGAGTTCGAATCGTCCAGCGCCGCGCGGTTCTGCCACACGTTGTAAAAGACGTCCTGCACCACGTCCTCGGCCCAGTCGTCCTTCATGAAAAGGCGGGCGTAGGAGACCAGCATGGCATAGTACCGGCCGCAAAGTTCGTCGAAAGCCTTGCGGTCGCCGTTGCGGATCCGTGTCGTAAGCAGAATTTTCTCCATCGGACAATCTGATTCGCCACAAAAGTAAACATTCTGAATTTATGAAACAATCCCCCGTGTTATTTTTAATTTTTTTGTAATTCCGTTAGGTGGTTTCGTCCGATCGGTTGTATTTAATATGTCACAACCGAACTACACGACCGATGGGAAAAAACCTCTTTCCGGCGCCGGACGCCGCAGCGCAGTCCCCGGCAGCCATGCTCCGGCAGTACGGCGGCACCTGCCGCCGCGTTTTCCCATCTCCGGCGCAGACACATCATGCGATTCTGATAATCATCAATCATAGATAGAATGAAAAAAGCTATTCAATTCGGAGCGGGCAACATCGGACGCGGATTCATCGGCGCCGTGCTGGAAAAGGCGGGCTACCATGTGGTGTTCGCCGATGTGAACGAACAGATCGTGGACCGGATCAACCGGGACAAGGGCTACACGGTGCAGATCATGGACACCGTATGCGAGGAGGTGCGCATCACCGACATTTCGGCCGTGGATTCGCGGAGTCCCGAACTCGCGCAGCAAATCGCCGAAGCGGAGATCGTCACCACGGCCGTCGGCCTTACGATCCTGCCCCGCATCGCAGGAGCCATCGCCGCGGGCATCGAGGCCCGCAGGGAGCAGGGCGTCGAGCAGCCGCTCAACGTCATCGCCTGCGAAAACGGCGTCCGCGCCACTTCGCAGCTCAAAGCCGCGGTGCTGACGCACCTCGACGCCGCCGGACAGGCCTACTGCGAGCAGTACGTCGGCTTCCCCGACTGTTCGGTGGACCGCATCGTGCCGCCCGTCAAGAGCGAAAACCCGATCGACGTGGTCGTCGAACGCTTCTTCGAATGGAACGTCGAGCGCGCCGCATTCAAGGGAGCCGTACCCGAAATCCCCGGCATGAATCCGGCCGACAACCTGATCGCCTACATCGAGCGCAAGCTCTTCACGCTCAACACGGGCCACGCCATTACGGCCTATCTGGGCCGCATGAAGGGCTACATGACCATCTGCCAGAGCATTTCCGACGAGCAGATCCACGCCGTCGTCAAAGCCGCCATGCGCGAGAGCGGGCGGGGGCTGGTGGCGCGTTACGGCTTCGACCGCGACGCCCACTTCGCCTATATCGACAAGATCATCGGCCGCTTTACGAACCCCTACCTCTGCGACGACGTGACCCGCGTGGGCCGCGAACCGCTCCGCAAGCTTTCGGCGGGCGACCGGCTCGTAAAACCGGTCCTCACGGCCCGTCAGTACGGCATCGGCACGCCCAACCTGCTGCTGGGCATCGGTGCGGCCCTGCACTACGACAATCCGGAGGACCCGCAGAGCGTGGAGATGATCGCCATGACCGCACGGCTCGGCGCGGCGGCGGCCGTAGCCGAAATCGCGGAACTGCCCGCCGGCGATCCGCTGCCCGCGCTCGCCGCGCAGGCGTACGCCGAAGTAGAACGAATCATCCGCTAATCCCCGCCTGCGACATGAAAAACACGAAACTGCTACTGCTGGCCGCATGCTGCGCCGCAATCATGCCCGCCTGCGCCCAAGCCCCCCGGCTGCACACCGTGAAGATCAATTCGATCGAGGAGCTGCAGGCCTATTTCACCTACGATCCCGCGCGCGACGTGATCGTCAGCGGCCACCGCGGCGGCATGATGCCCGGCTATCCCGAAAACTGCATCGAGTCGTGCGAAAAGACGCTGTCGCTGATGCCTACCTTCTTCGAAATCGACTTCAGCTTCACCAAGGACAGCGTCATGGTGCTCATGCACGACCTGACGATCGACCGCACGACCACGGGCAAGGGCCTCGTCGCCGACTACACCTACGACGAACTGCGCCGCCTGAACCTCGTGGACCGCGACGGCAAAGTCACGCCCTATAGGATTCCGCGCCTGAAGGATGTGCTGGAGTGGGGCAAGGACAAGGTGGTCTTCAACTTCGACAACAAGTACATCAACACCAAAGGCGTGAGCGACGAGGTGCGCCGCGCGAGTCTCGACTACTATATCAGGCAGCTCCGGCCCGGCGGCGAGTGGTCCATGTACCACAACATCATGCTGAGCGTCCGCTCGATCGAAGAGGCGCTCTACTACTGGAACCACGGTATCCGCAACGTCATGTTCTGCGTCGAAATCAGTTCGATGGAGCACTTCCGGGCGTACGAAGCTTCGCCCATTCCGTGGAAATACATCATGGCCTATATCCGTCTGGCGGTCAATCCCGAACTCCAACAGGTCTACGATCTGCTGCACGCCGAGGGCGTGATGACGATGACCTCGATCACCGGATCGTCCGACAAGGTGAAGAATCCCCACGACCGCCGCGTGGCCTACATGCGCGAACTGCTGGCCGAACCCGACATCATCGAGACCGACTATCCCTCCGAATTCATCGGCCTGCCGTGGTCGCGCGACGCGATCCACGCCCTGCAGGACGCCGCCATCCGCGGCAACAGAAGCTCCACCGACCTGAAGTAAAACCCGAACCAACCTGAATAAATGTCTGTAAAACAACTCAATCCGGCATATGCCGGCATGACCGACCAACAGGTCAAACGTTTCAAATACTGGGAATTCCGCACCATGGCGATGTGCATCTTCGGTTACGCGCTCTTCTATTTCGTGCGCAAGAACCTGAGTATCGCCATGCCGTATCTCAACGAGGAGATGGGCATTTCGAAATCCGACCTCGGCCTCTTCCTCACGCTCCACGGACTGATCTACGGACTCTCGAAGTTCGTCAACGGCATCTGGGGCGACCGCAGCAACGCACGCTACTTTCTGGTCACGGGACTCGTTTTCTGCGGCATCTGCAACCTGCTCTTCGGATTCAGCTCCTCGGTGCTGGCGCTGGGCATCTTCTGGATTCTCAACGGCTGGTTCCAAGGCATGGGCGTCCCGCCCTGCACGCGGCTGATGACCCACTGGATCGTCCCCGAACGGCTGGCGACCAAGATGTCGGTCTGGAACACCTCGCACTCGATCGGCGCCGGACTGGCCATCATCTTCTGCGGCTATGTCGTCAGCCTGAACTGGGGCGCATGGTTCGACGCTTCGTCGATGCTCTCGCAGCACTGGCGCTGGTGCTTCCTGCTCCCGGCGACGATCGCCCTGCTGGGTGCGGCCGTCGTCTGGGCCTTCGTCCGCGACACGCCCTCGTCGGTGGGCCTTCCCGAACTCAAGACCGGCAAAACGGCCGAAAAACCGCAGTCCAAAGCGGAGGAGAAGGCCGAATACAAGGCCTTCCTGCGCCGCAAGGTCTTCCTGAATCCGACGATCTGGATCATCGCCGTGGGCAACTTCTTCGTCTACATCGTGCGCTTCGCCGTGCTGGACTGGGGACCGACGATGCTCAAGGAGCACCTGCACATGGACATCAGCCATGCGGGCTGGACCGTCGCGGCGTTCGAAATTGCCGGTATCGCGGGCATGCTGGCCGCAGGCTGGGCCACCGACCGTTTCTTCGGCGGCCGTGCGCCCCGCACGTGCGTCATCTGCATGCTGATGGCCGCCGTGTGTCTGGTGGGACTCTATTCGCTCAACGAGCATACGCCGCTGATCGTGGCCGTTGCGATTCTGATGGCCGCCGGATTCTTCATCTACGGCCCGCAGGCGCTGGTCGGCATCGCCGCGGCCAATATCGCCACCAAGCGCGCCGCCGCTACGGCAGGCGGTTTCTGCGGGCTGTTCGGCTACGGCAGCACGATCGTTTCGGGCTGGGGACTCGGCATGCTGGTGCAGTACACCGACTGGAGCATCGCGCTCTATACGCTGGTGGGCATGGCGCTCGTCGGCACGGCGATCTTCGCCGCCGCATGGAAAGCCAAACCCAACGGCTACGACGACTGACACGAGGTTTTAGGTTAATGATAATGTGTGAGCGAAATCCCCGCAGCCGCGTACGGCTGCGGGGATTTCCATGTTCAGCTATTTTCCGGTGCCGGGGCTATTCCACCGTCACGGACTTGGCCAGATTGCGCGGCTGGTCCACGTTGCGGCCCTTGTTTACGGCGATATAGTACGCCAGCAGCTGCAGCGGCACCGAGACGACGACCGGCATCAGGCAGTCGGTTATCACCGGAACCTCGATCGTGTAATCGGCGCTGCGGCGCACGTGCGTATCGTCGCGGGCGATCACGGCGATGATCTTGCCGCCACGGGCGCGGATCTCCTCGATGTTGCTGGCCGTTTTTTCGTAGGTATTGTCCGGCGTGGCGATGGCGACCGTCGGCATTTCGTTGTCGATGAGCGCGATCGCGCCGTGTTTCATCTCGGCGGCGGGGTAGCCCTCGGCGTGAATATAGGAGATTTCCTTCAGTTTGAGCGCGCCTTCCATCGCCGTGGGGTAGTTGTAGCCGCGGCCCAGATAGATGAAATTGTGGGCGTAGGTGAAGATCTTGGAGAGGTCTTCGATCCGCGGGCCGAGCTTCAGCACCTCTTCCAGTACGGCCGGAAGTTCCAGCAGGCCCTTCGCCACCTCACGGTAGTACTCCTCCGTCACGGCGCCCTTCTCGCGGCCCACGGCCAGCGCCAGCATCGCCATCACGGTCACCTGCCCCGTAAATGCCTTGGTCGAAGCCACGCCGATCTCCGGTCCCACATGGATATAGGCGCCCGAATGGGTGGCGCGGGCGATCGAGGAGCCTACGACGTTGCAGATGCCGAAGACGAAAGCCCCGGCCTTGCGGGCCAGTTCGACGGCGGCCAGCGTGTCGGCCGTCTCGCCCGACTGAGACACGGCGATCACGATGTCGTCCTCGTAGATGACCGGATTGCGGTAGCGGAACTCCGAAGCGTACTCCACTTCGACCGGAATCCGGCAGATATTCTCGATCAGGTGTTCGCCGATCAGCGCCGCGTGCCACGACGTACCGCACGCCACGAAGATGATGCGGCGGGCTTGGAGGAATTTCCTGCGGTTGTCGATCACGCCAGACAACTTCACCTCGCCCGTTTCGGGGTTGATGCGGCCGCGGATGCAGTCCACGATGGTCTTGGGCTGCTCGTAAATCTCCTTGAGCATGAAATGCGGATAGCCGCCCTTTTCGAGCTGCGAAATGCTCATCTGCAGCTTCTTGATGTCTATTTTGCCTTCGTGGTTGTCCAGCGTGACGATTTTCAGCGGCTTGTTGCGGTTGATAACGGCGATCTCCCCGTCGTTCACGTAGACGAAATCCTGCGTATACTCGATGATCGACGCGGCGTCGGAACTGAGAAAGTACTCGCCCCGACCGATGCCGATGGCCATGGGGCTGCTCTGGCGCGCCGCGATGATCTCGTCGCGGTTGTTCTTCTCGACCACGGCGATAGCATAGGCGCCGACCACCTGACGGAGCGCCTGCTGCACGGCTTCGAGCAGCGAACAGGCGTTGGTCGAGCGGATATATTCGATCAGGTTCACCAGCACCTCCGAATCGGTGCTGCTGCGGAACGTGTAGCCGTTCTCTTCGAGCGCATCTTTCAGCACCCGGTAATTTTCGATGATTCCGTTGTGTATCAGGGCGATATTCTCCGACTCGGAGCAGTGCGGATGGGCATTGACGTCGTTCGGGACACCATGCGTCGCCCAGCGCGTGTGCGCGATGCCGATATTTCCGCCCAGCTCCTTCCCCGCGAGGAAATGTTCGAGGTCCGAGACCTTGCCCTTGCATTTGTAAACGTTGAGCGCACCGTCCTCATCGACCATCGCCACACCCGCGCTGTCGTAACCGCGGTATTCCAACCGGTGCAAACCTTTCAACAGGATCGGACAGGCTTCGCGCCCGCCGACATATCCTACAATCCCACACATTGTATATTTGTAATTAGTTAATTAAATTTGAATAGTTAAGACATCAGAGTATGGAATAAGTCCGATCTCTCATTGGTTTTCTAAACCGGGAATTATGTTCTGACCCCATACTCTTTACATCAGAATCCGGATAGTTCGTAAGGTGTCTGAGCCCGTATTCGCAATGAAGGACCAAGATGTAAGCGATGTCGTTAAAACCAAAAAATGAACGGCCATGAGGTACATTGGAATCGACGTGAGCAAGGCTACATTCGTGGTAGCTTACTCCTCCGACAAAGGCGGGGAGATCCGTACTTTTAACAACACGACCGCTGGTATCAGACAGTTTATCGGGACTCTCCCCAAAGACGGCAGTATCCACTGTGTTATGGAGGCGACAGGGAATTACAGCGCCTTGCTGCTGTATATGCTCAATGTCGCCGGAATTACTGTCAGCATGGAGAATCCGCTGAAGGTAAAGAACTTCGCCAAAGCCTTGCTCTCTACGGTCAAGACCGATAAGAGCGATGCACGACTCATTACCTTGTACGGAGAGAAGATGAACCCGCGTCCTTTCAAGGTACAGGGAGAGGCCATCCTGCGGCTCCGACAGAAAAGAACCGTCATTCGCCAACTTACTAAGCAGATTACCGCCATGTCGAACCTTCGTGGCTCTCTTGCATGTCTGCCTGTCCCGGACAAAGGTGCAACTCATACCGTAGACGAAACTATCAAGTTCCTTGAAAAGAAGCGTGACAGGCTCCAGGCGGAACTCACGGATCTTGTCGAAGTGGAGTTCAGCCGACAACTCGCGCTGCTGACGACCATCAAAGGGATAGGCATAACGCTTGCCACGGCGCTCATCATCACTACTGGAGGCTTTACCTACTTCCAAAATGCCAAGCAGGTGTCCCGGTATCTCGGAATTTGTCCCACTTACGAACAGTCCGGAACTTCGGTAAACATCAAAGGGCATATCAACCGAAACGGAGACGCATACACTAGAGGACTTCTCTATATCGCCGCTTGGCCTGCCAGTAGGTTCAATGCCCAATGCAAAGAGACCTATACGAGGCTCAGGCAAAACGGAAAATCGGGAAAACTCGCTATGATCGCTGTCGCAAACAAGCTCATCAGGCAGGCTTTTGCTGTTGTCGCGCACGATAAAGAGTATATCGACGGATTCGTCTCCAACAGACCTTAGTAGGAACCATTCTCCGATATTATTACTCTTTTTCCGCATTTTTTAATATAGTTCGTAATTCTTTCAGCATTTTTATCCCGTCAAAAATAAGAAAATATTTTAAAAACGATATTCGGACACCCCGAAATAAGAAAAAAAGCACCGAAACCGGTGCTTAAATGACATATTTCAGAATCTCCCGCACGAGCGTTTCATTGCCCGCGGCCTGCGACACTCCGCGGTCGGGCCTGAAGTCCGCAACGACGCCCCCGGCCTCCCGGACGATCAGATTCGCGGCGCACACGTCCCACTCGTGCAGATCCAGCTCCCAATAACCGTCCAGAAGTCCCGCCGCGACACAGCTCAGGTCGTAGGCCGCCGACCCCAGCCGCCGCACGTCCCGCACGTAGGGGATGATGCGCGCGACGTTGTCGCTGTTGTTGTCCGGATTGACGTCCTTGTCATACGGAAATCCGGTGGCGATGACCGACGTGGCGAGGGTCTGCTTGTCGGAGACGTGCAGCCGCTTCACCTCGCCTGAGCGGCTCTTCATATAAGCCCCGCCGCCTTTCGACGCCCAGAACAGCTCGTTCAGGTAGGGCGCGTAGACAACTCCGGCGATCGTCTCGCCCCGGTATTGCAGGGCGATCGAAACCGAGAAAACAGGAAGCCCCTGACTATAGTTCGTCGTGCCGTCGAGCGGATCGACCACCCAGCGGTAATCGCTCCCGGCACGCCCCATCGAACCGCCCTCCTCGCCCAGTATCTCATGGTCGGGCCAGCGTTCCAGAATCGCCGCGGCGATGTAGGCTTCGCTCTCCTTGTCGGCGCGCGTAACGACGTCGTAGACATTGGATTTCGTGCGGATCGCCAGATCGTCGCCCCGGAAGTAGGCGAGCTGGATCTTTCCGGCGCCTTCGGCGAGCGGAAAGATGAAATCGAGAAATTCCCGATACATGGCCGCGCGCTACTTCTGCTCCGCGAAATACTTGTAGAACAGCGGAATGGTCTCGACGCCCTTGTAGAACTGTTCGAGTCCGTAGCTCTCGTTGGGCGAATGGATCGCGTCTTCGGCCAGTCCGAAGCCGATGAGCAGCGACTTGATGCCCAGAATCGACTCGAAACCGCTGATGATCGGAATCGAGCCGCCCGAATAGAAGGGCAGGGGTTTCTTGCCGAAAGTCTCCGCCACGGCCTTCTCCGCCGCCTTGTAGGCCGGCATGTCGGTCGGCGCGACGTAGGGCATGCCGCCGTGCAGCGACTTGACCGTGACCTTCACGCTCTTGGGTGCGATCGATTTGAAATATTTTTCGAACAGCTTGCTGATCTTGCGGTAATCCTGATTCGGCACCAGCCGCATCGAAATCTTGGCCGACGCCTTCGACGGGATCACCGTCTTGGTGCCCTCCTCGATATAGCCGCCCCAGATGCCGTTCACGTCGAGCGACGGACGCACGCCCGTACGTTCGAGCGTCGTGTAGCCCGCTTCGCCCTCCACGTCGCCGATCGAGAGCGACTTCTTGTAGGCCGCGAGGCTGAACGGCGCCTTGTTGAAGGCCTTGCGCTCGGCCGGAGTGAGTTCGCGCACGTCGTCGTAGAAGCCGGGAATCGTCACGCGCCCCTCAGCATCGACCAACTGCGCCACAAGGCGCGTCAGCACGTTGGCGGGATTGGCGACCGCACCGCCGAACAGCCCCGAATGCAGGTCCTTGTCGGGTCCCGTCACCTCGACCTCCATGTAAGCCAAGCCCCGCAAGCCGCAGGTGATGGAGGGGGTCTGCATCGAGATCATCGAAGTGTCCGATACCAATATAATATCGGCCTTGAGCATCTTTTTGTTCTGCTCGCAGAATTTGTAGAGACTCGGCGAGCCGATCTCCTCCTCGCCCTCCAGCATGAATTTCACGTTGCAGGGCAGGCACTCCTCGGCGCACATCGCCTCGAACGCCTTGGCGTGCATCCACAGCTGGCCCTTGTCGTCGTCCGCGCCGCGGCTCCAGATACGGCCGTCGCGGATGACCGGCTCGAACGGCTCGGTCCGCCACTCGCTGCGCGGATCGACGGGCATCACGTCGTAATGACCGTAGACCAATACCGTCTTGGCCTTGGGATCGACCGTCTTCTCGGCGTAAACCACCGGATTGCCCTCGGTGGGAAATACCTCGGCATGGTCGGCGCCCGCCTTCACGAGCGCCGCGGCCAGCCATTCGGCGCACCGCGTCATGTCGGGCCGGTGCTCGCTCTGCGCGCTGATCGAAGGGATGCGCAGGAGGTCGAACAACTCGCTGATAAAGCGATCTTTATTTGCGTCTATATATTTCTTTACTTTATCCATTTTTCCGGGGTGTTATTCGGTCTTCTTCAATACGTAGTTTTCGTCCAGCGGACCCGTCACGGGCTGCTTGTCGGCGTCGAGCCGGCGCAGGCGGTTCTCCTCGACCTTGTAGTACTCGACGCCCTCGCCGTTTTCGGGAGTCAGGGTCAGCAGGTTGCCCCTCACGGAGTAGCCGCCCTTCGTATCGAATTCCGCGTCACGGTCGATGTATTTCATGTGCAGGTCGAAAGTGCCGTCCTTTTTCAGTGTCAGACGGGTCTCGATGCCCGGACAATCCGCTGCCGGAAGCGTTCCGGCATAGGTGCCCTGATAGTCGAGCGAGGTCTCGGCCGTATGCATGTCGGGCGCTTCGGCGACGGTTTCGGCACCGCCGGAAGCAGCTTTTTTCTGTGTATTTCCGCCGCAGGCCGCAAGCAGGGCGGCCGCCGCGAGGATCAAAATTCCACTTTTCATAATCTATAAATTAAATGTTGCATATCGCTTTTATCTCGCCGATGAAACGCTGCGCCAGCGCATCGGCTTCCGCTATGGATTTCGCCTCGGTGTAGACGCGGATGATCGGCTCGGTATTGGACTTGCGCAGGTGTACCCAATTTTCCGCGAAGTCGATTTTAACGCCGTCTATATCGTTCACGTTTTCACTGGCATAACGCTCCTTTATCTCACGCAGTACTTTATCCACGTCGATCGCCGGCGTCAGCTCGATCTTGTTCTTCGAGGCAAAGTACGAGGGGTAGGTGGCGCGCAGCTGCGTCATGGTCATCCCCTTGTGGGCGAGCCACGTCAAAAAGAGTGCCGTCCCGACCAGCGCGTCGCGGCCGTAGTGCAACTCCGGATAGATCACGCCGCCGTTGCCTTCGCCGCCGATCACGGCGCCCGTCTCCTTCATCTTGGCCACCACGTTCACCTCGCCGACGGCCGACGCGGAGTATTTGCCGCCGTGCCGTTCGGTAACGTCGCGCAGCGCCCGCGACGAGGAGAGGTTCGAAACGGTGTCGCCGCCCGGATTCTTCGACAGAATATAGTCGGCCACGGCAACCAGCGTATACTCCTCGACGAACATCGAGCCGTCCTCGCTGACCAGCGCCAGCCGGTCCACGTCGGGATCGACGACGATGCCCAGATCGGCTTTCTCGCGGCGGATCGTCTCCGCGATTCCGGTCAGGTTTTCGGGCAGCGGTTCGGGGTTGTGGGCGAATTCGCCCGTCGGGTCGCAGTTCAGCTCCACGACTTCGCACCCCAGCCGCCGCAGAAGCTCCGGCATCACGATGCCGCCCACGGAATTCACGGCGTCCACGACCACCTTGAAGCGGCGTTTGCGGACCGCCTCGGCGTCCACGAGCGGAAGCGCCAGCACCTGCTCGATATGCGTCCGGTTGAACGGTTCGCGCGAAAGCACATGCCCGATGCCGTCCACGCCGGGGTACTCGAAGCCCTCCTCCTCGGCCATCGCCAGCACGCGCTTGCCCTCGGCGTCGGTGAGGAATTCGCCGTCGGAGTTGAGCAGCTTCAGGGCGTTCCACTGACGCGGGTTGTGCGACGCGGTGATGATGATGCCGCCGTCGGCCCGCTTGGTGATGACGGCCATCTCGGTGCCCGGCGTGGTGCAAAGCCCGACGTTGATCACGTCGGCGCCGCAGGCCAGCAGGGTGCCCTCGACCAGATCGGAGACCATTTCGCCCGAAATACGGGCGTCGCGGCCTACGACTATGGTAAGTTTTTTGCCGGGATTCCGCTCGGCGATCAGACGTGCGTATGCGGTGGTGAATTTCACGACGTCGGGGGGCGTCAGGTTCTCGGCCTGCGCCCCGCCCACCGTGCCGCGGATACCGGAAATGGATTTGATGAGTGTCATATTTTAAAGAGGTTTATCTATACATATATTTATGAAAAATTGTCTTCGAAGTTTTGATATTCGAGGTAAATATATTACTTTTATGCCAATTATGAAAATTAAAAAACGACTATTATGAGAACGATTCCTGCTTCCGAATTGATTATCAACGACGACGGTTCGATTTTCCACCTGCACCTGCTGCCGGAGCAGCTCGCCGACACGGTGATTCTCGTCGGAGACCCCGGCCGCGTGGCCTTGGTTGCGGAATTTTTCGACACCAGAGAGTGCGAAGTCTCCAACCGCGAATTCAAGACCGTAACGGGCACCTACAAGGGAAAACGCATGACGGTCCTTTCGACGGGCATCGGCATCGGCAACATCGACATCTCGGTCACGGAGCTGGACGCGCTGGCCAACGTCGATTTCGCCACCCGGCAGGAGAAGGCGCAGAAACGGCAGCTGACGCTGGTGCGTCTGGGCACTTCGGGCGCCATCCAGCCCGACATCAAGGTAGGGGAGTTCGTCTTCTCGCGCACGTCGGTGGGCTTCGACGGCCTGCTGAACTACTACAAGGGCCGCAACGACGTCTGCGACCTCGCCATCGAAAAGGCTTTCATGGAGCACGTCGGCTGGAACGAACTGCTTCCCAAGCCCTACTTCATCGACGCCGACAAGACGCTGTTCGAGCATTTCCGCGACGTGACGCGCGAGGGCATCACCATCGCCGCTCCGGGCTTCTATGCGCCGCAGGGCCGCTGGGTGCGCCTCGAACCGCAGGACGCGCGGCTCAACGAGAAGATCGAATCGTTCGACTACCACGGACGCCGCATCACCAACTTCGAAATGGAGGGTTCGGCGCTGGCCGGTCTGGCGGCCCTGATGGGCCACCGCGCCGCCACGATCTGCACGATCATCGCCCAGCGCATCGCCCAGAACGTCGATACGGACTACAAACCCTTCGTGCGCAAGATGATCTCCACGGCGCTCGACAAACTCGCAGTTTTAGAATAACAGAAACCATAACAGAAAATAAAGAAAGGAAACAAACGTATGAAATTTTCAGTATCAAGCTCGGCCCTGCTCTCGCTTCTGGCTACCACCGGCAAGGTTATCAGCAATAAGAACACGCTTCCCATTTTGGATTACTTCCTGATGGAGCTGAGCGGCAACGAACTGAAGGTCACGACTTCGGACCTCGAAACGACGCTCATCGGCTCCATTACGGTAGACAGCGTGGAGAGCGAGGGAACCATCGCCGCACCCGCCAAACTGATGCTCGACTCCCTGAAGGAGTTCTCCGAACTGCCGCTGACCATCGACGTAAACGATAAGAATTGGGAAATCACGATCAACTGGAAGAGCGGTTCGCTATCGATTCCCGGTGCGAGCGCCGTGAGCTATCCCGCCGTACCGCAGCTGAGCGCCGAGAAGAAGGAGCTGAGCATGGACGTGGATACGCTGGTCAACGGCATCAACAAGACGATCTTCGCCACGGCCGACGACGAACTGCGTCCCGTGATGAACGGCATCTACATCAATCTGGCGCCCGGCGCGCTGACGTTCGTGGGCACCGACGCGCACAAGCTCGTGAAGTACGAGTCCGAGACCGCGAACGAGGTCACGGCTTCGTTCATCCTGCCCAAGAAACCGGCCAACCTGCTCAAATCGGTGCTGCTGAAGGAGGACGACGCCATCGAGATGAGCTTCGACTCGAAAAACGCGCTCTTCAAGCTCAAGAGCCACACGCTCGTCTGCCGTCTGATCGAGGGCAACTACCCGAACTACAACGCCGTGATTCCGGCCAACAACCCCAACAAGGTGCTGGTGGACCGCGTCGAGCTGGTGAACGGCATCAAGCGCGTGGCGGTCTGCTCGAATCCGACCACCAACCTGATCCGCATGGACATCGGCGACAACCGGATCAACCTCACGGCGCAGGACATCGACTTCTCGGTGTCGGCCAACGAGACCATTTCGTGCAGCTACGACGGCGAGGAGATCACGATCGGCTTCAAATCGACGTTCCTCGTCGAGATACTCTCGAACATGGACACGCCGACCGTGGTGATCGAACTGGCCGACTCGACCCGTGCCGGCGTCTTCAAACCCGTATATGACGACAAGCAGACAAGCTCGACGCTCATGCTGCTCATGCCGATGATGATCAACGCATAACGGCCCCTCAGATGAAGTTAAACCTCAAGCGCCCGATCATCTTCTTCGACCTCGAAACGACCGGCGTGGACACCGCCAAAGACCGCATCGTCGAGATTTCGATGGCCAAGATCATGCCCGACGGCGAAGAGATCGTCAAAACCCGCAAGCTCAATCCGGAAATGCACATTCCGGAGGAGGCTACCGCCATCCACGGCATTACGGACGAGGACGTCAAGGATTGCCCGACCTTCGCGCAGGTCGCCAAATCGCTCGAACAGTTTATCCGCGGCTGCGACTTCGGAGGGTTCAATTCGAACCGCTTCGACCTGCCGGTGCTGGTCGAGGAGTTCCTGCGCGCGGGAGTGGACGTGGACTTCAAGCGCCGCAAATTCATCGACGTGCAGAACATCTTCCACAAGAAGGAGCAGCGCACGCTGGTGGCGGCCTACAAGTTCTACTGCGACAAGGATCTGGACGACGCACACTCGGCCGAGGCCGACACGCTGGCGACCTACGAGGTGCTCAAGGCCCAGCTGGATCGTTATCCCGATCTGGAGAACGACATCGACAAGCTGGCCGAATTCTCGACCCGCGCCGAAACGGCCGACTACGCCGGACGCATCCTCTTCAACGAAAAAGGCGAGGAGGTCTTCGGATTCGGCAAATACAAGGGCCGCAGCGTGGAGGAGGTCTTCCGCATGGAACCGAGTTATTACGCATGGATGATGAACGGCGATTTCCCGCTCTACACCAAGAAGGTCATCACCGAAATCCGCATGCGCGAAAAACTGAAATGACGATGAAGCGACTTTGTGCGACAGTCTTGCTGCTCCTGTTGAGCGTGTGCGCCTTCGCGGTGCAGAAGTCGGGAACGATCGTTTACATCAACGGCTCGAAATTCTACATCCATACGGTGCAGCCCGGCGAAACGCTTTACGGGCTGTCTAAGGCGTACGAGGTGGGCGAGAAGGTGATTCTTCAGTACAATCCGTCGGCAGGCGGCGGGCTGAAGGCGGGGGAGAACGTCAAGATACCTTTCGTGACGGCCGTGCCCGAACCCAAGTCGGAGCGGAAGCTGCGCAGGACCTTCGACTCCCACACCGTCGCGCAGGGCGAAACCCTGTACGCCATTTCGCGCAAGTACGAAATCCCGATCCAGACCGTCATCGAGGACAATCCGAGTCTCGATCCGACCAACCTGCGGCTCGGAGAGCGCATCCTGATCCGCAAGAAGGAGATCGGCTCCGAAGACGAGGCCGGCGCCAAGGAGCAGTGGGAAGCCTACCGCAATACGCTCAACAGCGTCGCCGAGGAGGGCTATGCCTATCATATGGTCAAGCCGGGCGAAACCTTCTATTCGCTGTCACGCCGCTTCAGCATCACCGAAGAGCAGCTCGGCTCGCTCAACGGAGGGCTGAAACCCGCCGACCTGAAAGCCGGAGCGATCATCAAGGTTCCGGGTTCCCCCGAAGAGCTGGCCGCCGGGGAGCGGCAGCCTGCCGACACCGTGCGCGCGGACTCCGTCCCCGACCTCTCCGCCGACAACAGGGTGAAGGAGATCGAATTCCGCGCACTGCGCCGTAGTGCGACGCTCAATGTCGCCCTGCTGCTGCCGATGGACGCCGGCACCCCCAATCCCAGCTATCTGGAGTTTTATCAGGGATTCCTGCTCGGACTGGACAGCGTGAAGACCAAATACGGCTATTCGGTGAACGTCTGTCTGTATAACACGGCCCGCGAT
The DNA here is from genome assembly GCF_000265365.1 of Alistipes finegoldii DSM 17242. Lineage (NCBI taxonomy): Bacteria > Pseudomonadati > Bacteroidota > Bacteroidia > Bacteroidales > Rikenellaceae > Alistipes > Alistipes finegoldii. The sequence goes on from NC_018011.1 coordinate 3,519,614, forward strand.
GCGGAGAAAATCCGCGAAATCACCGAGAGCGACGCCTTCCGCAATACCGACCTGATCATCGGTCCGGTCTACGAGGAGGGGCTGTATCCGGTCATCCGGTTCGCCGAGGAGCACAACGTGCCCGTCGTTTCGCCGCTGGCCAACATCACGGGCATGAACAGCGACGTGCTGTTCCAGATGGCGCCCGACCCGGCGCACAAATGGGAGAAGGCCGCCGAACTGGTGAACGGGGACCGGCAGGTAACGCTGATCTACACCGAAAGTACGGACAAGGAGTTCGAGCAGGAGATGCTGACGCTGCTCGGCGATTCGGACTATAAGAAGCACACCTATAAATATGTCCATCCGTCGGCCCGCACGAACAGCAATTCAGGCGATCTGACGCCGCTGCTGGACAACGGCGCCGACAACGTATTCATCGTCATGTCCGACAACGAGGTGGACGTGGACCGCATTCTGGCGGCCATCGCTTCGGCCGACACCAACATATCGAGCCGCGGCCGCACGGCCCCCCGGTTCGTCGTGCTGGGCAATACGCGCTGGAACCGCATGAACAACATCGACCGCACGATGTTCTTCAAGGACCGCGTGATCTTCATCTCGACCTACCACGCCAAGCGCGACTCGCAGACGATTCTCGACTTCGACAGCGCCTATATCCGCTCCTTCGGGTCGCTGCCCACGCTCTTCTCGTACCGCGGCTACGATGCGGCGGCGGTCTTCTGCCCCGCGATGTACAACGACATCGAATACGACATGGAAGGCCGGAGCTACACGCCCCTTCAGACCTCCTACCTATTCGGGCAGAGCGAGGAGCGCCACAACCACGTCAACCGCAGCTGGATGAGAGTCAACTACAACAGCGATTTCACGATAACCGTCGAATAGTAAGACCATGGCATCTTTGACAAACGCAATACCCGAAAAAACCATCGAGCGCCTGAGCGAATACCGCCGCACGCTGCTGGCCAGCCACAAGCAGGGGATCACGCATATCTTCTCGCACGTGCTGGCGGGCATCCACGGCATCACGGCCGTGCAGGTCCGGCGCGACCTGATGCTGATCGGCTTTTCGAGCGACACGAAGAAAGGGTACGACGTGCAGGTGCTCATCGAATACATCAGCCGAATCCTCGACAGCCCCTCGCAGATGAATATCGCCGTGCTGGGCATGGGACACCTCGGACAGGCCATCACCAAATATTTCAACGGCAAGGGACTCAAGCTGAAAATCACCGCCGCGTTCGACGTCGATCCCGGCAAGGTCGGCAAGACCATCGACGGCATTCCGTGCTACCACATGGATACGTTCGAAGAGGTCGTCGAGGACAAGGACATCAGCATCGTGATCGTCTCCTCGCCGACGCAGGTGGCGCCGAGTCTGGTCGTTCCGATCATCAACGCCGGAATCCGTGGCGTGCTGAACTTCACCTCCACGCCGCTGAACTTTCCGCAGGGCATCGTGGTCGAGAATTACGACATCACCACGCTGCTCGAAAAGGTAGCCTATTTCGTTAAGGAGAACGAAGAGAAAAACAGCAGCAACACCTAAAAAAGAGCGGCAGGAGAGAGAGCAATGAGGGTTTTTCACGGTTTCGAAGCGCTTCCGCATTTCACGCATCCGGCGGTGACCGTCGGATCGTACGACGGCGTGCACAGCGGCCATCTGAAACTGCTGCGCACCGTGACCGCCGCGGCCCGCGGGCAGGGCGGCGAAAGCATCGTATTCACCTTCGAGCCGCATCCCCGCATCACGCTCGGCAAGGCCGACGGCCTGCGCCTGCTGACGACGCTCGACGAGAAAATCTGCCTCCTCGAACGGCTGGGGATCGACAATCTGGTCATCATCCCCTTCGACAGAGCCTTCAGCCGGCTGGCTCCGGACGAATTCGTCCGCGACTGTCTCGTAGGCCATACGGGAGCCGAAACGCTCGTCGTAGGCTTCAACCACCGCTTCGGACACAACAAGCAGGGCAGTTACGATTATCTGGACAGCCACGGATTCGGCCTGCGCGTAATAGAGGTTTCCGAATGCGACGTGGACGCCGAAAAAGTAAGTTCGACGGTGATCCGGCGGTTGGTCGAAAAGGGCGAAATGGCGCGCGCCGCGCATCTGCTGTCGCACCCCTATCTGGTAATCGGCCGGGCGCAGCGGAACCGCATCCGGGTGGACGATCCGCTGAAACTCCTGCCCCCTCCGGGCGAATACGACGCACACATCAACGGCAAGCCGGCCCGGCTCACGGTCGATGCCGCTCAGGAACTGATAACCCGCGACATACTGCCCGAAGGGCGTGTCGTCATAACATTTTAAACCATGCTGAGTTACGACTGTCAAATAAGGGTTTGGTACAAGCATACCGACCAGATGGCGATCTGCCACCACTCGAACTATATCTGCTATTACGAAGCCGCGCGCAGCGAATTGCTCCGCTGGCTGGGCATGTCTTTCGCCGAGGTCGAGAAGCGGGGCATCATGATGCCGATTCTGGAGGTGCAGTCCAAATACCACCGTCCGGCCTATTACGACGAACTGCTCACCGTACGCATCATGCTGAAAGAGCTTCCCACGGCCCGCATCAACTTCTTCTACGAAATCTACAACGAAAAGGGCGACCTGCTCAATACGGGCATGACGCAGCTGGGCTTCATCCACAGCGACACGCGCCGCCCGTGCCGCGTTCCCGACTGGTTCCTGCAGCTGGTCACCAACAAGTGGACGGAGGAGTAGAAGCGGCAGCGACACCTCCGATGATTCCCGCTACGGCAAGGCTCCGGAGCGACGCAATGGCGGAGACTCCAACGGAACGATACTGAAAAACACCGCATACGAAAGAACCGCACCCATCGGGATGCGGTTCTTTTTTCCGGAACGCGACTTCGGCTATTTTTCGATCAGCGAAATCGAACGCTGGATGAAGTCGGTCAGGTTCTTGCCCTTGAGCATGCCGTTGGTCAGCAGCGCAAGGTCGATGATCTGCTTGACGAGCCGGTTTTCGCCGCCGATCTCGCGCAGCCGCTGGTCGCGTTCGTCGCGCAGCGTGACGATCTTCTTCGACAGCTCCTCGCGCGTCGATTTCTCTTCGGGAGTCAGCTCATCTTCCTTCTTGCCCTTCACCACCTCGTCGAAGCGGTTCTCCTCGGCGACCGCCGCGTCGATCTTCTTGGTGATCGACTTCAGCTTGTCGCCATAGGCCTTCTCCGCGTCGGAGAGAATGTCGGCGACGATGGGGTGGTTGCCGTTTACCGCAATGGTGAAGTTGTCGGGCATCTGTCCGTAGAACTGGCTCATGCCGCCTCCGCCGCCCATCGCGGCCATCTCTTTCATACGGCGCATGAATTCGTTCTGCGTGATGACCACGGGCGCTTCGTCGGGCGACATGGCCTCGAACGAAATGTTGTAATGGATCTTGTCGTCCTTGGGCATCTGGCTCTCGAATACCGGGCGCAGCAGCTCCTGCTGGGCTTCGGTGAGCGACATCTTGATATTCTCCTCCTTCTGGATCAGCTTGTCGATCACGTCGCTGTCCACACGCACGAAACGCGTCTCCTTGTTCTTCGACTCGTACCAGTTGATATAGTGGTTGTCCAGCTGACCGTCCATCAGCAGCACGTCGTACCCCTTGGCCTTGGCCGCTTCGAGGAACGTGTGCTTCTCCACGGGATCGTCCACATAGAGGAAGACGACCGTCTTGTTCTTGTCGGTCTGGTTCTCCTTCACCTTCTCCAGATACTCCGCAGGCGTGAAATACTTGCCCTCGATGTTCTTCCAGAGCATGAACTCCTGCGCCTTCTCGGAGAACTTCTCGTCGGTGAGGATGCCGTATTCGATGAATATTTTCAGATCGTCCCACTTCGCCTCGTAGTCCGCGCGCATGGTGTTGAACAGCTCCTGCAGACGGTCGGCGACCTTGCGGGTGATGTAGCTCGAAATCTTCTTCACGTTGGAGTCGCTCTGCAGGTAGCTCCGCGACACGTTGAGCGGAATGTCGGGCGAGTCGATCACGCCGTGCAGCAGCGTCAGGTATTCCGGCACGATGCCCTCGACCTGATCCGTCACATACACCTGATTCGAATAGAGCTGAATCTTGTTCTTCTGTATCTCGAAGTTGTTGTGGATCTTCGGGAAATAGAGGATGCCCGTCAGGTGGAACGGATAGTCGATATTCAGGTGGATCGAGAACAGCGGCTCGTCGCTCAGCGGGTATAGCTCATGATAGAACTCCTTGTACTGCTCCTCGGTAATGTCGGCGGGTTTGCGCGTCCAAAGCGGATCGACGTTGTTGATGATGTTGTCCTTGTCGGTATCGACGTACTTGCCGTCCTTCCACTCCTTGACCTTGCCGAAGGCGATGGGCACGGGCAGGAACCGGCAGTATTTGCGCAGCAGCTCCTCGACCTTCGAACTTTCGGCGTACTCCAGCGAATCCTCCGAAAGATGCAGGACGATCGTCGTGCCGCGGTCATGCTCCGCATCGGTCTCCTCCATTTCGAATTCGGGCGTGCCGGTGCAGCTCCAATGCACGGTCTTGGCCTCTTTCTTATAGGATTTGGTGAAGATCTCGACCTTGTCGGCCACCATGAACGACGAGTAGAAGCCCAGTCCGAAATGACCGATGATCGACTGGTTCTTGTACTTCTCCATAAACTCCTCGGCGCCTGAGAAGGCGATCTGGTTGATATACTTGTCCACCTCTTCGGCGGTCATGCCCACACCGCGGTCGGTCACGGTCAGCGTTTTGGCCTCCTTGTCCACGGCGACGTGAATCGTCAGGTCGCCCAGCTCGCCCTTCATTTCGCCGATCGACGAAAGCGTCTTCAGTTTCTGGGTAGCATCGACCGCATTGGAAATCAGCTCGCGCAGGAAAATTTCATGGTCCGAATAGAGGAACTTTTTAATCACGGGGAAGATATTCTCCGTCGTAACCCCGATTTTGCCGTTTTTCATAGTTTTATATTTAGCTGTATTTTGATTCATTTCATCCGACCATCCATCAACAAACCGTGTGCCACCGCCCGTTTTCTGCCAAACTGTCAGTCGGGCATGACAAAGGCCGCCGTAAAAAGTTGCCGCGGCGGGATTTTTGCCGTATATTTGTCCGACTTCAAACAGTTACCACTATGGATTTTCTCTCTCTGGCAAAAAAGCGGTACGCATGCCGCAAATATGCCCCGGCAAAAGTCGAGCAGGAAAAGCTCGACATCATTCTGGAGGCGGGCCGCGTGGCTCCTACGGGCGCCAACCGCCAGCCCCAGCGGCTCATCGTCGTACGCTCGCAGGAGGGGATGGAGCGTCTGGCACGCTGCACCCGCGACTTCGGCGCTCCCTGCGCCGACACCGGCGAAGCATGGACCCGCAAATACGACGGTAAAACGATCAGCGACATCGACGCTTCGATCGTCACCGACCACATGATGCTGGCCGCAGCGTCGCTGGGGCTCGACACGCTCTGGATCTGCATGTTCAAACCCGAAGCCGTCCGCGAAGAGTTCCGGCTCCCGGAACATGTGGAACCCGTCAATATCCTGCTCATCGGCTACGGCATCGGCACTCCCGCCGATCCCGACCGTCACGACCTGCTGCGCAAACCGCTCGCGGAAACAGTCGTATACGAAACCTTCTGACCGGAACGGAAGCCCAAAATTCCCCGACGGCAAAGGCGGCGGTTTTTGCGAACCTCCGCATCCGCGCACACCGGAAGATTCCGGCTACAACCGACAGCAAAAAATAAGCGAAGGCCTCACGGGCCTTCGCTTATTTCGTATCTGCGCCGGTCAAGCGCGTTATTTGCTGCGCACACAGCGCACCATCATCGCCGTAGCAGGTACGACCCCGCCTGCGGAAACCGACGGATTGTTCGTTGTGCTGGCCGTAGACCATGCCAGATAGCAATACTGTCCCGGCTTGGTCGCGCTCTCATCGGCCGTCCATACTGAGATGATATTCGGCAGCATGGTCTTCGTACCGTCCTTGTACAACTGTCCGGAAGGCACCATGTAGATATTCTGCATGCCGTCGCTGCACATTCTGAACGCATAAGGCTCGAATTCTTTCGCCCCGTCGGCGACAAGTTCCAGAAGCTGCTCCGAAGTGGGCATACGCCACGTTCCGGCAGGCGCCACGAGCGAACACGGGTCTACATCGCCGTAGGGGACGTCCGCATAGTTCGGAATCGACTGTTCACCGGGTCCGTAAACCACACCCTGATATTTCGTCGAACTCGAAACCGTGCCTTCGAACTTGATGCCGTACTTGCTCTTCCACTTGAAGTACATACCGCGCTCCTTGGGTTCCGCAAAGGTATAGGCTCCGTCAACGACAGTCAGGTAGCCTTCGCTCCAAGTCACCGAGAAGGCGTTCGTCGCGGGGTTGGCCTCCTGCCGGACGCTCTTTCCGGTATCGGAGCCGTTGACCCAGATGGCGAGCGTGCGCTCCTCGCCCGAATTTTCGGGAACCGAGAACGAAACGGTCGGATTCTCCTTCGATCCGTTCTGCGTCAGCTCCAGCCCGTCGCTGCCTTTGATGACCACGGGGAACGACGCAAGGTCGCTCTCGCACTTTACGCTCAGCGTAAACGCTTCGTAGGTGGCTTTCGACGGAGAGTGGGATATGTAATCCACATAGTTTTTCTTTCCCGGCTGCACGAACGAGACGCCCGAATAAACCCGGTTGATGAACAGCCGCCATTCGCGGTTTCCGACTTCGTCGTTCTTGGGCACAGTCAGCGTAACCTCCGTCTCGGACGGCGATGCGTCGATGGACCGAATCTCCCCGTCCTCGGCTTCGATATCGACCTCGTAAGCCGGGAATTCACCCGGATCGGTCTTGACGGTAAGCTTGAACGAAGCATTGTCCGTCACCGAAGCCGGCGTATGCGACACATAAGAAGGCTGGCGGATATTCTTCACGCAGCGGAGCGAAGCCATGTTCGTGCCCGCAAGATCGTAATCCACCATCGAATAGTCGGCGTTGAGTACATAAATCACACCTTCACCCGCATAATTGGCGCCCAGTCCCCAATATCCGCCGAACTGAGACTTTCCGCTGATCTGCCCCGAAGCAAGTTCCAGCGCGCCGCAGAAAGGCATGAAATAGTCCGAGCTGAGATACCCCATGCCGGTAATGCCGTCCAATACATGCTGGTTCATGTAGTCTTCCCGGTCGTAAAGACAGAAAAGCTCCATATAAGTCGGCGTACGCAGCCCGGCATCGATCATCGTGCACGGATCGGTATTCGGCTGGCGGTAGGGGATGTCGGCCAGCGCCACCTGCACGGCTTCGGGCGTATAGGCCGTTCCGGCGTACGAACCGCCGTCCGACGGCACGCCGTATTTGCTGCCCTGACGGAAATAGAGTCCGAGGTCGGACATCTTGTCGGCAACGGCGAATTTACCGTCCATAAGCGTAACGTTGCCCTTCGCCCAATAGAAACCGGCCGTCAGTACGAGCGCGGCCTCCTGCCGGGCTTCGACGATCTTCGTCCATTGGGGTTCCGCACCCGCATCGGCCATCTCCACAACGATATTGCGTTCGTTCTCGGTATAGTTGCCCGCGATTTCGACGTCGATGCTCTCGGTCCGCTCCGTCACCGCCACCGGATCGCCGACCTTGTCGCCGAGCGTCACGCGGTACTGCCATTCGACGAAAATCGGATCGGCCGCACGGGTCTCGATGCTCGTGGTGAAACCGAGTTTGTAACCGCCGCCGTTGTAAGGAACCGTTTCCGGAATGGTCGTGGAGTCGTATTCGGTTACACAATAGTCTTTTAAGGCAGGCTCCTGTTCAGCCTCGACGATCCGAATCCACCGGGGGGGGGTAGCGGCATCCTCTGTTACAGCCATTTCCACGACGACCGCCCGCGGTTCCTTGCTGTAGTTGGAACCGATGACGACCGATACTTCCGTTTTGGGTTCGGTCACGGCTATCGCATCGCCGACAGCCTCACCGAGCGTCACACGGTACTGCCACGGTTCGAATACGGGAACGACCGGCTGGGAGCGAGTTTCGGTGCGGGTCGTAAAAGTCATCGTGTAGGCACCGCCTTCGGCAGGTATCGTCTCAGGAATGGTCGTCGATGCGAATTCGGTCACCGTATACTCCGTTTTTTTCGTCGGTTCCGTATTGTCGTCCGAACAGGCCGACAATACGACACACAACATGCCTAACGGAAGGCACAAGCATTTGAGTAAATTTTTCTTCATAGTACAAATTAAAAAATGAGTGGACGGCTAAAGTAGTGATTTTATTCCTCGCAAACAAACCCGGACGAACAAAAAAGTATAATCCGCACAAAATGAGAGATCGGCTAAATCCTTGTAAATATTGATATTTATTACGATTTATCGCTGCCAAGCCGAATCATGCTTACATGTTTTCCGCACATCAGATCAAAATAATACAAATCCGCAGCAAAACACGCCCCGTTGCAAGCCGAAAACCATAATACAAAAAATACCGCTCATCTTGAACGTCCATGACACTTTTTTGTAACTTTACAAGGCAGGAAGGTCCACCGGAAACTGCGCCGGATGCGCGACGAGCGAAAGACAACGGAAAAAGCAAATACGGAACTACAAATCAAAGCAATATGAAGACTAAAAAATCAGGAATACTAATTTTATTCCTTTGCATATTCTGCGTCGTCGGCTGCGACAATGACGAAAAAAAAGGACGAGAAGTAACCGATTACAAAGAATATATTCTTACCGTTGCATCCAGAAAAGTTCCGGGAGTATTGACTTCCGACGGACACAATTATCTGACAGACGTATATGCCGTAAAAAAAGAGCTGTCCGATGAATGGATTCCCTTCGGCAATATCGAAGGATTTGACTTTGAAGAAAAATACGAGTGCAAAATAAAAATCAGCGAAACGAGCTACTTGGATTACGGCATGGGAGAACCCGCATGGACGGAATATGAACGGCTTGAAGTAATATCCAAAGAGAAAAAGGATTCGGAGGAGATGCCGTTGCACTTTATTCCCAAATGGTATTATGAAAACCGTCCCCTTCCTCAATACAGATATGCAATAGAATCTGAAAACAAAGAGCTTATCGAAGAAGTTTTGAAAGCCAATCCCATCCTTCCCTTGGATTATCATTATTTGCTTTATCGGGATGAGGATAATCACCCGAAAGGGATTGCGATAAAAGACGACGACGATTTATTCGGTCCCAGCATTATAAAAAGCACAAATAGAAATCCGGAAGAAATGCCGGAGTCCTACAAGCTGCTTCCTCCCGAAGAACAGGTGCAAGGTTTCATGGAATGGACATTTTCAGATGAATCGGGAAATGCAACCGATTACCCGTCATTCGATGTGTTTGTCGCCCATTCTTCTCGATCGAGGAGCGTTGGTCCCGCACCCGACCTTGTCTGTCTCTATAAAGACCTTACAGAACATTACAAAAACCAATACCCCGATGCCGGAGTAAAAACGGTTGTCGTTTCTTTCACAATAGACATATAACAAAATAAAGGCAACGCCCTAAAACATGTCAATCCGCTGAAACTCTGGAACCGAAACCGGCACGCGGCACGGACATCCCTCAAAATCACCTATAGCGCAAAAAGACAGCGGGCCGAAATTCGGTTCGGTATTTGTAGGTAAGAGAAAATGCAGAAAAGAGTAAATATCTTGTTTACAGGTATTTAATTCTCTGTTCTGCATCTGTTCCGAGCAATAAAATTGCAGAATCGGGCAGGTTTGACGGTGAGTTTTGTTACTTATCCGTTACCTGCCCGAAATGCTTTTGTTTGCATTAAGGCGTTTGTTTTCAGTTTGTTGCATCGGATTTCCGCATAACAAATAACTTGACTTAACGTTTAACCCATCCACAAAGTTCAAGTTATTATGCAACGCAGCACTTTCAAAGTCCTTTTCTATGTAAAAAGGCAGTCGGAAAAACACGGTCAGGTTCCCGTTATGGGCCGTATCACCATCAATGGCACGATGTCGCAGTTCAGCAGCAAACTCTCCGTTCGTTCCAGCCTTTGGGATGCCAAAGCCAACAAAGCCTCCGGCAGAAGTCTTGAAGCCCAGCGTCTCAATGAAAAGTTGGAGAACATCAAGACCAATATCGGCAAGCAGTACCAACGTCTCTGCGACCGTGATTCATACGTTACGGCCGAAAAGGTCCGCAACGCTTTCCTCGGTATGGGTGACGACTGCCGCCTGCTGTTGCAGACCTTCGACGAATATCTTGCAGATTTCCGCAAGCGCGTGGGCAAAGACCGCGCTTATTCCAGTTATGAGGACTACTGCAAACGCCGCCGGCGTCTGGCCTCCTTCCTCGAATACGAGTACCGCGTCAAGGACATTGCGTTCAAAGAGCTGAAGCGGGATTTCATCGAAAAGTTTGTGGTCTACCTCTCCTCGGTACAAGGGATGCGCTCCGGGACGATCCATTCTACGCTCAAGAAATTGAAGCTGATGACCTACACGGCGTATAAGAACGGCTGGATTGCCGCCGATCCTTTCGCAGGGTTCTATGTCAAAGCGGAATACGCTGAACGACGTTATCTATCCGCTTCGGAATTGCAGGCCGTGATGGATGTCAGGCTCCCCAATTACCGAACGGGTATCAACCGGGATGCCTTCGTCTTCTGCGCCTTTACGGGTTTGAGCCATGCGGACGTAGTGAAACTCACCCACGCGGACATCCATACGGACGATAACGGAGAGCGGTGGATTATCGACAAACGGCAAAAGACAGGTACGCAGTTCCGTGTTAAGCTCCTTCCCGCCGCTGAAATGCTCTACAAGCGTTATAAGGATACATATCGCACAAGCGAGAAGGTTTTTCCGCTTAAAGGCACTTATAAAACACTGAACATGTCGTTACGTCATGTTGCCAGACATGCCGGTCTGTCGTTCAACCCGACGATTCATATGGCGCGTCATACCTTTGCCACGACGGTCACGCTTACGCAAGGCGTGCCTCTGGAAACGGTCAGCAAGATGCTGGGGCACAAACGGATCACCACGACCCAAATCTATGCTAAGATCACCAATGATAAAATCGGACAGGATATGGCGGCATTAAGCGAGAAACTCAGCAGCGTCTTCAAGGTCGCACGGTAATGGCCTCCTATCTTACAGCTAATTCGATTCCCGATCTTACTTCGTCAATAGCAGGGTAATTTTCGATGTAAGTTTTCCCGCCGGCAGGGAATTTATCGTCAGAGATGGAAATATGCAAGGCCATGCGAATCGCCCGAGGGGCGAGCCTTGCGGATTTCCATCCCCGGCGTTTTGCTGGTCGCATGTAGATTTGCAGCGTGATGTAATCACAGGTAATTTCGATATGGAGTCGCAGTGAACCGGGGCTTGTCGTAAGCTTTGAGGCTTGGCGGTAGATTTGGACTGCGACTCCATTAACCAGAGAGAATGGCTGTTTAGAATTGTAGGTTTGAAGACCTGGTACATGTGATAGCATACGACTCTCACAAAACTAACAAGTTATGCACTATTTGTATTATGTGGGTCTGGATGTGTCGAAAGAGACTTTCGATGCGTCTTTGGTCGCCTTCGAGGATGCAAACGAGATGGCTCACCGCAAATTCGCCAACTCCCGAAAAGGGATCTGCTCGTGTCTGCACTGGGTTGAGAAGCGGCATGGTATTCGGCTCGACGATGTGATTTTCTGCGCCGAGGATATGGGGAGCTACATATCCGAGATGGCGGTTTGTGCTTCCGACAGGACGCTGAATTTCAATTTTTCACTGATCTCGCCGTTGGTAATCAAGTATTCGATGGGTATTGCCCGTGGCAAAACAGACAGAGTGGATGCCCGGCGTATCGCCGAGTATGCGATCACTCACTATCGGAAGATAGCCCTTTATCTGCCGGCAGAGAAGGAACTGTGTCAGTTGCGCACATGGCTGATCTTAAGGGCTCATCTGGCAAAACAACGTGTAGCGAAACTGGTGTTGCTCGAAAAATTAGACTACAAAGAGAAATTCGCGGATGTATCTATTCAACGTTCCATGCTCCAGGAGGAGATCGCGTATGCAGAAACTCATATGAAAACCATCGAACGGGAAATGAAGGAACTGATAGCCGCCGACAGCAACATTTGCCGGAACTACAAGCTGCTGACCAGCATCAAAGGTGTAGGGCCGATCACGGCCATTGTGATGCTCTGTTCGACGCTTAATTTCACCAAAATCACAGACCACCGCAAGTTTGCCTGCTATTGCGGGCTGGCTCCGTTCGAACATAGCTCCGGCACAAGCGTTCGCGGGGGATGCCACACATCGAGCATGGCGAATCGAGACATTAAAGTACAACTGAACCGCAGTGCACTGATTGCCATCAGGTGTGATCCGCAACTAAAGGCATATTACGAACGCAAAGTGGCTGAAGGTAAACATAAATTCAGCGTCCTGAATGCTGTGAGGGCCAAAATCGCCGCCAGATGCTTTGCCGTCGTAAGGCGTGGAACACCATATGTAGCGTTGCAGATATAATCCGGCATACATATCTGCCATTCGATAAGATTTTGAGATCATTCAAAATCTCAAAATCTTATTGTCGGAACAGTCCGTCTAATTGGGAGCCGAACCTACTCATAATTAATGTATTGTCATTTCCGTACTCCGCAAATTAACGATTCTGACTATGGGATGCAAGGCTATACAAGCGCTTCGCGGCCTTGCATCCCATAACCAGAATCATTTTGCTAAACGCTACGACAAAAAATGACAATTTCCGGGCATGAAACTTTTTGCAGCTTTTATTTGGTTTTATCTTAGAATTCTACCGTCGGAATAGGCGGCTTTCTGCGGCCCGGACGCTACCCTGCGGACTGCCCCTCCAATAGCCATAATCCACGACACGCACGTCATATACCCCAATAGGCATAACAACCGCTCCCGACGTTTCGTTCAGCTGTCCGTTATAATTCGCATTGTCTGTTCAAAACGGTCGTCTGTTGTTCTTCTTCTCGTGGAGATAATTCAGCTCACCGCTGTAAATGTCCATGACAAATCGCAGCATATTGTCGACCAAGGCCGTAAGCCTTGTACTCTCATTCCCTAACAGGTGGAGTATTTCCGATACTTTGTGCTTGGTTCGGGTACTGACATAGATCGCAGAGCGGTTGCGGCAATCCACCGGAGCGAAGAACGTGCGTTCAAAATCCGGTAGCGTGAGCTTTTTCCGACGGAAACCGGAATGTTCTTTTACGGTACTCGCAGTGGAGTCTATGCCTGTTTTCTCAGCAGTCGGTGCCGATGCTCCGGATACCGTTTCCGATGTGTTTTCCTCAAGAGCGTTCGTATCTTCCTCTTCCGGCTCGGGAATCCTGCGGACGACTTCCGAGTCCAAAGGGGCTTGTCCGGCGATCATCTGACGCATCAGTTCCTCGTCGACTTCGATACGGGGACGCTTAGCAGGATTGGGTGCGGGGTTGTCTTTTTCCTTTAATGAATCCATGGTGCAACGTTTTTGAGATTGATTGTCAGCCATACGAGCATAGAGTATGTATGTCTGGTTTATTGGGTTAAACCATTCAAAATACCGTTTTCTATTTCATGCAGTTTATATCGGGATAATGAACGCAATAAGAAAATCGACCTTTCATGCTGCAAGATACAACTGGGTGAAATACCTCGGTTCCGATGTCCGCTCCAGACCGCTCCAGTCCGTACCGAGGGTTTGTTTTGGCGCTGTCCCGTCCTGAAAAAGGTTTACAGAAAAGAGTAAATCTTATGCAGCAAACAACGAATTCAGACTTATCACGTCATTATTTACCGCGTCAGTTGCGTCATCTGATTTTACAGGAGTATTTGAGCGGAGTCAAGACGGCTCGCCAACTCTCCGAAGAACATGGTATTCCCATGTCTACGATTCATAAGATGGGTCAGCGGTGGAAAGCGAAAAATAGTTGTAGCTTTGTGAGTACCCCTAATCCTTATCCGATCATGTCCCGCGTTACGAGTGAAGAAGCCAGTGAATTATTATCCGAGAACAAAGCCCTTCGGCGGCGCTTGGAAGAGGCTTTATTACGTCTGGAAGGCTATGAGATCATGGGAGATATCCTCCAAGAAGAATACGGTATCGACCTGCTAAAAAAATCCGCAGCCGGACAGTCCAGCGTCTCAAAGAAAGACACACAGCAATGAGCCTGTCGTTTCTGTGCGGGTTGTTCGGCTATACCCGTCAGGCCTATTATAAACATTTACGGCGTAATAGGGAAGGATCTTTGTCCGACACCCTTCTTTTGGAGCGGGTGGGTTACTACCGGAAACTGATGCCCAGGCTCGGCGGTCGTAAACTGTGGCATTTGCTGCAACAAGACGGATTTCCGGTCAGTCGGGATCGGTTATTTACGCTGCTTTCGGAAAACAATCTTCTGGTCAAACGTCGGAAGAAATACAGCGTTACGACCTGCTCGCGGCACTGGATGCGTAAATATCCGAATCTGATCCGGGGTTTCGACCTCGAGCGGCCGCATCGTTTATGGGTCGGAGATATTACGTACATTTCTTTGAAAGAAGGATTTGCATATCTGGCTTTGATAACGGATGCCTATTCCAAACGGATCGTAGGCTATAATCTGAATACGACATTGGAACGGGACGGAGCGCTCCGTGCACTGAGGATGGCCATAGACCAGACTCCGCAGCAAAAACGGCAAGGGTTAATCCATCATTCGGACAGAGGATGCCAATATTGTTCGAAAGAATATGTGAAATTACTGACCGATAATGGGATTCGCATCAGCATGACTGAAAAGGGCGATCCGTATGAGAATGCCGTTGCCGAACGGGTGAACGGTATTCTGAAGAGCGAATGGATCGACGAGGAATGTTTTGAAAGTTTTCAGGCAGCAAAAGAACGCATCGACCAGATCGTTATCCTTTACAATTCACTCAGACCTCATGCCAGCTGCGATTGGCTTACGCCCTTGGAAGCGGAACTTAGAACCGGGAAACTCAAACATCATTGGGGCCGAAAGACGGTTGTTCGGAAGGCATATGTAAACTTATATCAGGACAATATTTTTTGAACCAAAATGTTTATCTTTAATTATCAATCACTGTAAACCTTTTTCAGGACGGGACACGCCCGCATGGTTGTAATATTGCAGAGGGAAACGACCCACCCTCGGAAGCCGTAGCGGAGGTTTGGCATAGATTTTTCGAAAATTTTTCCGCCGCGGATTTTTCGCCTCACTTGAGGCGAGCGAGCTGTACCTTTGTATGCCGAAAATTTTTTCGGCATACGAAAGGAGCTCGCTCTGCGAGGCCGGGCGTTCTCCCGAGTCGAACGCCTTTTTAACCGATATCATGAATACCGACCCAAAACAGACAAACAGAAATGCCCGGAAATCTGAAACACCAAGCTACAAGTACTCTTTCTGGTTCAATGAAGAGCACATCCGCTTCAAGAAGCTACTCTGCAAGTCCGGATTGGAGCATAACAGGAGCCAGTTTATCGTAAAACGCATTTTCGGAGAAGAGTTCGTCGTCATCAAACGCGACCCGTCAAAGACGCAGTTTATCGCCCGGCTGAACGACTTTTATTTTCAGTTTCAGAAACTCGGCAATAACTATAATCAGATTGTAAAGGCTGTCAATTCGCACTTTTCCAACGTCGCTATCCCGCATCAGATCGCTATGTTGGAGCAGCGAACAAGAGAATTAAAGGCTCTGAGTATCGAGATTCTGAGCTTTGCGAAACATACTGTGGAGTGGTTGCAAATACGACCTGCTGGGACAGATCACCGAGGACGGTCCCATGTCACAGGAGGAGTTCGAAGCCATGCGCCGAAATCTTTCACGCAAGCGAAAGCCACGGCGAAAACGGACTATATCACGCTAAATGAACAGGCCGGAACATTTATTCCGGCCTGTTGCTAATGTGAAGTGTGCGTCATCAACGGAGGAGCTACAAAAGAGCAATGTCCTCCGGGAGAATATTAAAAACCCACGAGAAGTTTAATTGATCGCTATGACTATATTTTTTCGTATATAGCCGCCAATAAGATTCATTGAAGAATTGTCTGCCCTCTGCGTTCCGGTCTATATATTTCCATATTTTCAGTAATTGACCATCTTTGGAACAGATGCTTATACACCATTCTTGTTCCGGCTTACCGTTCCACGCATCGTAAAATGTGTCAAAAGTGGGTTCTCCTAAATATTGAAACGGACTGAAGCTATGAACTAATACCGAATCTCCGGGATCGACAACAGCATCAGTATCAATGAACGGTGACGTAGTAATAATTAAAATCTGATCGGTATTGTTTTTTGCATACCATGAAGTTGCATGCGTAGCCACCCATTTCTTCGGGTCGCATGATATGCTAATTAGTGTAATCGCAAATATGAAAGCAATCTTTTTCATGGCATTTGTAAGTTACTTAATGTCTGTGGGGTAAATATCGAAAACCCATGTAAAGTTTAATTCGTCGCTATGGCTATATTTTTTCATATATAACCGCCAGTAAGATTCATTGAAGAATTGCCGCTCCTCTGCGTCTCGGTCTGCATAATTCCAACTCTTTAATAAGCTCCCTTCATTCGAAAGAATATCAGTATGCTGATCTTGGACCGCTGTTTTTTTCCAAATGTCATATAAGCCGTTGAAAGACGGAATACCCCAATGTTGCGGAGGACAAAATGAATGAAAACAGACGGAATCACCCGAAATAATTGTTAATATCGACATTAAATGTCCGGGAACAGTTGTTATACTTATTGGCTCATTAGTTGCGTTTTTCACATACCAGTAGGTATAATGAGTCTTTAAATGCTCAGGTGGATCACATGAGACACCACCCAGAATGATTATACATAGGACGAATATTTTTTTCAAAATAGATTGATTTTAATTTATTACAAACTCATGGCATTTGTGAACTACTCAATATCTGCGGGGAGAATGTCAAAAACCCATGCAACCTCACAAGTAGATACATGTTGGAGTTGTGGTTTTTGATAAAATCTCCATGAAGTTTCTTGGAATATTCTTACTGACGGATCATTTTTATCCGAAATTTTCCAAGTTTTAAGTAATTGCCCATTTTCTGACAGGACATCCAGATTTTGTTCCACCCCATTCCCGTTCACGTTCCATAATTCATAAAATAGATCAAAAGAGGGAAATCCCAATTTTTGCATAGGTAATCTATGAAAAACAGATATAGAATCTCCCGGATTCAATAGCCGTTCCGTCCTGAAATCACGCTTCTTAATTACAATTGGTTTCCAAGTCATATTTTTTACGTACCAATGTGCACTATTGGTCGGCTCGGTAGTATGAAATATTCTGCATGATACGAACAAAGTAAGGCTGATAACAGCAAAAATTATTTTTTTCATAGACCATAGTTTTCGTGTAAAGATACAAAGGTTCAGGGAACAATGTCCCTGAACCTGTTAAATATATTAATTACCGCAAGTTATTTCAAGCTGCGCGCCTTGATTAATTGTAAACGGAGAGTTTATAGTAACAGACTTGTTGGCCCGAAAGGTCAGTTTCGCACTATTCGTTACAGTAACATTCCGCGTAAGAATATTATTCCCTGAAAAAACGAAAGACGAAGAAACCGTTTTGTTGGTATAAAAGGCATCATGCGTCAAATCTCCGGTATCAGGTTTGGGGACATTCGGGGTAATCCCGTTGTCCGTAAATGCCTTTTCGATCTCATCAGCCTTTTCGGGATATTTTTCGTACATTTTTGCGACTAATCTGTCATAGGTATCGACCCCAACGACCAAACAATCATATATCTGCTTCTTAGTTAATACTTTATCCCTTTGCAGGTCCCAAAACACATGAGGTTTAAGCCAAGTATGCACATCCGGATAATCATCCAAAAGACCTGACGGATTGTATTTTTCATAGGCCCGGATATGTCCCATTGAGTAACCCCACATTTCACCAATTCCACAAAGTTCTGCATTCTTACCCGTCCCGTTTCCATAAGAACCGTATGTCATAATATAGCTGATATACTTCGCCCAATGCGCACTTCCTACTTGACTGAAATGACTGGCGTGGGACAACTCGTGATTTACAACGTCATAAACCTTCCGGTAAGAGTGTCCACCTGTTCCTATCGTAATATCAGGTAGAACCTTTTTTAGCATTTGATTCAGCACCGTTGCAAGAGTACCGTAACCGATATTGATAAAAAAGTTTTTCCACGATGAATTACCGTTATACCCAATAGGATGTACAATTCGGCGCAACATAGGTGTCGAGGATGTCGTCCAGCGTTTGAAAACCCAAATTTTAAGATTACGGGGCGGTTTGGCAATTCCTGTTTCTTCGCACATTTTATAGTAATCGTAGGTTGCATTATTAACAGCCGCCCAATCCCAAGCAAAACTTCCAGCATTTATATCGCGTGAGTGTCCTCGGTTACTATGCCAACCCATATTAAGATTGGCCCGTGCAATCGGCCCCCAATTACCCCAGATGTCAAAACCTTTCCTGTTGTCAAAAACAATCGCGTAATGCGGTCCGAATCTGAATTTGCTGTCCATTGTATAATGGCCGCTTTCGTCCGTAAATGTCGTAGACCATTTAATAAATCTATGGCATCTGATTTTAACTCCTTTTACCGGAACAAAAGCACCTGCATAATCATCGTAAACTCTGATAGTTCCCTCCGGTCTGCGTTTTCCGCGAGTTTCCGGTTCCTGTTCTTCAAGGGGGTATCCAAGACTTAAAAAAGCAGCTTCCTCCACATTTATAATACCCCCGCGAGTGGGTGAGATTGTTTCATCTTCTGCCGGAATATAGCATTCTTCAATCACCTCATAAGGTATTTCTTTGGGAAATGCGAAGTCTGGCTTTACGGTTGTATACAACCAAGTAAAACTACCCTCCGGAATAGTCGGGTCTTGATAAACCGCATCTTCCGGAAGTTCGATATTGAGCGGATAGTCGAACAGTTCGAGGTCATAATCGTTTTTCAGGGCAATAAGTTGTAAACTGTCCTGCGGTAAGAATCTGACGTACAAATCCGTCGGTTCAATAGTTTTAGAAACATTATACGAATCGTAAACTCCCTGTATGACATCAACCGTGTACGGATTCGGTAAAAGTTCATATTCTACCATATCACTTCCATCCGAACGGGTTTTTGCGAGTGCCGGCGCGTTGGAATTATCATCGGTCATAATGTCTGTTTCGTCTTTGGTACAAGAGGACAGCATCACTGCCAATAATAATATCACCGAATATATTTTCTTCATAAAACAGTTTTATGTAATTCCGTCAAAATTCAATGATTTCCTATTTCCCGGCAGCTTTTAATTGACTTTCCAATGCAGCGACGCGCGCGGTTAACTCCTGAATGGCGCCCGTCAGAATCGGGATAAGGGCGGAATAATTGACAAGACGGTCACCCTCTTCTGTCATGGCGACTGCTCCGGGAATGATAGCTTCTAATTCCTGCGCCAAAAAACCGTATTCCTCCACACCGCTTTGCACGGGACGAATATTGAATCTTTCGTATTCGCTTTCATCCCTCCAATGATATTTCACGGGATTCAATTTCAGCACCATATTCGTTGACGGGTTAGATTGTGCAGGCGCTATGTTAATGGAAAAAGCAGACCGGGAAACGGGTGTCGTTTTCAATGAGCGAATATTGGTTTTCAGTTTTTCATCCGAAGTCTGATACATCGTGCGGCAATAAAGGTCGATATACAAGGACCTGTCGCTATCCAAAAACACAAGTTTATTGGTTGTAGTAGACATACGGGGATCGGCTGCATGAATGTGCATTTTGATACCGTTCTGGTCCGTGGCCCCCCAATAGTGCGCCCATCCCGCCCAACTCGTCGTATAGGTTTTATACATACCTCGTCCTACGGTGAGTTTGCCGTCCTTGTAGGTCATTTGGGCCAAGCAGTTAATCGTAACTGAAAGAACAAACAGAATGGTGAAGATCGTTTTTTTCATAAGACAAAATTTTAAGGGTTAAAAGTTATTTTGAGGTTTGGAAATTGGCGTTTTGAATATTGTGGACACGATCATTTTCCGAACGTGCGGGTATATGAAACCGACGGCATGATAGGTATCAGCACCGTTGCCTTATAGCTGCCCCGGTAAGGGTAAATGCTCACGGGGTTTTTGTGCCATGTGGCGTTGATGATCGAGAACTGCCAGTTGCGCACGCCGTTGCGCTTGCGGCGCTCCATGTTGTAGCTGACATCGGCGCGGAAATAGTTGCGCATCCGCATCGTGGGATAGGCCGTGATGCCGATGATCGGATTACCGTCCGTATCCGGATAGCTTTCGTTCGTCAGGCGATACGGAAGCCCGGAGCGCCATGCAACATTGAGTGAAAAGGTATGTTTTCGGCCCGGTCGCTTCACCACGTCGTAGCTGACGAACGCATTGAAATCGTGCGGCACGTCATATTCAAACGGATAGGTTACGCCGTCCGAGCGGCGGCGGGAATCGGTATAGGTATAGGAAGCCGTCAGGCTCAGGCGTTCGGTCTGGTACTGGAGCATTGCTTCAATGCCGAACGCTCGTCCCGTGCCGTAAATGAAGCCGCCGTTGCCCAGCAGGAAATCGTCGCTGTCGTAGATCAGCGGCAGGTTGCGCATTCGTTTATAATAGCCCTCTACCGAAAGGGGCAGGTTTTGGTGCAGCTTCGCACGGCCACCGAGCGATACCTGCCATGCGTGTTGTAACCTGCCGTCCCGAAACGGGGTCCAGAAGTCAATCGGCATCGAGTAGTAATAGCGGTTGAATTGAACAAGCGCCTGAGAATTTATCGTCCCCGAAAGCCAGACCGCATTGTCGCGGCCAAAATCATAGGATAGTTGCGCACGCGGCTCTACGGCATATCTTGTCTGCTCCGAATTGTCATAGACCGCGCCCCGCACACCCACGTCGGCCCGCCAGCCTCCCCATTGAAAGCGGTTGTTCAGGAACAGCGCCCCCGAAACAAGCTGCTCGGAAGAATAGCCGCGGTTCTTGTGCTGTCCGTTGATGATGCTTTTCGTGTGCATCGGTTCGAACCGCTGGTGCGAAAACGCAGCTCCGTACTCCAGCATCCAGATATGCGAAAGCCGTTGGTCGAACGTCATGCGTGCTCCGAACTCGTGGGTTTTGAAAGTCGTTTTGCCCCAATTACTGAAACCGTCGTCTTTAAATTTTGTTTCCTGACGGTTTTGCAGGTAGGTATAGTAGGCCACCACCGAGGAGCGCAGATTATCATTCCAACGCGATTCCAGCCGCAGGGATGCCGTAGTATTGCCCCAGCCGAACCCGTTTTCTGCGTGATCTTCCTTGTTCTTCATGTGGTCGTCGCCGGAATAGATTCCGAGCGAAAGCGTATGATTTCGGTGAATGTCGTAAGTCAGTTTCCCCGTCACGTCGTAGAAGCCGTAGCGGACAGCGTTATCGACGATTGCAAGCACCGCTTCGGGAAAGAAGTAACGTGCTGAAATGAGGTAGGAACCCTTATCGCGTTTGATAGGCCCGTCGAGGGTCCCGGCCAACGACAAGGTTCCCACCGTGAGCGACTGGCGGTGATTTTGTCGGTCGCCCTCGCGTGTGCGAATCTGCGTCAGGGCCGAGAGCCGGGAGCCGTAGGCGGGCGATATGTAGCCTTTCGACACCTCGGCCGATTGGACCGTTTCGCCGCTGAAAATCGAGAGGATGCCGTAGGCATGCGCCTGATTGTAGATCGGCACGTCGTCGTAAAGAATTAATGTCTGGTCGTTGCTGCCGCCGGTGTACAAGGCTTTCAAGGTGGGGGCAAACCTTAATTACCGGAATCTAAACCGGGATCTGGTAAAGGCAAACACCGTGACGGTCGGCCCGGAGTTGGCCTATTACGCCCTGAAAGGACGGAAATTCTCGCTCCTGGGGATCGCAGCCGGGACGATCGGCTACCAAAAAGCCAAGGCGAAAAGCGATCTTGTGTACCTGGCGAAAAGCAAGGCTTTCGTGTATGGATACGAGGTCGGGATAAGGCCGGAAATGTTGCTAAGCCCGAAAGTGGCTCTTTTTGCCGAATACAGGTTTGAAATGTTGTTTAACTCCATTCTCCGGAATAACAACCATGTCGGCCTGGGGTGCGTGATCTATTTATAAACTTAAATAATTGAAGGTATGAGAAAGTATTTGTATTTGTCGGCCGTATGCGTGTGCATGGCATTGTGTTTCGTCGGTTGCAGCAAGGACGACGACGAACCGGGAGGAAAAGGGGCGATGTATGAGGTAACGATCGAGCAGTCGGGAGATTTCCGCAGCTTCATTAAGTCGGTCGTGGTAGTCGCCAACGGTACGCGGTTGAAAGACGGGGCGACGGGGGAAAGCCTCGCAAGCCCGTTGATTCTAAGCGATGAAGAACTGGCCGTCGAAAAGGTGACGTTAACCACGACGGGAAAGGCGATCGAGTTCGCCGTTTCCGGTAGTGTCGTGGACGGGGAGGACGGTGTCGTGAACGAGCCGATGCAGTGGGTTGTGACCGTTTACAAGAACGGAAAGGAGATCGAGAAAAAGAGCCTTTCTTTCCGGGACGGGAAGGAGATCGGTATGGATGATCTTAATCTGTATTATAATTGACGTGACGACCTGAATGTCCCCCGGATGAATGTTCGGGGGATTTTTTTTCTTTTGGGCGTTCCCGTGGGACGGTCGGGCTTTACGTTTCAAGTCCTCGCCTAAAGGCTGTGGGCTTTACTCTGCAATCCCTAACGCATGGCTGAAAACTCCTCTTGCCGGTGGTGTTCTTCTTCATACAGCCTCATGCGTTCTTGTAATGCTTCTTTTAAATTGTCGCTTTTTTTCAGTCCGAGTTTGGCACGTATGTTCGCTCGTTGGCTGGTTATGTTTCCGCTACTCCGATGTAATAATTCGCATATTTGGCTGACGGTCTTGTCTTGCAGTATTAAACGGCAGATGTTTAATTCGGACGGGGATAAATTGGGATATATTCTCCTGATTGTATCAAGTTTACTTTTTTCCTTTTTCTGGTATGCGGCAAGGGCTGTAAAAAGATTTTCTTTGGATTGTTCCCCTATTATGTTTAACAGGGAGCTTGTCTTTTCTTCCGGGTTATTCTCGCTTAACAACTCGGCGAACGCGAATAGTTCTTCCTTTTTCATTTGGAGACGTTTCAAAAGCATTTCCTCTTCCTCTTTTAGCAAGTTGCTACTTTTTAGCAAGCTGCTGATATTACTGTGTAAGGATCTTCCTAATAAGGGGATCATGGTGTATATGATGATGATCAAAGGCAGATAACTGTATAGGAACGGTTCGTCGGTGATAAGTGTGCAGATTGTATAGGAAGCTATGGTAAGGGAGGACAATAGGATGGAGATATTACTCATATAGGCACAGATGGAAAGCATGGTAAATAAGAGAGAGATAGTAATGTTACTCATTATCAATGCTCTTTGATAACTATATTCATATCCGCTACATATTGAGCAATAAATTATCTCGATAAAAATCTCGATATGTATGGCTATCAGTATAATGGAAAAGGTCGTGGTCAGATTTACTCTCTTTTTAAAATAAGCGAGAGTGCACATAATGATAAACAGGAATAATACGCTGTTAATATAATAAAACTGTTCATTGGGAAATGGAACTGAATATATGTATATGGGTGCGCATAAGGCCAGCATGAGCAGGGATAGATGAAAGACACGTTTTTGTTGATACGTTATTATCATTTCGCTTTCTTTTTTGTCGTAAGTTTGAGTTTTTATTGAACTTAGAAAAGTAGCGGCTTTTGTGCTGAATTTCATGTGTTTTATTGTTTTAAGTGTTATTAAGTATAATGTTTCCTGCAAAAATAACTGTTTTTTTTGTATGTTTAAGTACTTTTCTTTATGATGTTAAGTGTTTTTAATTGTTGTGTAAGCGTGATTGGCTGCTGTGGTAAGTGTTGTAGCTGTTGTGTGGTTGTCTTTTTAAGTATTTATAAGTTTAAAATACTTGTTTTTTGCTTTGGAGGTTGGTTTATAGGTGCATATCTTTAGCGGTTGAAATTCAGGGGGTGTAAAAGCCTGGGTTTGGATTGTCATATTAACAAATGATTAAATGACGAAAAGAGGTTTTTATATTAAATGTGTATTGTTCGTGCTCGTGTTGAGTATAAGCGGAGAAATATCCGCTCAGGAGAAGCGTGATTCGGTAAGGATCTATTTTCATCAAGGAAAGGTAAATATAGATACATGTTTACTTGACAATGGGAACGAGATGGAGCGGTTTGCTAAAATCTGTTCCGCATTGAACGACTCCGTCCGTCTTATCAGGAAAATTCAAATAATAGGAGGAGCTTCCCCGGAAGGAGGGGGGCTGTTGAATGGAAGGCTGTCTGAAAAACGAGCAGAGGTTTTGTGGCGGTATATATCACCTTATATAAAGATTCCGGTATTGGAGAGGGATTTTCATTTTTCGGGAAGCGACTGGAACGGACTTATAACGATGGTGAGAGCGGATGTGAATGTTCCGGAGAGGGAGGATGTCCTTCGTTTGTTGGAGAAGATCGTCCGTTTGGAAAACCAGGACAGCCCTTATTTGGGGGGAGAACTGAAAAGACTGAAAGGGGGGAGGCCATACTCATATTTGTATAAATTCCATTTTCCGAAACTTCGTTCGTCGATGGTGAAAATATGCTATGATAGTGATCCGATAAATCCCGTCAGAGATACGGTATATATACATACACGTGATACGTTGTGCATCCGTGATACCGTTACCGTCATAGCTCCGGTAAAGAAACGGCCGTTTTGCATGGCGGTGAAAACAAACTTGCTTTATGACGCTGTTTTGATACCTGACATCGGGGTTGAGTTCTGTTTGGGGAAGAACTGGTCTGTGGCCGGGAATTGGATGTATGCCTGGTGGAAAAGTGATCGGAAGCATAATTATTGGCGTATCTATGGGGGAGATGTGGAGTTGCGCCGCTGGTTCGGTCGGAGAGCGGTGGAAAAACCGTTTTCCGGGCATCATGTCGGATTGTACGGGCAGATCGTCACCTATGATTTCGAATTGGGTGGGAAAGGTTACTTGGGGGATAAATGGAGTTACGGGGGAGGCGTGGCTTACGGCTACTCGTTACCTGTGGGACATCGGTTCAATGTGGATTTCACGTTGGGAATCGGCTACCTTGGAGGATTGTACAAGGAGTACATCCCTTTGGACGGTCACTATGTATGGCAGACCACTAAAAAACGCTGCTGGTTCGGCCCGACCAAGGCGGGTATCTCTTTGGTGTGGTTGATCGGGCGGGGGAATTATAGCCGGAAGAAAGGAGGCAGGCAGTGATACTGATACGCTTTAGTCTGGTGTTCATATTTTTATGGATGGGACTGACGGCTTGTGAGCATAAGGATTTATGTTACGATCATCCGCACTTTGCCACGGTGCGGGTAGTATTCGACTGGACCAAGATTTCCAATCATGACAAGCCTGAAGGCATGAGGGTCGTATTTTATCCGACCGATGATGAAAGCAACACGTGGATATTTGATTTCCCCGGAGGAGAGGATGGGGAAGTGGAGCTCCCCGAGAATGATTACCGGGTAATTTGCTTCAACTACGATACCGACGGGATGGTTTGGAAAGAAAACGGCAGTTACACGCTTTTTACTGCCGATACGCGTGATGTTCGGTCGCCGGATAACCAGACAATGGCCGTCACCCCACCCTGGCTGTGTGGCGACCATATAGACAGAGTTATCCTCAAGGACATTCCGGAAGGAAGCACGAAGGTAATACGGCTAACTCCCGTAAACATGGTATGTCACTACACGTATGAGGTGAACGGAATTCGGGGACTGGACAGGGTGGCGGATTTGCGGGCCGCTCTTTCCGGCATGTCCGGCTCGCTTAACATGTCCGGCGACAGTTTGCCCGCCGATCTTTCGGAGAGCCTGCTCTTTGATGGAATGGTTTCACGGAATCAGATTATAGGCGGATTCTATACGTTTGGACATTCCGCACTTGAAGGAGAGCCCAATGTTTTCCGGCTGTATCTCAAGAACCGTTCAGGCAGCATGTCTGTATTGGAACAGGACGTGAGCGACCAAGTGCATGATGTCCCGGTAGCGGGGCATATCGGTGATGTGCATCTGGTGTTGAATTTTGATTATGAGGTACCATCCGAGCCGGGAAGTGGCGGTCCGGGATTTGATGTGGACGTTGATGATTGGGATGATGTGAATGTGGATATAGTGTTGTAATCGAGTTTTATTAATTATATTTATTAACAATTTTATTCATTTTATGAAAAAAAGTACAGTAATGTTTTGGGCAATCTTTGGAGTACTACTGATGAGTTGCTCAGAAGAGGAGATTGCGAATGTGGAAACCTCCTCACGAAATGCGATTGGTTTTAACGTGTTAAGTAATGCGGCGGAAACGAGGGCTACCCCTACTACCAACACCAACTTGAAGAACACCGATTTCGACGTGTTCGCTTTTACGGCGGATGGTACTGCCTTCATGGGAAAGAACGACACGGAATTTGCACATGACGGAGTGAAGATCGTGTACAAAAATGGTAAGTGGGATTATGACAATGCGAGCGACCTTCGTTATTGGCCTACCGAGGCTTTGGACTTTTACGCGTTCAATCCCGGAACGGTTAGTGAAGACATGATGGTGTTTTATAGTTGGGAAGCCACCAAGGATGTCCAAAAGATAAGTTATACCTGCATGGATGAGTATGGAGCCGGTACTCATGAAAACTACGACGTGATGTATGCCATGGCCAAAGGCCAGACAAAAGACATGAACAACGGAATAGTGAAATTTAATTTCAAACATATTCTGTCACAGGTCGTATTCAAAGCAAAGACCCAATACGATAACATGCAGGTGGACATCGACGTGATCAAGATTCATAATTTCAAATTTGCCGGCGCCTTCACATTGCCTGCGGCAGCCGATGGAACGGGAAGTTGGAGTTCGTCTGATTTAGCATTTCCACACGCATTTACCGTAGTGAAAAACGCAAACATCACGGTCAATAGCAATACCGAAGCTACCGATATTACCACAAATACTCCTATGCTGAATATACCACAGAAGCTGACTGCTTGGACTGTTTCCGGAGCCAGCAAAACCAAGAAGGGTGCCGACGATGCGAAGCAATGTTATCTGGAGATCTCCTGCAAAATCCGGCAGTCCGGAGTTTATCTGTTGGGTTCAGCAAGCGAATACAAAACAATTTATGTTCCGTTCGGAGATACATGGGAACAGGGCAAGCGTCATATCTACACGTTGATTTTCGGTGGTGGTTATGATGATCAGGGAGAGGCTGTGTTGAATCCGATCCAGTTTGATGCAGAGACAACAGGCTGGGTTGATGCAGATAAAGACGTAAACGTCCAACCTTAATCCAAACGTTTATTAATATCGTACCCGTTGGCAGGTTAAACATACGCAAGATTAACCCTGCCAACGGGTTTTTTATAGGGAATCGCATTTTCAATATACTTTTTGATGTGTAGGGGTGCTTTTTGCGTACCTTTTTCCTGGAGAATTTCTTTTGTGGAGTGTTTGCCCTGTATATTCCCGATACGCTGTTATAGCAGGGAACTGTTTTTATCCAAGTAGTCAGATATAGCCTCTTGCAATACCGATTTTAGCGAATCGCCTTTGCGGATCGCGATCAGCTTTAAGTTCTGGTGATAGGTTTCGTCCATGACAAAATTACAATGCACGGTTTTCGCTTTCTTCGGCTTTTGAGCCTCTTTTTGCCCGGCCGTGGATTGGGTCAGGCTGTCTAATCCCCCGGTCAGCCCGGCCGACATACTGTTTTTTAAATCGTTCTTCTTTGCCATATGGTTACTTTATTTCTGTTAGCAGTTCGTTACATACCTTCTCGTAGTCCTCTGCCCCGGCAGATTTTGGGGCATAGTGAAAAATATCCTGCCCTTGTGTCGGGGCTTCGGCCAGCGTAATGGCGTTGCGTATATGGGTGCTGAACACTTTGCCCTGGAATGTTTCCTGTACCAGTTCCGAAACGCTCTTGTTCAGGTTCTTTCTTCCGTCGTACTGGGTTATCAGGACCCCGGCGATCGAAAGATCCGAGTTCAAACGTTGCTGCACCTTGTGGACGACCTGCATAAGTTTGGCCATTCCACGCATTGCCAGGAATTGAGCCTGAACCGGGATAATCAACCGATCCGAGGCCGTCAGTGCGTTAAGCGTGAGCAGCGACAGCGAGGGGGGGGGCAGTCGATCAGGATATAATCGAATTTTTCCTTTTGGCCCTTGATAAGGTGGGCTAAGATAAGTTCCCGCCCGGCCTCGTTGATTAACTCCGTTTCAACGGCCGAGAGATCCAGGCAGGAGGGAACGACGCTAAGACCGTCCTTATGCTCGTAGATCGGCAGGTCGTATTCGCCTTTCATCGCGCCGTAGATCGTTTGGGGAAGCTCCGCGGAGAAGCCCAGCGATTCGGTCAGGTTGGCCTGCCCGTCAAGGTCGATCAAAAGAACCTTGTACCCTTTTTGACGTAACGCGCCGCCCAGGTTGATCGTGGTTGTGGTCTTTCCTACTCCCCCCTTGTGATTCAATACGGAGATTACTTTTGCTTTGCTCATAAATTCAGTTTTTTAAATGGTTGTCATGTCCGCAAATATAGTTAAAATACTAATATACTAAAATACTAAAAGTAGTATTTCTCGTTTTTTGCGTGTTTTTTGTACCGATCGGGGAAGCGTACCGAAATAAATCCTGTTTCCATCTTTCGGTACGTTTTGTTTCTGTACCGGAATTAATCAAAGATTAGAATAACCATAAATGTTTTTATACGTTAATCATACGTATGTATATATGTATATATTTGTTTTTGAGTATCTTTGTGTGCTATAAATAAAAAATAAAAGACATGAGCACTTATTCGTATAAAAATCCGAAGTTTATAAATTCCCCTAAAGGGGTGGTTGAAGTTGTAGAAGTGATTTATGACGGCAAAGATGATCCGGCCTATTCACTGGCTATTATTAAATGGGAAAATACCTATAAATTAGGTATTCGTTGGAACATCGCTTATAGTGAATGGGACGATTACCGCAAACAGAACGGGCAAGATGAATGTATAGGTAATCCACAGTCGAGAGGTATTCCCACCTGGTTTGTTTTGCCCGATGATATGATGTTTGGTGAGAAGTTCAGCGGTGCGATGCAGAGGCTTGATGAATTAAGAAAAGGTAAGTAAGCAATGGAACAGGGAGAAATCATATTATACCAGCCGGATGAAGCGGTCAAGTTGGAAGTGAGGTTGGAAGATGAAACCGTTTGGCTGACACAAGAACAAATAGCCGACTTGTTCGGGACTAAAAGGCCAGCTATTACCAAACATTTGAACAACATTTACAAAAGCGGCGAACTTGATATAGATAGCACATGTTCCATTTTGGAACATATGGGTAATGACGGCAAACAGAGATATACTACTAAATATTATAATCTTGATGCGATTCTGTCAATAGGATATCGGGTTAATAGCAAGAACGCAACCCTTTTTAGGAAATGGGCGAATAGTGTATTAAAGGATTATCTTTTAAAGGGGTATTCCATTAATAAACGTTTGTCAGAACTTGAAAGGACTGTCGCTCAACATACCGAGAAGATAGACCATGATCCGCTTCAGCTTTCCCAGCAGCCCGTCTATCAGCAGCCTTGTCCTGTAAAAGCCTGTCTGGTGCGAGAGCTTTGTCAGTTGGTTCAGATTGTTCGCCATTCCCGCCAGGCTGCGCAGCAGCGCATTCTCTTCAGGCGTATGCCTTGCCGTAACGGTGGCCGCCAGTGCCACCTCCCTGATATAGACCGCCAGACTCCGGCCGGACTTCCTTGCCCTGAATCTGAGAGCCTCGTAGCTGACGGGGGAGAACTTCACTGTCACTCCCTTGGTCAGCTTCCGCGTCCTGCCCAGTGCCGGACGGCCGCGTTTTTTCTTCATCTCATTCATATCCTTTGTCATATGTTTTTTCTTTTTCGTCCGTACTTCTTTCATTCCAAAATCTGCGACCGGCGGGAGTGGATTTACCCTCCCTGCAACCGCCGGGCGCTGGGGAGCAAGGGTTTTCGGGAATCCGGAAACATAACCTTGCTATTACTATTACAGAATCCACCCTTCAAAACAACAGGAAATATTAATATCAATGGTTTCAGATAACCGTTTCCATTCCTGGTCCGGAAGGTGACAATGAAAGTATATCCGCCGGAGGTGTACATATATTTTCTACAGTCATCCGTTCCGGCTGATATACGACCGGCAGTCATTCACACGGTCTGACAGTCACCGGTACTCTAAAGTTTCCTCCAGCGTTCGATGTCTTGCCGGTAGGTTTCAAGATGCCGTCTTGCCAGATTCTCCAGCAGCCCGGATACGCTCATTCCCCGGCAGCCCAGTCTCAGGACGATCATGTCCAGGGCACTACGAGTTTCCTCACTGATGAACACGGCTTTAGGTCCCTTGATTTTAGGGGGAATGAGATAAGTTTCCCGATACTTTTCCAAAGCCGGGCGCTTCGGTGCCTTCTCCGGCTTTGCCGGCTGTGGGCAGGTTCCGTCAAGTATCTCCCTGAGGGTACTTCCCAACTTCTCACACAGGACGGCCATACGGTGCGTATGTCCTTCCGCCATCGTTTTTCCCACAAGGGGCATGTCTTCTTTTCCTTCTTTCATAGAAACTTGGATTTACGTTGATACGATGGTTTCCCATATACCGGGAAACCGATTGTCGCCGGCAAATAAAACGATAAAAAACAGACGGATCGACACTTAGGGTTCTGTTGGCGTATTCTTCTGTATCATTCTCTGCTTCAGGGTGTACGGACGGTGAGAACTTCATTATTATACGCATCGGAAGCAGGGCATGAACTTTACGGATGCAGTTGCAATCACTAAAGACCGATTGCAACCATTAATGATTATAACCGGTCATTAATGGTTGGTTATAATTATTAATGGCCGGTTACAAACACTGATGCCCGCATCAGTGTTTGTCCGGCAGGCATCTTTCAGTCCGGATATGGAAGAACATCCTGATAACCGGCCTCTTTACCGGAATGGGACAAAACTGATGGACATCCGTCATGTTCATAAGCGTCTCCACGATAACATTTGGCGCATCTTTCTATTGTATAAATCAATAAAAGTACATCTTATGAAAAAGAAAGATCGCTTCGATTCCAATTGAATATCTATTCCGGACATCTGATGACATATAATGACATCTGATGAAGGGCCGGAACCATATCCGGGAACAATCATTTACTTTGCGGATGAAACAGGCACGCATATGGTGTCAAAGGTAGTCATCCTGTCTTGAAATTCAGGATGTTCCGCTGGGATTCACTAAATTGCGGCACGGAATCCGGATCCGAAGAGAGAATGAAACAGATGTCAAACCTGAAATTACAGTGATTATGGAAATAGTGAACATTGAGGCAAGGACCTTCGAGGCGATGCTCTCGGCCTTCCGGACGTTCGCGGACCGGCTGGACACCCTCTGCCGGCTGTACGGCGACATAGAGGAGAAGAAATGGCTGGACAACCAGGAGGTGTGCCTGCTGCTGAAGGTCAGCCCGAGAACCCTGCAGACCCTCCGTGACAACGGCACGCTGGCATATACACAGATCTGTCACAAGACTTATTACAAGCCCGGGGACGTGGAAAGTATCATCCGGATAGTGGAGGAGCGCCGCAAGCGGGCTGAAAGTATGGGAAGGTCGATCTGAAAGGCCATGAAAAACGAATGTCGAACAAAAAAAGATCAAGTCATGATGAATACCGATAACCGTCTGCTCACCCGTGAGAGCAGCGAGCATATAAGAGAGTTCTTCTCTACCGTCGAGCGTCTCTCCGTTTCCATGGAGCGTCTCTTTGCCGGCAGGTCACCGGCGATGGCGGGCGAGAACTTCTATACGGACCGCGAACTGGCTGAAAAACTGAAAGTGAGCCGCCGCAGCCTGCAACAGTACCGGGACAGCAGTCTGCTTGCCTTCACCCGGCTAGGCGGCAAGATACTGTACCGTTCTTCCGACATCGAGAAGCTGCTTGACGGCTGCTACAGGGAGGCGAGAACCAGACCGGAGGAACTTTAGAAAAGTTCCGTACGGGATCGTGAATGAAGGGGCGGGCGGTTGTCATACCGGCCGTCCCTTCGTTTTCTTTCCACCGGATGAACGACTTTAATTTGCTCATAAAGTATTTATACACAGAGTGTTTTCTTTATAAATTATGATCCGGTGACGACATTGGCATAACATGGCGGGACATGGAAACATTTTTCCGGTATGGCAATAAGATACGGGGATTCCATTATAAAAAAAGACCCTTATTTTATTATGTCATTATGTTATTCTGAAATTGGGGCGGGCTGCCCGTGTATCGGTGGAACGGTCCGTTCCTGTAATGGCGGCACATCCCGTACTGATATCATTATCCGCCGGCAATGTTGTTTCCCGGTCTTGCCGGAGTGACCTTATGCCGGCCGGTGACAACCGCATGTCCGTGTGTAAACATGGCGGCGCATAAAAACAGGCACACCCTCCGGGCTCCTGTCCCGTCGGATGCGCCTGTCTCCATCATGTCATATACAGCCGGACTACTCCGGCCCATGCCTCTATCTGAGTATCGGATTCGAGAGCAGTATCTTGTAATAGGCCACCCCGCCAATCTCTACCGGCATCCTCGCCATCATGAACTGCACGCTCTTCCTCTCCACCTTCGCCTGCCGCATGAGCCTCTGCACGATAAACCCGGCCGAGAACCTTGCGCATCTTTTATCCTTCCAGACGATGAACCCCTCGCTGTCGTCGGCCCGGCAGATATACCAGTCACCCGTCTCGTCATCGTGGGCGAAGTTCACCCGTCCACCGCCGAGGATTCCCAATTCGATTGACATCGTCTTTGACAGATAGACGGTTCCCCTGCTGTCAAGGTTGATGGTCCGCTTTCCCTTGTATGTGACTTCCTGCGGACGGGAGTTTTCCCTGTTGTATACTATCAGTGCCATAATTGTCTTTCTTTTATCGGTTGAACTGTTTTCGTTTTTCAATACATGAAGCTTTCCACCGCCAGCATCCGGCTTCTCCATGCGAAACCGCTGTGGGTACGTACCGCGTCCACTATCCTGCATACTTTCTGCGATATGGCCGATGCCGAGATACCCATGCATTCCGCCAGTGCCTTGAACGAGAACTGCGCCTCATAGAACCTGAGCATGAACATCCGGTATTCCTCGTAGGAGAACTTCTGCCTTACGAAACGCAGTATGTCCTTAACCAGCCTCTCGCACCCGTTCAGGTCGTCCTCGGAAAGGAATTTTGCCTCCTCGCCACATCGGAGGAAGAAATCATCTTCAGGGTGTGCATACCGGTTCTCCCTTTTAATCTTTACCAGGGCCGCCTTTTTGTAGCATCCGATGAAATACGCGTCATAGTCCGTTATGTCCTTTCCGGGAACCAGCACCTGCCTTCTTACGAAAAGGTAGGTGTCATGGAAATTGTCCTCGTCCAGCATTCCGTACCGGCGTAACGTCCCTCTCAACCTGTCATAGGATTTTGTGAACCACTCGTTGAACAGTCTTTCCTTTTCTGCGCTCTTGTCTGCCATAGCCTTATGTTTTTTTTGAGTCGTACATTTGTACGTTATACATGGCCTACACGGGTAGGCATTCTTATTTCTTGTGCTTCCTCCAGTTTGTTTTTCGGCGGTCTCCGGCAAGGCTTGCCGTGAAAAAATACGCTCACGCGAAGCGTGAGGAAGATTTTTTCACGAGCAACCAGCCCGCAGGGCCGCCTTGCGGGACCGGCCTGAAAAACAACTATTTTTGCCGCAAGAAATGAGGATGACAGATTACTTCCTTCTATCTATTGTCTGTCCGGTGAGAATTTAGATTCCATGCAGCTTTTCTGTCTTCGGTATGTTTGGAGAAATATTCAAGGATATGAAATGAGAACGGCAATACGTGATGTTGCGGAAGGAATGGATATGGGATTGGAAACAGGAAGCGTGCCCGGGCTTTCATGCAGTTTATACGGCGGTGTTGATTTTGAGGAGGATGACAGGGAAGTGACAGGATGGTCGGCTGTCGGAAAAGAAGCAATACCGGCGGACGTGGATATGGGCAAAACCACCCGTACATGCAATGCAGAGGGAGCAGGAGAGCCTTCACCACAGCCGGAGCCCCTTTTCATGCCGTATCCCGACATGAAAAGGGGCTCCTGGACAATTCTTTTCCTTTTTCCTTGTCGCACATGCACTACGTCGGTCGCAGTTTTCGCCTTCTGAATCAATTTTCCCGTCCGTCACCCGCGCATTCGGAGCGTTTTTCCGGCAGAAAATTTCACCGTACGGAAATTTTCTGCCGGAAACCGGAGGGAAAACGCGCAGATCCGCGGGGACGGCGGAACTTTGATGAAGAAGGGGAAAAATCACTCGTCCCGTAAATGCCTTCCCTCAGATGGCATCGCATATCTCCTTCTCCATCTTTTCCAGCTTATGGGACAGGACTTCCATGTCGCTGCTGATCTTCTGGTTGGTTATCCGGGCATATATCTGGGTGGTTTTCAAATCCGTATGACCCAAAAGACGGCTTACGGTCTCGATGGGCACACCGTGCGAGAGCAGCACGGTGGTGGCGTTCGTATGCCGGGCAACATGGTAGGTCAGCCGTATCTTGAAACCGCACTGCCTACCAAGTTCCTTCAATATGACGTTGCATCTGCTGCTGCTCGGTACCGGAAATACATGATCGTCCTTGGACAGCCCCTTGTACTTCTCTATGATGCGCCTGGGAACGTCCAGCAGGCGGATGTTGGACTCGGTGTTCGTCTTCCGCCGGCGGGTGATGATCCAGAGGTTGCCGTCGAAGAAGGTCTGGAGCCGGTCAGTCGTCAGCGCCTTCACGTCTGCGTATGCCAGTCCGGTAAACACCGAGAAGATGAAGAGGTCACGTACCAGTTCGCAGGTCCCGCTTTTCACCGGGACCTCCATCAGCGTCTGTATCTCACGCTCCGTCAGGTAGCCCCGGTCAACGCTCTCGAAGGAGTTGATGTACCCGGCGAAGGGATTGAAGGGAAGTGCACCGCTGTTGCGGGCGATGGAGATGATGTGCTTGAGCCCGATCATGTAACCCCATACGGTATTGGTGCGGCATTTCTTCTCCGTACGCAGAAAATACTCGAAGTTGTTGATGAAGGTCAGGTTGAGTTCCTTCAGGGGGATGTCGTCACGTCGGTACACTTTCGGGACGAACTCGCACAGGTGCTTGTATATGGTACGGTAGCGGTTGTATGTCCCCTGTACGCGGCTGTGTCCCACTTTCTTGATGAACTCCTCGTTGTGCTGTTCGAAGAGTTTCAGCAAAGTCTCCCGTTTCACGCCCAGTCCGAGGTAGACATCCCTCAGCCTGGCAGCAGTGACATAGCCGTCGGACTGCATCAGTTCCTGGTAACGACGGTTCACGTCCACACGTATCCGGTCAACCGCCGCATTGATTTTCTGTGCCTCGACGCTCTTGCCGGTGGCACGTGCCGTTTTCACGTCCCAAAGTTTCGGGGGTGCGTCCAGCTTGCAGCTGAACTGCTTGATTTCGCCGTCCACCGTAAGACGGCACATCAGGGGGAGATAGCCGTTGGCTCTCTCGCTGCCCTTCTTCACGTAGAAGAGGATTTTGAAAGTCGATCTGCTCATACTCGTTTTCATACTTTTTTGATTGTTACAAAGTTAATATCAAGCGAGTTGTCTCCAAGTATGAAAAATTGTGCAAATTACTGAAATATAACCTGTTGTACCGTTTCTTGTTCCTATTATATCAGTAACGATATGGGAACTGAAGTCTTTCGCAACTTTTATCGAACCTCCTTTTTCAGCTTATGCAGTATTATGAGCTAAACACCTAACTGATTAGTGGACTGCATTTTTGCTGTATTATCATTAACCTTGCCTTTTTCTTTTACGTTTATTTTAACTACTCGTAAAGTTTTTCGGCTTCCGCTTTTATTAAAGAGCTATTTACGTCCGCCTCCAAATACAACTCCTACGGAAATATTGAAATGCCGATTGGCCTTTTCTTCCAATTTATAATTGAAGGTTACGCGAAGATGGTGAAACAACTCTATACCGAAACGAGGCATGAGACAGAATGAACTACTTGAACCACCGATGTCGTATGAGTTATCGCCAATTAAAATTATGGGTGCTGCGTTTTCATGAGAAGCAAGCCCTAAACCCATACCAGCGAAGAATAAAATATTTTTCGATCTTCGAAAATTGTAGTCACCAACAACAAGATAATTAACAGAGGTGAATCCTAATTTCCTGACTTCATCAGATTGACGGTGAAAAACATTTCCGGCGACTTGAACTCCGATATCTATAGGCAAATGCAGAAAATTGTAGCGTATTTCCCCAAAGCCCATTCCCCCGGATTTTGCATTGTCAAAATTAAGCTTACTGGCGCCAAAAACTACGCCGCCACCAATCTCGACTTCTATTTGGCGAATTTCTCGATTCTGCTTTTCCGTAGGTCGGTAAGATTGGGCATTGACATTGAGGAGGTGCAGTAAGGAAAACAAGAAAATAATCTTCTTCATAGATGAACTGATTTGAGGTCTAAAAAAATGTGAGAAAATTATTACGATTTTTTTACGATCGTCATTCCGCCCCAACTATTGCCAAGACGTCCGGCAACATACACAGTCCCGAATTTGAGATTCTTCGGTTTGATTTTGAACTTACCTTGATTGATAATTTTCGCCCACTCCTTGAAAGATTGAGGCATGTGATTCAGATCCAAGTTAATCGTAAATGAAACTTCGCTTAAAAATATCTCCCTTACTTTTTTTACATCGCCTTTGCGCTTTTGTCCACCGGGAAGAATCGTAATGACTTTATCTGCGGAGAAGCATTGGATAGCATCGAGTTGAGTGATATCAACGTTGCTATTTTCTACACGCAACTTAAACCAATTTCTAATTTGTATAGGGTTCATCAGCGAAAGCTGTTGTTGCTGCAGAGCAGTAATATCCAATCCGACAATCGTAAGTACCATGCCTTGATGATTGAAACCGGGAATCGTTTTATATTCCGTACTGACAATCGAAGCCTCTGCATTTTTTGGATAATCGGGAATTCGCTTATAGCCTTCTGAAAAAATAATATTGCTCCACCCTATGAGTAATTCGCTTGCCTGTTTTCCACTCCAACCGATCCAATTCTTTTTCTGCATTTCTGCCGACGCTCCGAATTCCGTATAAAATTTATAGTTGTAATAATAAAATTTGCCCTTCATCCGATGCTTTTTCGATAATTTGTATGTATATCCACGGTTACGCCCGAAGATGCTTTGCCATAGTTTCCCCAACCATGTTTTGGCATCTGCATTGAATCTCGGAAATCTTTCAAAAGGAGGTATTTGTGTCGTAACAGTTCGTGTTGTCATGTTGAGCGTATTAACAATATTAGTCGAAAGGTCGTCGTCGTCGAGAACACCGGGAAGATCATCCGGCAGATCTTCGGCTTCAGCATCCAACACTTCAGTTATTTCAAATGTATTGATACGGTAAATATCCTCTGCTAATTGGTAGGTATTCTCTTCCATCTGGATTCCCTCTTCGGTTTCGAAGCGTTCATAATTACTCTCAAAGAATTTTTGTTTCGATTCCGGGAAGTAGTAGGTTCCTCTCGGTGAGATTTTATATATTGTCTGATCTACCATTACCTCTGCGCGAGCGTTAAGAAGTTTTGCTACTTTGATATTTGGCACAAGAGAATCATAACCTTTAGCTATATAGAGCGACATATCGTTATTTTCGATAAGTGCTTGTTCCTTGAGCGGTCTGCAATCCACACGCAGAATTGGATCAGTTGCAATGGGGAGGTTTTGGACTGGTTCCAGCAGATCAACATATTTTTCATTTGCAGTTAATCCTCCTTGTGCTTTAGTTGCAAAACATGCGCGTGTTGTAACATCATCATCTTGTTGATTCAGGGCCGCGATAAAATCTTCCTCCGATGAGAAAGACAACATGGCGATATTCGCTATATCCGTATTATTCCCATTTTCAGTTTTTGCCCCATCGAATTTTTGACATGAATAGATAGCTAATATACAGACAACAAAAAATAAGCATTGATATTTTTTCATTTTGGTAATTGATCAACTTATGATTAGTGTTATATTTCTAAGAATTCAATATGCCCTGTGTAAATCGTACCGTTTTCATATTCGACGGTAATCAGATAAACCCCGCAGTCGAGATCCGACACGTCGAGTGTCGCAGTCTGATCGGTGAAATTCACCATTTCCGTAAGATAGGTTCCATTGCCGGAGATCGTAACGAATGCCCGGTCGCAATTCTCCGGAGAGTGGAGCGTAATGGTGTTGCCATCTGAAGAAAGCACCGCATTAATCGGCGGCATGACGCTGCGCGGACCCTTAACCGTCATTTTCTTTTCCAGATAAACGGACGTGGTTTTCGGTCGTTTCCGATTTGCATACGCTTCAAAGCAAATTCCGGCTCCGATGCAGCACAGCACAAGTAATAAAAGTAATTTTTTCATGTGATAAGATATGTGGGTTAGACAATAGTAAAGTTAGGCTTTCGGTTTCTTCCGATAGCAAAATCAGCGCCGATAAAATCTATCACACAAAGCCACTAAATAATTGATATACAAATAAATAAAAACTGCAAGAATTGCATAAATCTCGCAGTTTTTATAATGTATGCGATAATTGCCTGAAAAACAAAATATTACATGTTAATTTTTTTGGAGTTTTTCAACGGAGGGGGGGGGTAATTTATTTGACAATCAGCGTGTTACTATATTTTCTGAATAAAAAAGTCCTTTTCGGCCGAATCCGACGCCGCAATTCGGGCTTTCAATCTCGATTTGCGGTTGTAGACATTCGATACCGAATCGCCGATTATAACGCTGATGATTTGCGCCGAGAATCCGGCGTAGATGTAACATAGCAAATCTATATCCGCAGGTTTGAATTTCGGGAACTGCTTCCGCAGTTTCACGATGATATTGTCATTTACCGTGTTTACGATCTCCTCCAATTCTTTTTTGGTCGCGGGATTGGATGCAAGGTTCGTAAAGAAGTTTCTCACTTGTTTGTAAATGACCTCCTGCTGCGCTTTTGTATTGTTTCGTTCATAGAACGCCCGGCCGAGTTGGTCGAGGAACTCGAAGCGGGACAACACCAATTCTTTAAGTTGCACCTCCTGTCCCTCCTTGACGGCAAGATGTTCGAGGATGCGGTTTTTTGATGCCCGGATGGTGTCAACGGCCAACATGTAGCGTTCAACCTGCTGCTGCTTTCGTTTCATGCGTTCCCGATAGTAGTAGATCAGGAAAATTGCGACGGTGCAGATCAGCAGTCCGACAATATATTCAAAGTAAGTTCGTACTTTCAGGCGGTAACTCGCAAAAGCAGTTTGCTCTTTATAATATTTCCCCTCGGCGCGGTTGCTGATTGAGATACCACCATGCGGGATATGGAATCGCTCAACCAGATATATTCGTTGATCGAATTGGCTGCTTCCTCTGAATTTCCGGATGCCAATTCAATTTGAATAGATAGATATGCCAGTTGTGCATCGTCCCGAATATCCTCCGCCAACTCCGAAGCGATATTGAAATAATATCGTGCGCTGTCTATCTTGTGTTGCAGATAATATACTTTGGCTAATACTCTATATTGATAAATTGAAAGACCATCTGGAGCGGTCCGTTCAATTTCCTTTACGGCCTGCAAGGCTTTTGGATAATCGCCCTCATTTACATAAATATCCCCCAAATTGCTTAAACAAGCAATAACCATATCGTTATCTTCCTGCTGTGCGGCTGCTTGCAGAGCTTGCGAATAGTATTTCACGGCATTGTCGTTATCGCCCAAACTGGAATAGGCATTGGCGATATTAAGTGTCGCATTATTCATAAACGCAGGCTTGCGTAGTTTTTCCCAAGCGCCATAAGCATTCCGATAATATTCCAGCGCTCCGTTAAAATTCATCTGCTCGGAATAGACCTCCCCGATACGGGAGTATACCAAACCCAGATAATAATTCTTATGCGCCGCGAAAGCGTATTTTTCCGCAGTCAGATAATAGCGCATGGCTTCCTGATAATCGTCGCCGTTTTGATAGATTCGCCCATAGTGATAGTTAATCAGAAACTTCACCGAATCCGAACAAATCCGGTTGTCGTAATACCGGTATGCAATGCGTATCAGCGAATCATCATCGGCATCCACATAATTTTTATCGAGTGCCGCGGAATACAAGAGAGCGTATTTTGCCCGCGTGCTGCGCCGCAGAATCCGGTCGGGGTCAATGTTCTCGATGATGCGCAACGAGCTGTCCGGTTCGATGCGTAACAATCTTGTCGCAGTAGACAATTCTTGCTCGATTTGCTTATTGTTGCCACAGCTGAATAGGAGAAAACCCGTTAAAAAAGATAATAAACCTATTGGCGGAATTAAATTATAAAAGATTTATGTTTAAAAAGTTGTGCATATTATTGATATTTAGTAAATTAAATGAGATCAAACATTTAATAGACAAATATCGTATGCACAACTTATATGCAATATTCGCAAAATTACTGAACATATGCAAACAAATTGCCGGCAATTTAGTCAATGAATCTGGGAATGTGCCAAGACGAGGAGTCGTCCCTAAATTCTCAGACCTTGAAGTAGTGGCTTTGAACATGGCATCAGAGGCTGTTGGTATTGACAGTGAGTCGCTGTTATTTGCAAATCTACAGGAATATAGAGTTGAAATACCCAACCTTATTTCCCGCCGACAATACAATGACAGACGTAAAATAACTTCCTCCCTATGTAATGCAATCCGAGAAAGAATGGTTGCTAAAATGGATGGTGGTGAAGACTATTTCTGTATTGATTCGAAACCGATAGAAGTATGTCGTATTGCCCGTTCCAAACGTTGCAGTATGGGAAAGAAGGATTTTAGTAAAGCACCTGGGGTAGGCTACTGCGCATCACAAAGCATGTATTACTATGGGTATAAACTCCATGCAGTCTGTGGGTTAAGTGGTGTCATCCACTCCTTTGACCTCACTAAGGCAAGTGTGCATGACATTCATTACCTGAAGGATGTGAAAGTGGATTATAGTAATTGTACAGTCATAGGGGACAGAGGATATATAAGTGCCCAAGTGCAATTGGATCTGTTTGAAACTGCCAATATCAGATTGGAGGTACCATACAGATGTAATCAAAAAGAATGGAAGCCAACATTCCCAGCTTTTGCCAAAGCGAGAAAAAGAATTGAAACCCTATTCTCGCAATTGTGTGACCAGTTTATGATTATAAGGAATTATGCGAAAGATACAGATGGATTGTTTGCCCGGATTATCGGGAAGATTAGCGCACTTACAATCCTCCAATATATTAATTACAAAAATGAAAAGCCTATTGGCAGAGTTAAATATGCGCTATTTTAATTCCGCCAACGGGTAATAAGTATTTCATAATTGTCAAATCTAATCATAAAAATACATATATTTTTTGACATCTATTTCTGAAAGAAAATTATATCGAAAAATTCTTAAATTTGATAATATATTGACTTGCCATTTTATCATCGATATATTTTATTCATCTTAAATAAAAACAGAAGACGAGTACAAGGTTCAGCACTTTGTAATCGTCCAGCTGTTATATTGTTATAAAGAATATTATCTAATTTTATTACCCTTGATGCTTTTCAGTATAATTTGCCTATCGCGAAAATTTTCCGTATCTTGCAAAAGGTTATTTGAAACGCGGTATTTCAGCGCAACAGACTGAAAACAAACCGTTGCCTTTTCGTTACCTACTATCTTATACAAAAATGTAACGACCCGATGAATCAGGTCGTTACATCACTTTAATCCCACACCCCGAAAGGCCCGCTGTCTGCCTTGAAGAATCCGTACGGATTCCCCGTTTCGTAAAGGCAGGTCACTTGGCATACAGCCGGAACTTCATGCGCCAGCTTTCGCCCGGAGCGATCGCCTGAAAACCTTCGGCCGCAGGGTCCGCGGCGTTCGGGGCGTTCGTCGTCCACGACTGCGGTTCGGGACAGCAGTAGGGCACCCGGCCGCCGTTGTTCCAGATCGTCCAATAGGTCGTCTGCCGATCGACCTCGTAGAAAGTGCGGACGCCCGTACGGAGATTCTCGACCAGCGCACCCCGGAAAGGCTTGCCGTCCACCTCGATTTCGCGCAGCGTGAAGCCCGCTTCGATCGGTTCGCAGTCCGTTACCCGCAATCCGCCTTCGCGCAGTCTGGCGAACTGTTCCGACAACGGCAACTTACGCCCTGTCGGGATATTACGCCCGCTCATCTCAACTTGTTCTCCAACTGCGACGCGCATCACATAATCCGCCGCCTCACCGCCCGCAAAGGGAATCTGCATCGGCGTATGAAACCCGACGCCCACGGGCATCGACTCCGCACTGCGGTTGGCGAACATCACCTCCTGCTCCAGCCCTTGGGTCGTAAGGCGGAAAGTGATCTTGCATTTGAACTCATGCGGAAAATCGCGGAAAATCGCGTCGTTTCCGGCGTTCGAATAGTAGCGGCACTCCACCAGCACCTCCTCCCCGGTCTCCCAAGCCTTCGACACGGCGAAAGGCTGGCTCTTGAGGATGCCGTGGTGGTAATGGTGCTCTTTGGCGTTCGTGATGGGAAAGCGGTAAGTCCGGCCGCCGAACGTATAACGCCCGTCCTCGATCCGGTTGGGCGGAAACAGGATCGGCAGTCCGAAGACATGCGGCCGTCCCTTGAACGTTTCGACCTCGTCGTCGGCCGGCGCCCGCAGAATCTCGGCGCCCAGCCGCGTATTGGTCAGCCGGATGAGGTTTGCGCCCATGCCCGGAATCAGCAGGGCCGTATAGTCGCCTTTCGAGAACTCGACGGCCTGCATCCCATGCCAGTCGGTACTGCGGAGCATTTTAGAGCAGTTTTTCGATCTTCTCCGCGAGTGCGGCCTTCGACGCGGCGCCGACCTGCTTGTCGACCAGCTCGCCGCCCTTGAGGAAGACGATGGTCGGGATGTTGCGCACGCCGTATTTCATCGTGATCTCATCGTTCTCCTCCACGTCGCATTTGCCGATCAGCACGCGGCCCTCGTATTCGGCGGCGAGTTCGTCCACAATGGGAGCGATCGTGCGGCACGGACCGCACCACTCGGCCCAGAAGTCGATGACGACGGGGAGCTCCGATGAAATTACTTCCTGAAAATTCTCTTTCGTGATTGCTAAAGCCATAATTATTAAGTTTTAAAATGTTATTATGCGATGGAATACTTTATCTCGTTATCGTCCAGATACGAAACCAGCGACTGCGTCAGGCTCACCTTGTGGCTCTTCGAGAAGAGACTGAGCGAAACATGCGCTTCGCGGTCGATCACGCTGATGCGGAAAAGGGTCTCGCCCTTTGCCTCCTTCACCTTCTCCGTCAATTCGCGTACCAGCGTCGGGGTTACGTCCTCGACGGGCAGCAGCACGTTCATCTCCTTGATCATCGTGTCGCGCATCTCCGAGAGCTGCACCATCGAGATGATCTTGAACTCCAGCTCCTTGTCGTTATAGGGTTTGGGCTGGACCCGTCCCCGGACGAAGAGGAAATAATCCGAGAAGAGGTACTTGCGGAAATTCTCGTAATCCCTGCTGAACAGCGCGAATTCATGCGTGCCGTTGTAATCCTCCAGCACGAATTTGCCCCACGGCTTGCCGGTCTTGGTGATGAGGTTCTGCACGCTGACGACCATACCCGCGACAGCTATCTCCTGCCCCTTGAGCGCTTCGAGGTTTTCCAGCTCCGTGAGCTGGGTCTTGCACATGTGGTTGATGATGATCTTGTAGTCGTCGAGCGGGTGCGCCGAGAGGTAGTGACCGATCATCTCGCGCTCCTTGGCGAGCGTTTCGAGCTGGCTCCAATCGGCGCATGCGGGCAGCACGGGGCGCTGGATGTCAACGTGTCCGCCGCCGCCGAAGAGGCTCTGCTGGGCGTTGTTCTTCTCGGCCTGAAAACGCTGGCCGTAACGCATCAGCTGCTCGATGAAGGTCACGCCCGTATTGTCGCGCGCGTCCGCACCGAAGAACTTGCCGCGGTGGAAGCCCGATATCGAGTCGAAACCTCCGGCATAGGCCAGATTCTCGAAACACTTGCGGTTTACGGCCGAGAAGTTCACACGCTCCATCAGGTCGTATATGTCCTTGAAACGGCCGTTGGCGTTGCGCTCCGCGATGATGCTCTCCACGGCGGCTTCGCCGACGCCTTTCACGGCCTCCAGACCGAAGCGCACGTCGCCCGCCTTGTTGGACGAGAAGGTGCGCATCGACTCGTTGATGTCCGGACCGAGCACACGGATTCCCATGCGCTTGCACTCGTTCATGTAGAGCGTGAGCTGCTTGATGTCCGCGAGGTTTCGGCTCAGCAGGGCCGCCATGAACTCCGAAGGGTAGTGGGCCTTCAGGTAGCCGGTCTGGTAAGCGACATAGGCATAGCAGGTCGAGTGCGACTTGTTGAAGGCATAGGAGGCGAACGCCTCCCAGTCGCCCCAGATCTTGTCGCAGATCTTCTCGTCATGTCCGCGCTGCTTACACCCCTCGATGAACTTGGGCTTCATCTTGTCCAGCACGTCGCGCTTCTTCTTACCCATGGCCTTGCGCAGCGTGTCGGCCTCGCCGCCCGTGAAGCCGGCGAGTTTCTGCGACAGCAGCATGACCTGCTCCTGATAGACCGTGATGCCGTAGGTGTCGTTCAGATACTCCTCCATGTCGGCGATCTCGTAGGTCACCGGCTCCTGCCCGTGCTTGCGGGCGATGAAGTTGGGAATGTACTCCATCGGGCCGGGCCGGTAGAGGGCGTTCATGGCGATCAGGTCCTCGAAGCGGTTGGGCTTCAGGTTGCGCAGGTGCTTTTTCATACCGGGGGA
The DNA here is from genome assembly GCF_000265365.1 of Alistipes finegoldii DSM 17242. Taxonomy (NCBI): domain Bacteria; kingdom Pseudomonadati; phylum Bacteroidota; class Bacteroidia; order Bacteroidales; family Rikenellaceae; genus Alistipes; species Alistipes finegoldii. The sequence continues at coordinate 3,564,548 of NC_018011.1, forward strand.
CTCGAACTGGAACAGGCCGGTCGTGTCGCCGCGGGCGAAAACCTCGTAGGTCGGCGCGTCGTCGAGCGAAATGCCGTCTATGTCCACATCGACGCCGTGCACCGCCTTGACGTTCTCCACGGCGTCCTTGATGATCGACAGCGTGCGCAGTCCCAGAAAGTCCATCTTGATCAGGCCGACGCTTTCGACCTCCTTGCCCTCGAACTCCACCACGTTCAGCTCGGCATCCTTGGCAATGGCCATCGGCGCGAACTTTTCGAGGTCGTCCTGACCGATGATCACGCCGCAGGCATGCACGCCCGTCTGGCGGATCGAGCCCTCCAGCTTCTCGGCGTATTTGAGCGTATTGCGGATCAGCTGGTTGGGCGACTCGCGCTCGGCGGCCAGCTCCGGAGACTCCTTGTAGACGAAATCGAACGGCGTCTCGCCGTGTTTCTTGTCGGGCGTGACCTTGTCGGGCACCAGCTTCGAAAGGCGGTCGCTTTCCGAGAGGGCCAGCTTCTGCACGCGGGCGACGTCCTTGATGGCCATCTTGGGGGCCATCGTGCCGAACGTCACGATCTGGGCCACGCGCTTCTGGCCGTACTTCTGCACGCAGTAGCGCAGCACGTCGGCGCGGCCGTCCTCGTCGAAGTCCACATCGACATCGGGGAGGGAGATGCGTTCGGGATTGAGGAAACGCTCGAACAGCAGGTCGTATTTCAGCGGGTCGATATTGGTGATCTTCAGACAGTAGGCGACCACCGAACCGGCGGCCGAGCCACGGCCGGGTCCCACCGACACGCCCATTTCGCGTGCGGCGCGGATATAGTCCCACACGATCAGGAAGTAGCCCGGAAATCCCATCCACTCGATCGTGCTCAGCTCGTATTTGATGCGCTCCTCGGTCTTTTCGTCCAGCACGTCGCCGTAACGCATGTGCGCGCCCTTGTAGGTCAGGTCCTTGAGGTAACAGTACTGTTTGGCGACCATCAACCGGTCCGAAAGCTCCTTGTCGCCGGCCACCAGCTCCTCCAGCTCCGGAACGGTGGCGCAGGCGCCGATCTTCGCCAGCATCTCCTCGTCCTCGATCTTCTTGACGAACGACTCGCGCAGTTCGCCGAGGGCGATCGGGAAATCCTCCGGCGGCGGGAAGTTGGGCATCAGCGGGGCGTGCGTCAGCTTGTAATCCTCGCACTTGTCGGCGATTTCGAGCGTCGTGGCCAACGCTTCGGGATGGTCCGGGAAGAGCGCCGCCATCTCTTCGGGCGACTTGAGATACTCTTGAAACGTATAGCGCATACGGTTCGGATCGTCCAGATCGCGGCCCGTATTGAGACAGATCAGATGGTCGTGCGCCACGGCATCCTCGGCGAGGATGAAGTGCACGTCGTTCGAACAGATATACTTGACGCCGTATTTGGCCGCCAGCTCCAGAATCACCTTATTGACGCGCAGCTGGTTTTCGTAGACGTCCGCGTCCTTCTGCGGATCGCCCGAAGGGTGCAGCTGCAGTTCGAGGTAATAGTCTTCGCCGAAGATGTTCTTGAACCACTGGACCACGCGCTCGGCCTCCTCGATGTCGTTGTGCATGATGGCCTGCGGCACTTCGCCGCCCAAGCACGCCGAGCAGCAGATCAGCCCCTCGTGATACTGTTCGATCAGCTGCTTGTCGATACGCGGCTTGTAATAGAATCCCTCGGTAAACGAGTAGGAGACCATCTTGCAGAGGTTGTGATAGCCTTCGAGGTTCTTGGCCAGCAGGATCAGGTGGTCGCCGGCCTTCTCGTCCTTGTCCTTCTCGAAGCGGTTTTTCACCACGTAGACCTCGCAGCCCAGAATCGGCTTGACCCCGGCGTCCGTGGCGGTATCGTGGAAGTTCTTGACGCCGTACATGTTGCCGTGGTCGGTAATGGCGATGGCGTTCATGCCGAGGGCCTTGGCCCGCTTGATGAGCGGCTTGATGGCGGCGGCGCCGTCGAGGATCGAATACTGGGTATGTACGTGCAGATGGACGAAATCGGGCATGGTTCTAACTCCTGTTTTTATGGCTGAACAAAGATAGCGATATTTCCGCAGATTTCGTGGCAGGGCTATTGCATTTTATCAACAAAATGCTTAACTTTAAATATCCAACCAATACCGAGAAATTATGCAAGACGAAACCATGGTTGTATTAGCGGAATACAACACCATCACCGAAGCCGAGATCGCCAAATCGATGCTCGACAGCGCAGGTATCTGGTCGATGATCCGCAACGAATATATGTCGGCCATATACCCCATAGGCACCATGCCCGCACAGGTCGTCGTCCGCGAGGAGGACGCCGAGAAAGCCAAAGCGATGCTGCGGCACAGATAGAACGGCAAGAGCTTCCGGAGGTTCCGGAAGCTCTTGTTTTATCGTCGGGGCGGTCGGCCCGCCAACGGGACGGTCTCACGCTTCCGCCGGCCGGATTCGTCTCCGCCCGGCGTTCCGGGAGCGTCATTCGGCCATCCCCAGAAAATTGACCCCGTATTCATAGGCGGTCCGCTGGGGCACTCCGCGCACCTTGCGGGGCGTCCATTTGCCCTTACTGCTCCTGATGACGCGGATCATCTCGCGCGACAGCTTCTCGTCGGGCGACTTGATTACCTCGCCGATGGTGATTTTCCCGTCGGGTTCGATGTAGAAGCGCACGCGCACGACGCCTTCGCCCTTCGCGCCGCGGCCGGTGAACCTTCCGTCATAACGCAGGCGCATCGTCAGCCGCCAGCTGTAGGTCGTCGGCTTCCCGTCCTTCATCGCCGGAGTCCACTTTTCGAGCCGCCCCAGCGCCTCGGTCATCGCCTCGCGCGTGGGGGGCGTCGCCGGCTCCACGCCGACCGAATCCTTTCCTTCGCACGTGTTGTCCAGAAACCGCCACTGCGTCACATTTCCCGTCTCATCGACCGTAAAGCCAACGACGACCTGCGACGAAAACTCGGCGGCGGGAATCTGCGCCGCATCGACGATCTTCTCGGTCTCGCCGATAAGACGCGCCATAAAAACGCTTCGCATCCGACCCCTGAAAGCGGGGCGGCACGGTCTCCTGAGCCGCGGCGCCGCACCACACGGCCAGCGCCGACAAACAGATAGCCATTCGCTTCATACTGCTGTTGTTTTTCAAGGTCATTCGTTCCAAATCCGCCACGAGGCCTCGGCCTGTTCGCACAGCATCGTTTCGCCGTTGAGAATATGCGCCCCCCGCTGACGTCCGTAGTCGAGGAACTGCGTCAGGGGCGGGTTGTACACCAGATCCAACAGATAGTGTCCGGGCGTCACGAAACCGTAGGGAATCCGCGGCGCGGCATCGACGGCGGGGTAGGTCCCCACGGGCGAAGCGTTGACGATCAGACGGCTCCGCTCCACGACTTCGCACGGCAGATCGTCGTAGGTATAGTTGCCCTTCGCCGTGTCGCGCGACACCAGATCGAACGGGATTCCGCGCTCGGCCAACACATACTGCACGGCCTGCGAAGCGCCGCCCGTCCCCAGCACCAGCGCATGTTCGGGCTGTTCCCCGCCCAGCAGTTCGTCGAGCGAGGCGCGCAGTCCGACCACATCCGTATTATGGCCCGTCAGCGAGCCGTCGGCCGCACGGCGCACACAGTTCACGGCCCCGATCATCCGGGCGTCGTGGGAAAGGGCGTCGAGCAGCGGCATCACCTCGCGTTTGTAAGGTATCGTGACGTTGAATCCGCACAGGTCGGGCGTACGGGCCAGCAACCCCTCCAGCGCGCCGATGTCCGGCAGTTCATACAGCGCATAGGCGCAGTCCGCAATCCCTTCCCGCTCGAATTTGGCGGCGAAATAGGCAGCCGAAGCCGAGTGCCCCAGCGGGCGTCCGATCAGTCCGTAACGACGCATGGCCTACTCCTCCCGTTTTTTCACGACGATACGCGCCGCCAGCTCGATGCAGTAGATCGTGAGAAACCCCACGACGCAGAGCACGACGGCCTCGCCCAGCAGGGCGTCCTGCTGCGCAAGGGCTTCGAAACGCCCCGGCGCGACGTTGCGCTCAACGAGCGGCATGATCTTGCCGTGGCTGTCAGTATAGGTCTCGACGACCTCCTTCCACGGCCACACCTTGTTGAGCGAACCGACCATGAACCCCATGAGCACCGCGACCGTCACGTCGTGCCAGTGCTTCAGCAGCCATGAGAGCAGGTGCGAAAAGCTGATGATGCCCGCCGCGGCGCCCACGACGAAAATCACGATGACGGGAACGTTCAGATCGCCCACGGCCTGCATGATGAACTGGTACTTGCCCAACAGCAGCAGGATGAAGGCGCCCGAAATACCGGGCAGAATCATCGCACAGATGGCGATCGCGCCCGAAAGCAGGATAAACCACCACGTATCGGGCGTCTCGGCGGGCGTGGCGACGGTGATCCACCACGCCGCGGCGGCGCCGATCAGACATGCCGCGACGGTCTGCACCCGCCAGCGTCCGATCTGCTTGGCCACCAGCAGCGCCGAAGCGACGATCAGACCGAAGAAAAACGACCAGATGGCGATCGGATGGTTCGTGAGCAGGTAGGTCATCAGCCGGGCCAGCGAGAAAATCGCAATGGCGATGCCCAGCAGCACGGGCAGCAGGAATCGGCCGTTGATATGCCGCCAGAATTCTTTCAGCCGCAGCGTGCCGAGCAGCCGCAGGGCGGTGGCGTCGACGCTTTTGATCGATTCGATCAGTTCTTCGTAGATGCCCGAAATGAAGGCGATCGTGCCGCCCGAAACTCCGGGAACGACGTCGGCCATGCCCATGGCGCAGCCCTTGAGCGTAAGTAACAGATATTGGGAAAACTTCATAATCCTGATTTTAGCCACAAATATAATAAAATTGCGGGAATCGCACACACTCCGCCAACAGACGCTCCGCACGAAGAGAGCGTGCGACAGGTTTCCGGCATCGAAAACACCCCTGCCAGAGCCAAACTCCGACAGGGGTGGAATCGTTGAAACCGGACATGCCCGACAGCCTTATTCCGGCCGGGAAGGCTATACGCCGACCTTCTCGCGCTCCCGGCGCTCGAAGAATTCGGGTTTGCTGCGCCGGATAAAAGCGACGACCTCGCTCAGTCCGTCCGAAAATTTCTCGAAATCCTCCTTATACAGGAAAATCTTGTGCCGGTCGTACGAAAAACTGCCGTCGGGGTTGGTCACCTTGCGGCTCTCGGTTATCGTCAGGAAATAGTCGCCGCCGCGCGTGCCCCGCACATCGAAAAAGTAGGTGCGCCGGCCGGCTTTCACGGCCTTGGTCAGAATCTGGTCTCCATATTCCTCCGCGTCGCGGCGAGGCGTTGTCTGGGGTGTCATGGCGTGGTAGTTTTGGGATTGGGCTAGGATTAATTTTGTATAACGAATATAAGCAATTTAATCCTAAAATCCAAAACTTTCCGCCTTAATTTTCAGGCATCAGCAGCGGGGCTCCCTCACGTTCCCAGCCGCCGAGAATCTCCACCGCACGCCGATAGGCGCCGTTCTGCGCCGGGTTCATCACCCGGTAGAAAGCCCCCGTATCGAACAGCCGCTGCGCCACGAGCGCCTTCAGCTGGACGCGCATCAGCGGCTCCGATGCCGCAAAACCCGCCTCGTCGAACTCCACGCCGCGCTCCGCCCCCAGCGCCGTCAGGCCCGTGAGCATCTCCTTCCCGACGCCGAAAGCGGCGTCGAAAGCGGCGAAATCGGGGTAGGCGCGCTCCAGCCTGCCGCGCTCGCGGTCCATGTACGAGATGACGTATTCATTGACCACGCCGCGGCGGATCAGATTGGCGTAGTAAACCGAGAATCCCGCAGTATCGGCTTCGACCATGACATCGGGACGGATGCCGCCGCCCCCGTAGACCGTGCGGCCCGTGCGCAGGGTCCGGTACTCCGGCGCCCCGGCGTCGAGCGAATCGCGCACCGCATCGTCGTAGCGGCGCAGGTGGTCGAGGTAGTATTCGCGGCGTTTGCCCTTCTCGTAGGGACGCTGGATCACACGCCCCGAAGGGGTGTGGTAACGGGCCACGGTGATACGCACGGCCGAGCCGTCGCCGAGTCCGATCTGACGCTGCACCAGCCCCTTGCCGAAGCTCGGACGGCCCACGACCACGCCGCGGTCCCAATCCTGCACGGCCCCGGCGACGATCTCGCTGGCCGATGCCGAGTTCTCGTCGATCAGCACCGCCAGAGGCCCGTCGGGCGCCTCACCGTCGTGCGGATTGCGCAGCGACATCGGCGGCACGGCGCGTCCTTCGGTCGAGACGACCAGCGCGCCCCGCGGCAGGAAGAACCCGGCCATTTCGACCGCCTGCTCCAGCAATCCGCCGCCGTTGCCCCGCAGGTCGAGGATCAGGCTGCCGGGTTTGCCCAGTTTGTCGAACGCCTCGCGGAACTCCGACATCGTCGTACGTCCGAAACGATTGACCTTGATATAGCCCACGCCGTCGGCGGCCATATAGGCCGCATCGACCGTGTTGAGCGGAATCTTGTCGCGGACGATCACGAAATGCAGCGGCGCCGGCTCCCCGTGGCGCACGACGTCGATTTCGACCCGCGTGCCGGTCTTGCCGCGCAGGTGCTTCGGCACGTCGGTCTGCTTGAAGCCCACGGCGTCGAGCGTGTCAATGCGCACGATGCGGTCGTTGGGCATGACGCCCACGCGCTCGGCAGGCCCGCCGACGATCGTATTGACCACGATCACCGTATCCCGCAGCACATTGAACTCGATGCCGATGCCGCTGAACTCACCGTCGAAACTCTCCTGCACGCCCTTCATATCCTCCGCGCCGATATAGGCCGAGTGGGGGTCCAGCTCTTCGAGCATCCCCTCAATGGCGCTTTCGACCAGCGGCCCCATCTCCACCTCGTCGACATACAGCCCGTCGAGGTAGCGGTAAACCTGCATCAGTTTCCGCAACTGCTGTGCGGCCCCGGTCTCCTGCGCCGCGAGAGGCAGGGCGAAAAGGGCGGTGAAGAAAAGTAAGACGATACGCATAGCGATAGAATTTTAAGATTCGACAATTTAAAAAACCGGCCGTACTGCTCCGGACAAGCCGGTGCCGCAGCACGACCGGGATATCGGTTTTCGGGGTGCGCCTAACGCCGGGACTCCAAATCCGCTGCCAGAGCGGCGAAAGGTACCTGACGCTGCTCGCCCGAACGCATGTCCTTGACCGTCGCGGCCTGCGTCTCCAGCTCCTGCGAGCCGATGATGACCACGTAGGGGATGCTCCGGCGGTTGGCGTACTCCATCTGTTTCTTCATCTTGCCGCACTCAGGGTAGATTTCGGCGGCGACGCCCGCATCGCGCAGCGAGCGGAGCAGCTCCAGCGACGCGGCCTCCTCCTCGGCGCCGAGGTTGGTGAAGAACACCCGCGTCGTGAAGCTGACCTCTTCGGGGAAAAGGTTCAGCCCCGTCATCACGTCGTATATGCGGTCCGCGCCGAACGAAATGCCCACGCCCGACATGTTGGGCATGCCGAAAATGCCGGTCAGGTCGTCGTAACGGCCGCCGCCGCAGATCGAACCGATGGCGAAATCGAGCGCCTTGACTTCGAAGATCGCCCCGGTGTAGTAATTCAGTCCGCGCGCCAGCGAAAGATCCAGCTCCACCGTCAGGCCGATGCCCGACCGCTGCACGTAGCCGAACACGGTCTCCATCTCCTCGATGCCTTTCAGGCCCGTCTCCGAGACCGCCAGCACCTCGCGCAGTTTCGTGAGCTTCTGCGAATTGTCGCCGCTCAGCTCAAGTATCGGTTGCAGTTTGTCGACCGCCTCCTGCCCAAGTCCGCGCTCCAGCAGTTCGGCCTTCACGTTGTCCAGCCCGATCTTCTCCAGCTTGTCGATGGCGACGGTAATGTCCATCATCTTGTCGGCGTGGCCGATCGCCTCGGCGATGCCGAAAAGAATCTTGCGGTTGTTCATCTTGAGCGCCACGCGGATGCCCAGCGCACGGAACACCCGCTCGACGATTTCGATCAGCTCGACCTCGCACAGCAGCGACCGGGTGCCGATAACGTCCACGTCGCACTGGTAGAATTCGCGGTAACGGCCCTTCTGCGGCCGGTCGGCGCGCCATACGGGCTGCACCTGATAACGCTTGAACGGGAACGTCAGCTCGCCCTGATGCTGCACGACGTAACGCGCGAAAGGCACCGTAAGGTCGTAGCGCAGGCCCTTTTCGCAGATTCTGGACGCCTGACGCACCTCGTCGTCCGACAGCCCCGCGGCGTAATCGCCCGAATTGAGGATCTTGAACAGCAGTTTGTCGCCCTCCTCGCCGTATTTGCCCAGCAGCGTCGAAAGGTTCTCCATCGAGGGCGTTTCGAGCGGCGCGAAGCCGTAGGTGCGGAACACCCCCTTGACGGTGTCGAAAATATACTGGCGGCGCATCATCTCCGCAGGGGAGAAGTCGCGCGTGCCCTTGGGTATGGACGGTTTTTGTATTCCCATTTTATTTCGTGTTTATCAATCTTTGTGCGGACTACTCTTCGATCAGTTTGCGGTATTTCACGCGGTGGGGCGTCGTATCGCCTCCCTGCGCCTTCTTCCACTCCTCGTACTCGCTGTACGATCCCTCGTAGAAGACCACCTTCGAGTCGCCCTCGAAGGAGAGGATGTGCGTGGCGATACGGTCGAGGAACCAGCGGTCGTGGGAGATCACCACGGCGCAGCCCGCGAAGTTTTCGAGACCCTCCTCCAGCGCACGGAGCGTATTGACGTCGATGTCGTTGGTCGGCTCGTCCAGCAGCAGCACGTTGCCCTCCTCCTTGAGCGCCAGCGCCAGATGGAGACGGTTGCGCTCGCCGCCCGACAGCATGCCGCACTTCTTCTCCTGATCGGCGCCCGAAAAGTTGAAGCGCGCCACGTACGCGCGGGCGTTGACCTGCCGGTTGCCCAGCATAATCAGGTCCGTGCCGCCCGAAATCACTTCGTAAACGGTTTTCTCAGGGTCGATCGACTTGTGCTGCTGGTCCACATAGGCCAGCTTCACGGTCGGCCCCACGCGGAACGATCCGCCCGTCGGCGTCTCCAGCCCCATGATCATCCGGAAGAGGGTGGTCTTGCCCGTACCGTTGGGTCCGATCACGCCCACGATGCCGGCGGGCGGCAGCGAGAACTCCAGATGCTCGTACAGCACCCGGTCGCCGAACGCCTTCGACACGTCGTGCGCCTCGATCACCACGTCGCCCAGACGCGGACCGTTGGGAATGAATATTTCGAGTTTCTCCTCTTTCTGCTTGGCGTCCTCGTTCATCATCTTGTCGTAGGCCGACAGACGGGCTTTCGACTTGGCGTGACGCCCCGACGGCGACATGCGCACCCACTCCAGCTCGCGTTCGAGGGTCTTGCGGCGCTTCGACTCCTGCTTCTCCTCCATGGCCATGCGCGTGGTCTTCTGATCGAGCCAGCCTGAGTAGTTGCCCTTCCACGGAATACCCTCGCCGCGGTCCAGTTCGAGAATCCAGCCCGCCACGTTGTCGAGAAAGTAACGGTCGTGGGTCACGGCGATGACCGTACCCTTGTACTGCTGCAGGTGCTGTTCCAGCCAGTCGATCGACTCGGCGTCGAGGTGGTTGGTCGGCTCGTCCAGCAGCAGCACGTCGGGCTGCTGCAACAGCAGGCGGCACAAAGCCACGCGGCGGCGTTCGCCGCCCGACAGCACCTTCACCGACTGGTCGGGATCGGGACACCGCAGGGCGTCCATCGCGCGCTCCAGCACGCTGTCCAGCTCCCAGCCGTTCACCTGATCGATCTGCTCGTACAGCTCGCCCTGACGCTCGATGAGCTTGGCCATCGTGTCGTCGTCCATCGGCTCGCAGAGCTTCATGTTTATCTCCTCGTACTCCTTGAGCAGGGCCACCGTCGCGGCGCAGCCCTCTTCGACCACCTCCCTGACGGTCTTCGAGTCGTCGAGCTTAGGCTCCTGTTCCAGATAGCCCACCGTGTAACCCGGCGAGAAGACCACTTCGCCCTGAAAGTTCTTGTCGATGCCCGCGATGATCTTCATCAGCGTCGATTTACCCGAACCGTTCAGACCGATGATGCCGATCTTGGCTCCGTAAAAGAAAGAGAGGTAGATGTTGTTAAGGACCTTTTTCTGATTGGTGAACGTCTTCGAAACGCCTACCATCGAAAAGATGATTTTTTCGTCTGCCATATTATTATTGTTCGTTGTTCCGATTTTCCTATCCGGCAAAGATAATAAAGATTCCGCAATCTTCCGACACGAAACGACAAATTAGGGTCGGGAACCGCACACCGTTCCGACCGAGAGAGAGCCGGCTTTCCGGCAGGGACTCCCTGCGCCGCAAAAAAAGCGGCCCTGCACCGTTCCGATACAGGGCCGCCAGCTTGCGAACTCCGTCAATAGTTCTCTTTCTTCGGCTCGAAGTAGGCCTGCGGATGCTTGCAGGCGGGGCAGAGCTTGGGAGCCTCTTCGGCTTCGATGACGAAACCGCAGTTGCGGCACTGCCACCAGATCTTGCCGTCGCGCTTGAAGAAGTTGCCGTCCGTCAGGCGGCTCAGCAGCTTGAGGTAGCGGCGCTCGTGCTCGGCCTCGACGGTCGAGATCATCTTGAAGGCCGTGGCGATTTCGATGAAGCCCTCTTCCTCGGCCACCTTGGCGAACTCACGGTAGAGAACATCCCACTCCTCCTTTTCGCCGTGAGCGGCAGCCAGCAGGTTCTCGGCAGTGGTTCCGATCGGACCGGTGGGGTAGCTGGCCGTGATCTCCACGTCGCCGCCCTCAAGGAACTTGAAGAAACGCTCGGCGTGCTCCTTCTCCTGTTCGGCCGTCTCGGCGAACACGCCTGCGATCTGCTCGTAACCCTCCTTTTTCGCCTTGCTGGCGAAGAATACGTAACGGCTGCGCGCCTGACTTTCGCCGGCAAACGCCTTCAGCAGATTCTGCTCGGTCCTTGTACCTTTAATGCTCTTTTCCATAATCTTATATTGTTTAGTGTGTGTCGTTTATTTCCGTACAGCAAAGATAGGAAAATCCCCGACAATTCGCCAAATTATCTTCATCGTTTGTTTTTATACGGCTATTCGGATTACTTATAGACCCGATCGAGCATCTCCGCCACGTCCTTCCGGAACAGGGAATAGGCCGCCGGCAGAGCCATCGTGTCGCCGACCTCAGGCGGAACGATCCGGTAGCCGGGCATCGCCACCCACACCGGCACCGGGTCGAGCGTATAGGTCATACGGCCGTCGGGATGCCGCACGGCTTCGATTTCGGCCATCAGCCCTCCGTCGCAGTAGCGGCGGCGCTGATTGGAGACGAAGTTGCCCAGCGAATAGAGCACCACGTGCGACGAATCGGTCTCGAAGGGCTGCACCACGTGCGGATGGCTTCCGACGATCAGGTCCGCGCCGTTGCGGCGCAGAAAGCGCGCCAGCCGCCGCTGTTCGGCATTCGCCTGCCGTTCGTATTCGTTCCCCCAGTGGATGCAGACCGCGATGCAGTCCGGCGATCCCTCGCGCGCCGCGGCCAGATCGGCCGCCATGCGCAGCGTGTCGATCAGGTTTACCCGCACGCCCTCCGGCACGGGGATTCCATTGGTGCCGTAGGTGTAGTTGAGCAGTGCGAAGCGCACGCCGCAGTGTTCGAGCCAAAGCGGATTGTTGGCCGCACGGTCGAGGCTGTCCGTAAATACGCCCGTATGCCGGATGCCGCACCGCCGAAGTTCCGCGACGGTCGTATGCACCCCGGCGCCGCCGCCGTCGCAGCAGTGGTTGTTGGCCAGCACGGCCACATCGACCCCGGCGTCGCGCAGTGCGTCGGCCAGCGCCGCCGGAGAGCGGAAACAGGGATAGCCCGTATAGCGGTCGGTGCGGGTGAGCGTCGTTTCGAGGTTCACGATCACCAGATCGGCCGCACGGAAGCGGCGGTGCAGATGAGCGAACACCTCCCGGTAGTCGAACCCCGTTTCGCGGCGGGCCGCCGTGACCTGCGGCAGATGCTGCATCACGTCGCCCCCGAACAGCAGCCGCACGCGCACCGGCTTGGGCGGCGGAAGGGCAGGCTTCCGCTCCGACTGCTTCGCCGGAACGCAGCACGCCGCCGCCAGCAGCAGCCATGGAAGAATATGTCGAGCGGATATTTTCATGGTATGCGCCCCAAAGTTAGCTTTCCGTACGATAAAATCCAAAAACCGCACTATATTTGCCGTCCCGAACCGCCGAGCACGGTTTTTGCCGTCGTTCGGGATGCCGCGCGGCGCAGGCCGCGGCAAAAACGCGCAGCGGTGCGGCGGGCCGCTTCGCAACGCCGCCGTGCACCGCAGGCTCCGGCCCGCACCCGCCGTTCCGCATCTGCCGGCGGCGGAAGGGAGCGCACCGCGTGCAGACACGGTGCAGCCATGACAGACGCCAACGCGAAAAAACGTCGAACATATGCGTAACATAAGTAATATAAAGGGAGTGCTCTACGCCGTTGTCTCTTCGGCCACGTTCGGGCTGATCCCGCTCTTCTCGATCCCGCTGCTTCATGCGGGCATGGCCTCGCCGACGATTCTCTTCTACCGCATGCTGCTCTCGGCGGCCATCATGGCGGCGGTGGCGTTGCTGCTGAAACGCAACTTCCGCATCTCGCGGCGCGACTTCGGCGTACTGGCCGGCCTGAGCCTGATGTACGCCGCCACGTCGCTGGGACTGCTGCGCTCGTACGATTACATACCGAGCGGCGTGGCCACCACCGTCAATTTTCTCTATCCGCTGGTGGTGACCATCGTCATGACGCTCTTTTTCCGCGAACGCAGTTCGGTGTGGATCGTCATCGCAGTCTTCATTTCGCTCGTCGGCGTGGCGCTGCTGGCGTGGGGGGACGCGGGAAACAACGATCCGGGACGCGGCCTGATCTATGCCGGGACGACCGTATTCACCTATGCGGTGTATATCATCGGGGTGATGAAGAGCCGCGCCGGACGGCTCGACCCGCTGATCGTGGCGTTCTACGTGCTGACCTTCTCCGCCGCGGTGTTTCTGGTCTACGCCCTCTCAACGTCCGGCATCGCGGTAGTCCACACATGGCACATCTGGCGCAACCTGCTGTTGCTGGCCCTGCTCCCGACGGTGCTCTCCAACCTGACGCTGGTGCTGGCGATCAAGCATATCGGCTCGACGATGACTTCGATCCTCGGCTCGATGGAACCCCTGACGGCCGTACTGGTCGGCGTCGTCCACTTCGGCGAACGCTTCGACCTCGACTCCGCGGCCGGACTGATTCTGGTCGTCACGGCGGTCATCATCGTCATTCTCCAGACCAATCACACGCCCCAGACGCCGCCGGCAAACATTCCGCCCACGCAGCCGCAGGAGTAAGACGCTTCCGCCTTACACAGCCGAAAATCGCGGCCGCAGCCCGCGCCATTCCGCGCCGGACGGCGACTCACTGCCCGCAGGCGATCCGCCGCGTCGCGCCGACTGCCGTTCAGGACCGGCTCGGCGGCAGGCAGACGCAACGGCCGGATCATTTCTTCTTCCGGTTCGGATTGGCCGGGAACCATCCCTTCGCCACACGTCCGCGCTGCTCGAACAGCTCGCCGATCGACCAGAGCGACGACGCGCCCCAGACGGCCAGCAGGGTGGACCAGAGGATATGCCGCACGGCGACCGACGCCGCGATCGCCGCGACGCCCATCAGCAGGAAAAACCACCAGCAGCGTACGCCGAAGTAATATTCGCCCTTGATTACGAAGGGGTGGAACAGACCGATGATCAGAAACGTAGCGACGCCGATCACCAGCCCCGTAAGGTTGTATTCCGTCAGAAATTCCATCATGATTCAGCAACAGTTTGAAAGCAAATATACGAAAAAAAAGAGCGGCCCGCACCGGACCGCCCGAATAAATGACGCCGACAAGGCCGTCAGAAGCTGTACTGCACCATCACGTTCACGCGGTTGGCGTGGTTCTTCATGCTGTTCATGTCCTTGCGCGAACCGTAGAGGTACTCGCCGGCCACCTTGCAGCGCGGCGTGAGCGAATAGAAGATGTTGCCGAAGATATACTGCCCCTGCTTGTACTGGTCGTCGGTGTAATAGCCGTGGCTGCGCTGCACGCGGACGGTCGAATAGCCGCCCGAAACGAACAGGCGCGGCGTGATGTTGATCTGCCCGGCGGCCTGCCAGCCCCACATCGGCATCATGCGCACGAGCGACGGATCTTCGGGATTGGGCGTGAAGTCAAGTCCCGAACCCGTCAGGTCCTGAATATAGGGGGTGATGCCCTCGCCGTAAACGCCGTTCATGAAGAGCCGGAACCAGTCGCAGCACTTGATCGTACCGCTGAACTGCACGCCCCAGCCGAGCAGCGAGGTGGTCGAATTTTTCGAGACCTTGTGCATGTAGGGGTTGCGGATGACACCCGACGCGCGGATATGGCTGCTGCGGTCGTCACCCCACGCATACTGCAGATACATCGGGAAGTCGGGCACGCGCTGGTGCATCGGCTTGAAGTTTTCGCCGTAGGTCGCGCTCACATTGGGCATTTCGGCCGCGACGCCGAAGGTCATGTGCCGGCGGGCGAACGAAACCTCATAGCGGATCATCGTGGCGAAATTGAAGTTGTAGGCGTTCGGTCCCTGAAAGTCGATGGTCGTGGGCGCGGCCTGCAGGTCGCAGAACGTCGTCACGTCGCGTCCGAGGGTCAGCCCCTTGAACGACACGTAAGCCGAGCGCAGGCGGGGCGTATAGCTGCCCTCCGCGCCGCCGCGGAAGTCGGCGTCCATGTAAATCACCACGCGGCCCAGCGCCCGCGTGTTGGTGATCGCCTTCATGAAGAGACGCGAAGTCGAGGCGTCCATCATCAGCTTCTGTTTCGAATTGTAATTGCCCGGAACGGGAATGTCGTAGGGCACGAAGTCGATATTGTCCACGATGCCGTCGAAGTCGTATCCGGCGCGCAGGCTCACGAAGCCGCCCAGCGAGAACGAGAACCGGTTGTTCTTCGACGCGAATACGAACTGGGGCTTCTCGGACTGCTGGAAACCGGGGCGGTGCGTCTCGATATAGTCCTGCGTGGCATTGTCCATCGCCAGCCGGTTGAGCGCCGCGGCCTGACGGCTGCCGCAGCCGCCGCAGTTGTAAACCGTGTCCACTTCGTGCACGGAGATAAGGTAGACCGTGGGCGAATACTCTCCGTTGCGGCCGTCGCGCATGTGTCGCTGGGCCGAAGCGGAAGACGCAAGCAGCAGAGCCACAATCAAAAGTCGAAATGTTTTCATAAGCTGAATTGATTTGGTTTTAAATTTGTCCGATATGTTTTGTTTTTGGAGCACAAGCAGTTGATGTTCAAACCCCCGATCAGCAAGTTATATGCCAAAGGATCCCGCACGCCATTCGATCTGCCGGAACGCGCGGCGCTTCCGTCCTGCGGCAAAAGGCGCTCCGCCGGCTCCGGACGGGCTTGGTTTGCACGCGGTTTTCATTATCTTTGCCGAAGATAAACTCCCGCACGGACAGGCAGCGTCCCCGGCAGCGGCAAAACGATTTGCCCCAGCCCCCGACTTGCACTATCTTTGCCGTGGATAAACCGCCGCACGGACAGACGCCCGGCAAACCGGTTCCGCACCCGGCCCGCATCGTCTTCGTGCGTTAATTAAAATAAGGTATGTTTCTCTGGTTTATTTCGATTCTGACGCTCGCGGCCGCAGCCGCAGACATCATACACTACCGCCGGCTGCGGCGGCGCGGAACCTCCGCACGCAACCTGCGCCTGTTCGTCGCGCTGGCCGCCGCCACCGACGCCCTGCCGCCGGTCATCGCCCTGACCGACGCCCTGAGCCGCGACAACACCACGGGATTCATGCTCTTCGCCATGTGGGCGTTCTGGGTATGGATGATCACCGTCCTGCCGCGCATCGCCTGCTATTTCTTCCGGCTCATCGGCCTGCCGCACGCCGGCATCGCCGCCGGCATCTGCGTGGCCGCGCTCCTGATCTGGGGCACCACTCGGGGCAGGACGCAAATCCGCGTCAGCCGCACCGAAGTCTGCTCCGAACGGATTCCCGCGGGATTCGACGGTTTCCGCATCGTCCAGTTCTCGGACGTCCACCTCGGCACGCTCGTCTGCCCCGAAGCGGAGCTGAGCCGCATCGCGGACAGCATCAACAGCCTGCATCCCGACCTCGTCGTCTTCTGCGGCGATCTGGTCAATATCCGCGGTTCGGAGTTGGACGCCCGCGCCATGCGCCTGCTGGGCGGCCTGCGCGCACCGTACGGAGTCGTGTCGGTCACGGGCAACCACGACGCCGGAGTGTACATCAAGGACAGCATCGCGCATCCCGCCCAAGCGAGTCTGGCCGAGGTCGTCGCACGCCAGCGGGAAATGGGGTGGCGCGTGCTGGAGGACACGACCGTCTACCTGCGGCGCGGCGGCGACAGCATCTCGCTGACGGGCCTTTCGTTCGACCCCGCACTGCGGCACCTGCGCCACGCTCCCGACCTGCCGCCCGCGAACCTGAACGCCGCCTACCGCGGCGTCCCCGACTCGCTCTACAACATCACCGCCGTGCACATTCCCCAGCTCTGGGACCAAATCGCCGGAGAGGGATACGGAGACCTGACCCTTTCGGGCCACGTACACAGTATGCAGCTGAAAATACGCCTTTTCGGACACGCCTTCTCTCCGGCGCAGCTGATCTACACGCGGTGGAGCGGTCGCTACGACGAAAAAGGCCGCACACTCTATATCAACGACGGCACGGGGTACGTCGCATTCCCGATGCGTCTGGGCGCATGGCCCGAAATCACACTCATAACGCTGAAAAGATGCGGGTAACACTTTCCGCCGCGGTTACGGCCGACGGCTTTCTGGACGACAACAGCCCCCGGAGGCTGATTATTTCGACGCCCGAAGACTGGGCGGAGGTCTACCGTCTGCGCGCCGCGCACGACGCCATTCTGGTCGGCGCCGAAACACTGCGGCGCGACGACCCGTCGCTGCTCGTGCGCGACGAAGAGGTTCGCGCCCGCCGCAGGGAGCGGGGATTGCCGCCTGACATCGCCAAAGTGACGCTAACCGGCACGGGCGAACTTTCGCCCGGACTGCGTTTCTTCACCGAAGGCGAGGCCGAACGCTATGTGTTTTCTCCGCACGAAATAGATAGTTTACAGAACATTGAAACGGTTATATCAACCGGAGAACCAATTACGGCGAAGCTGATCGTCACCCAGCTGGAGAAGCGGGGCGTCGAACGGCTGATGGTCGAGGGCGGGGCGGCGGTCCTCCGCATGTTCCTCGGCGAAGGCATGGCCGACACCCTGCGGCTGGCCGTCAACCCGCAACTGCGGCTCGGCTCGGCGGGCGGCGCGGAATTCCGCTTCACACCGCCGCAGGGCACTCCGCAGACCCGTGAAAACTTGGGCGGCATGGAGGTCACGACCTACACGCTGCATCCCGACACCTCCGCCGCAGACCTGCGTTTCCTGAAGCAGGCCGTGGACGAAGGCCGCAAATGCACTCCCAGCGCCACGTCCTACTGCGTCGGCGCGGTCGTGGTCACGGCCGACGGCCGGATCTTTGCAGGGCACACGCACGAAACCTCGCCGACGCACCACGCCGAGCAGGAAGCCATCGCCAAGGCGCTGGCGGCCGGAGCGGCGCTCCGCGGAGCCGCCATGTACTCCTCGATGGAACCCTGCTCGCAGCGGGCCAGCGAACCGGAGAGCTGCACGCAGCTCCTGCTGAAATACGGATTCGCCCGCGCCGTCTTCGCGCTCTACGAACCCGGCTGCTTCGTCTGCTGCCGCGGTGCGCTCACCCTGCGCGAAGCGGGCGTCGACGTACGGGTCTATCCCGGACTGGCCGGGGGAGTGTGGGAAGCCAACGCCCACCTGAAGCGCTGAAACCGGCGCAATTTATGTCCATAAGGGCCTAAAATTGGCCTCTTTTGCCGGAAAATCGCGCAACATATCGGGATAACTTATATATTTGTGTTTTAAACGTATTGATGAATATGAAAACAGCAGTCGGAATAGCTTTTGCGGCGGCATTCGCAACCGTCGCCCCGCTGTCGGCGCAGGAGGTCAAGCAGACGCTTTCGCTCGACGAGGCGATCGCCGTCACCCTCACGGAAAATCCCGCGATGAAGGCAGCCGAGTTCGAGGAGAAGGCCGCGATGCAGGAGCGTCGCGCGGCCATCGGCCTGCGCATGCCCAAAATCAACGTCACGGGCGCCTATGCCTATCTGGGCAAGGACATCGGATTCGACTTCAACGAGATGAAGGGTCCCGCCAAGAACCTCGCGGGACAGCTGCTGGGAAGCGGGCTGATACCGCCCGAAGCGATCCCTTCGATCAACGGCCTGCTCAACCCGCTGCTGAACGCCGACTGGTTCCTCACGCTGCAGGACCGGAGTCTGGGGTTCGTGGGTGGCGGGGTGACCATGCCGATCTGGCTGGGCGGTAAGATCAACGCCGCCAACCGCGCCGCACGCATCAACGAACGCACCGCCGCAGAGCAGGGCAACCAGACGCGCAACGCCCTGATCTCCGAGCTGGTGGAGCGTTACTTCGGCCTTGCGCTCGCCATGCAGGTCGTCGAGGTGCGCCGGCAGGTCGTGGACGGCGTGCGCCGCCACCTCGAAGACGCCATAGCCCTCGAAAAGAACGGCATGATCGCCCAGAGCGAACGGCTCTACGTCGAATTCAAGATGGCCGAGGCCGAGCGCGAGCTGGCCAACGCCAAGCTGCAGGCCGAAACCATCGCCAGCGCACTCTCCAACACGCTGGGACGCGAAAACGCATGGCAGCCCGTGACGTCGATGTTCATGATCGACAAGGTCGAGGAGCTGGCTTACTATCAGGATCTGGCGCAGGACCGCAACCCGCTGCTCAATCAGGTTTCGCTCAAACGCCAGCTGGCCGAGGAGGGCGTCCGCGTCCAGCGCGCCGAATTCCTGCCGCAGGTGGCGGCCATCGGCGGCGGTTCGTTCTACAACTATCAGGTTTCGGGCATCGTGCCCCGCTGGGCCGTGGGCGTGGGGGTCAATATCAAGATCTTCGACGGCCTGAACCGCGAATACAAATATTCGGCGGCCAAACAGACCGCCCGCCGCGTCGGCGCCCTGCAGAACAAGGCCGGCAAGGATATTTCGGTGCTGGTCGAGAAGCTCTACAACCAGATGATGAACTACCGCAACCAGATGACCTCGATCGACGCGTCGCTGAACTTCGCCGAGGAGTACCTCCGCATGAAAAACGCCGCCTTCCTCGAAGGCATGAGCTCGTCGTCGGACCTGATCGACGCCGAGCTGAACCTCGCGGGAGTGCGCACCGAACGTCTGCAGGCGGCCTATAATTTCGACCTGCTGCTGGCGCAGCTGCTCGAAACCGCAGGTATCAGCGACGAATTCCCGGCCTATGCGCGCCGCAGCGACGCACGGCCCGTTCTGTTCGATAAAAAATAAAATCCGAAAAATATGAAACGCAGCAACATCATTGGAATCATCGCGGCCGCCGTGGTCATCATCGTGTCGGTCGTACTGATCAGCTGGTACCTCCGCAGATCGACCCCGACGCTGATTCAGGGCACGGTGGAGTGCACGACCTACAAGGCCTCGTCGAAAGTGCCGGGCCGTATCGACGACATGAAAGTCGAGCAGGGCGACCGCGTGGAGAAGGGGCAGCTGCTCTACACGCTCTCGACGCCCGAACTGGAAGCCAAGCTCCAGCAGGCCGAAGCGGTCAAGAGCGCGGCCGCGGCGTTGGATCAGGCCGCCATAGCCGGCGCCCGCATCCAGCAGATCGAAGCGGCCATGAACATGTGGGAGAAGGCGCAGGCCGGGCTGGAACTGGCGCGCAAGACCTACGAGCGCGTGAAAAACCTCTACGAGCAGGGCGTAGTCCCCGAACAAAAGATGGACGAAGCGTCGGCCAACTACAAAGCCATGGAAGCCACGGCGATGGCTGCCAAAGCGCAGTACAATCTGGCCATGGACGGCGCCCGCAAGGAGGACAAGGAGGCCGCCGCGGCCCGTGTCCGTCAGGCCGAAGGAGCCGTCAGCGAAGTCGAATCCTACATCAGCGACGCCATGGTCTATTCGCCCGTGACGGGCGAGGTCTCGACCATCATCGCCGAGCAGGGCGAGCTGGTCGGCAGCGGCTATCCCGTGGTGGCGATCCTCGACATGAGCGACATGTGGGTGACTTTCAATATCAAGGAGACCCTGCTCCCCGCGATTCGGGTCGGCACCCGCATGAGCGGCTACGTGCCGGCGCTGGGGTATGACGTGGAGTTCGAGGTGACCTATATCGCCGTGCAGGCCGACTTCGCGACGTGGTCGGCGACCCGCACGCAGGGCGGCTTCGACATCCGCACCTTCGCCGTCAAAGCCAAGCCCACGACGCATATCGAAAACATGCGTCCGGGAATGAGCGTACTCGTGGACTGGGACCTGATCGGGAAGTAGGAGAGTGCGATGCTGAATTTCCTGCGTAATACTTATGCCGTTCTGCGGCGGGAACTGACGCGCCTCGCGCACCAGCCGATGTATTTCGTGCTGATGCTCGTGCTGCCCGTCGTGTCGTTCGCGTTCTTCGCCCTGCTGTTCAACAAGGGCGTGGCGCGCGACATTCCGATCGCGGTACTGGATCAGGACCACACCTCGCTCTCGCGCAAGGTCACGCAGATGATCGACGACACGGCGACGGCAATGGTGTCGTACGGCATTCAGGACATGGACGAAGGCGAAAGGCTGATGCGCGAAGGCAAGATCATGGCGATCGTGCAGATTCCGGCATTCTTCGAGAAAAATATCCTGAGCAACAGCCAGACCCATATCGAGACCTACATATCGGGAACGAACATCACGGTGAACGGCCTGCTGTCGAAAGACATCCAGACCGCCGTGACGACCTTTTCGGGCGGCATCCAGATCCAGCTGCTCACCAAACAGGGACTCACCGAGCTGCAGGCCATGGCGCAGCTGATGCCCGTGCGGTTCAACAAGCACGTATTGTTCAATCCCTATATCAATTACGGCTATTACCTCTCGCCGAGCTTTATGCCGATGATGCTCCTGATCTTCATCGTCATGGTGACGGTCTTCACCATCGGCACGGAGCTTAAGAAGGGTACGGCGCGCGAATGGATCGAGACGGGCAACGGCTCGGTATCGGCCGCACTGCTGGGGAAGGTCCTGCCAGTGACGGTGGTGATGTTCCTCATGTCGCTGGTCATGTTCCTGATCATCTTCAAGGTCGTCGGCGTGCCCCTGAACGGCAGTCTGACGGTCATCCTGCTGAGCACGCTGCTCTTCGTGATGAGCTATCAGGCCATCGCGGTCTTCATCGTCTCGCTGCTGTCGAACCTGCGCCTTTCGCTCTCGATCGGCGGCGGCTATTCGGTGCTGGCCTTCACCTTTTCGGGACTCACGTTCCCGATCATGGCCATGTGGCCCGCCATGCAGTACCTGAGCAGGCTCTTCCCGTTCACCTACTACACCGACATCTTCGTCGATCAGATGCTGCGGGGCGCCCCGGTCGTCTGTTCGCTGCCCGACATGTGCTACATGTCGCTGTTCATTGTCTTACCGCTTCTGTGCCTGCCGCGCCTGCGGACCATCTGCACGGAGGAAAAATACTGGGGGAGGTTATAGCATGAGCCGTTTCACACATCAGATGACCTCTTATTGGCAGCAGATGCTGTCGGTCATGCGCAACGAGTTCCGCACGATCTTCACCGATGCGGGCGTGGTCCTGATCCTCGTTCTCGCGCTGATCATCTACGCCACCGTCTACTCGATGGCTTACGGGGCGCAGGTGCTCCGCAACGTGCCGATCGGCGTGGTGGACGAATGCCGCACGCCGACCAGCCGCAGCCTGATCGAGACCTTCAACGCCGGGCCGAACACCTATGTGGCCTACAACCCGACGAGCATGGAGGAGGCCAAGGATCTCTTCTTCAAACGCAAGATCTACGGCGTGGTCTACATTCCGTCGGATTACGAGGAGAAACTGCTCGGCGGCCTGCAGGCCAACGTCGCGATCTACGCCGACGCCAGCTACTTCCTCATGTACCGGCAGGTGTTTCAGGAGGTCGTGACTTCGATCGGCGCCACGGGCGCGATGGTCGAATTCCAGCGTCTGATCGCCAAGGGAGCCAACCTCCCGCAGGCGCAGGCCACGACCCAGCCGGTCATCTACCAGTCCCACAACCTGTTCAACCCCTATCTGGGCTACGGCACATTCGTCATGCCCGCGATCATCATGGTCATCATCCAGCAGACGATGCTCATCGGCATCGGCATGATCGGCGGCACATGGCGCGAATTCGGGCTGTACCGCAAACTCTGTCCGCCCGACCGCAAGCGGATGTCCACGCTCCCGATCGTGCTGGGCAAAGCGCTGGTCTACGGCATGATCTATTCCGTGACGACGTTCTACATCCTCGGTCTGCATTACAGGCTGTTCCACTATCCGATGAACGGCGCGACGGGCACAATCGTGGTCTTCATGCTGGCGTACATGGCGGCCTGCATCGCGCTGGGAATCGCCATTTCGACGCTCTTCCGCTACCGCGAGAATTCGCTGCTGCTGTTGTTGTGGACCTCGATTCCGCTGCTGATGCTCAGCGGTGTCTCCTATCCCCGCGAAGGCATTCCCGACTGGCTGTTCAACTTGGGGCAGATATTCCCCAGCAGCCACGGCGTAAACGCCTTTATCCGCATCCAGAGCATGGGAGCGTCGCTCTCCGAAGTGCTGTCCGAAATCAGGATGCTCTGCATTCTGGCCCTCGTATACGGCGGTCTGGCCTGCATCGGCATCCACTTGGTGCTCAACCGCGCGGACAAGGACGACATCCCGGCGCCGCACACCTCCGAACCGGAAAAGTGACGGCGACGCCCAAGCATCCGCAGGAACCGCCCCGTCCCGTCCGCAAAAAGGGACGGCCATCGGCCCGGCACACCGGCACAAGGACGAAGCGGAAGCAGGCTTCCGGCATAATCACAAAAAAGACGTCAGGCATTGCACCTGACGTCTTTTTTGTCCGAACCGCACTGGTTACCGCGGACCGTGGAAGATACCCGGAGGCGGCCCGCCCGGACCGCCGGGTCCCATGCGGCGGGGTCCCGACTGCACGGCCCCGTCGTAATCGGAGATGTTCTTCGAACCCTTCTTGCCGAAGCGGCGCAGGTTGTAGGTGAACTGCACCATGTAATAACGGCCGATCACGCTGTTGGTCGCATTCTGCGTCCATCCCGAACCCGTCGTGCGGGCGAAAGCCTTGTTGCGGTTGAGCAGGTCGTTCACGCCGAACATGATCTCGCCGCGCTTGTTCTTGAATATCTTCTTGCCGATCCATGCGTTGCAGAGCAGGTACGAATCGTCGTAATCGTTCGTGAAACCGATATACTGCGTGTAAGCCACGCTGCCCGTAAAGGTGAAGCCCAGCGGGAAGACGAACTTCATGTTGCCCTGCGCCCGGTGGTTGAAGTAGCGGTTTTTGGAACCTGACTCGCCCAGCGAGTTGGTCGCCTCGTTGTAGGTGCCGTTCCACGAGAGCGTGAAGTCCACGTTTTCGGAAATATTGCTGCCCAGCACCGTGTTGAAGTCGTAGCCGATATTGCTCGTGTCGTTGCGCTTGCCGCCCGTGATGAATCCGTCGGCGTCCACCTCTCCGCCCAGCATGCTCGGCGTAAGCGAGTAGCTGACGCCCGCCATCACGTTGAAGTTGCTCTTCAGGAAGCCGATCGGAAAACCGTAGCTCAGGTGCGTCCGCAGGCTCCAGTAGCCGTCGAGATTGACGGGCGTGGAGTAGTAGTTGGGCTTGTACTGCACGCCGCCCAACGTGATCGTGCCGGGATTCGACACCACGTGCGTCGCATTGTAGTCGGAGGTGTTCTGCATCGAGAACATCCACATGAAGGTCCGGCCCTTCTCGACGTTGGAATTGATGTAGTGGAAATTGACGCGGTGGCTGTAGGTCGGATTCAGATCGGGATTACCCTTGGTGATATTCTGGGCGTCCGATACGTCGGCCACGTTCTGCAGGTCGGTGATCGACGGGTTGTCGGTATAGGACGATACGTAGAGCCGCAGCGAATTCTCGCGGTTGATGTTCAACTGTCCCATCATGAAATAGGTCACGTTGTTGTACGAA
This sequence comes from Alistipes finegoldii DSM 17242, assembly GCF_000265365.1. NCBI lineage: Bacteria > Pseudomonadati > Bacteroidota > Bacteroidia > Bacteroidales > Rikenellaceae > Alistipes > Alistipes finegoldii. Next base: position 3,588,644 of record NC_018011.1, read on the forward strand.
TGCCTGATCTTGTCGGCGTCGTCCCGCACGATCTGCCCGTCGAGCGACGAACGCTGATAAAAGACATTGGCGATGAACGTATTGCGCTCCTTCGAATAGCGGAAGCCGGGACCTGCGCTCTGCGTCAGGTAGTTGCTCCGGTAGGAGTTCGAAAGCGCTCCGTCGGGCGCCAGTCCCGCGATCGAATAATCCGCGCCGGTGATATACGACTTCTTGTCGCGCTCCTGATAATCGTACGAAATGCGGTACTGAAGGCTTACCTGCGCATATTTGGCGACGGGTTCCGTGTAGGAGAACTGTCCGCGCAGGCGGTAGCTGCTCGACGGCGCGAGGTCGCGCAGGTAGCGCAGGCGCGTGTAGCCCGTCGTGTCCCATCCCCACGGCGCGTCGACGCCGTCGGGCCGGAGGTCCGAGAGCGGCAGCACGTTCGAGAAGGAGTTCGAGTTGTTGGTGTTGTCCGAGTAGTTCACGTCGCCGTCCACGGTGATCGTACGGCCGTCCTTGCCCAGTTTGGTGCGGTAAACGGCGTTCGTCCGCACGTTGTAACCGTGGCGCAGGGCGTCGCTGCGGTTCTCGGTGCGGCTGTAACCGCTTTCGCCGAACTGCCAGCCCTGCGTCGTGCTCAGCGGGTCGTTCGACTGGTAGCTGAAGCTCGGACGGACCATCAGATTCTGGTTGTCGGAGATTTTCCACTCCAGACGGGCGTTGAAGCGGTGGTTATACGACTCGGTATCCGAGTAGCCGCGCGTCGAGAGCGTATCCACGGGCATCGGCGACTCGTACCATTTGTCGATCGTCGAACGGTTTCTCGTGTCGGTATTGTTGAAGAAATAGCTGCCCTGAAACGACACCTGATCGCGCTTGCCCCACGTATCGGAGTAGTTTACGCCGATGGCGTTCACCGACGCCACGCCGCTTTGGGGGCGCACCATATACTGGCCCACGCCGCCGCGGCGTCCGCGCCCCGAACCGCCCGAAACGCCCAGAATATCCTCGAACGAGAAGTTCTGCTGGTTGATGTTGTTGAACAGGCCGATGACCGACACGCGGCTGCTGCCGCTGAAGATATTGGCGTTGCCGCCCACGACGTATTTGTTCTTGGCTTCGGTCTTGGTGTCGGCGTCGTAACCGTAACCGGCATAGAGCTTGCCGAACTGCCCCTGACGCATGTTGGCGTGCGTAACGATGTTGAGGGCCTTGTAGCCCTCGCCGTCGTCCATGCCCGAAAATTCGGCCGCGTCGCTCAGCTTGTTATAGACCTCCACACGGTCCACGGCCTGCGCCGGAAGCGACTTGATGGCCGTCGTCACGTCCTCGCCGAAGAACTCCTTGCCGTCGACGAAAACCTTCTTGATCTGCTCGCCCTGCGCCTCGACCGTACCGTCCGACACGGTGATGCCGGGCATCTTCTTCAGCAACCCCTCGACGTCGGCGTCGTTGGTGACCTTGAAGGCTCCGGCGTTGTAACTTACCGTATCGCCCTTCTGCGAGGTGCGCAGCGCCTTGGCCTCCTTGACGACCGTTTCGATCTGCACGCCGGGCTTGAGTTCGATCCTGCCGATGTTCTGTTTGCCGGCCGCCACCCGGAAGGTGGTTTCGTAATTGTTGTAACCGAGGAAGGAGACGGTGAGTCTGTATTCGCCGTAGGGCAGCGAGGGAATCGCCACGGCGCCTTTATAGCCGGAAGTGAAATACTGTTTCTGATCCGGAGTCTTGACCGGAGCGACCTCCAGTACGGCTCCGGCAACGCTTTCGCCGGTATCGGCGTCAAGCACCGTTCCGCTGACCGCACCCTTTTGGGCGAATGCGGCCACGGCGAAAAACAGGAATAGGGTTGAGAGTAGTAGCCGTTTCATCTTAATGTTCTGTGTACTTTCTGATTTTGCGCATGCGAAAATAACTTTTTTCCCGCATACGGCCCTCCGACAAGGGGTGAATCGACAAAAAAAGGGCGTCAGCCGACAACCGACGCCCCGACTGCAACAAACCGGTCGATTTTCCTAACCTCACTTTTTCTCCTTTCCGGAGCGCGGTCCGTCGCATTTCCTATCCCCCGCGCAGGGGGCGCACTTGCGGCCTTCACGCACGGCGGCCTTGTCGCCCCGGCCGTCCTTCATCCGGGGACCGCGGTTCATGCCGTGACGCGGCCCCTGCATCTGCTTCCACTGCTCGAACTGTTCGGGCGTGAGGATGCCTTTCATCTTCTCGGCCTGCGCCTTGCGGTATGCGCGCATCTGCTCGGCCTGCGCCTGCATCTCCTTTATATCCTGCAGGTTGACCTCATAGAGCTGCTTCGACTGCTTTTCGCTGAGGTTCAGCTTCTCGGTCATGCGTTCGGTCCTGCGCTGGGCCATCTGCTCGGCCGTCGGCCGCTCCTTCATCATCGGAGCCTTCTTCGAATCCTGCGCAAAAGCGCCCGTTCCGGCCAGCAGGCACAAAGCCGCGGCGACTGCAAAAATTCTCTTTTTCATAATCTCAAATATCAATGGTTAATTCAATCCGTCAATCGGACCCGTTTCGGTCCCCTTACGATGCAAAGGTAAGGCCAAACCGGAAAAACGGAACGGCAATGCGGGTCAAACGCCCGAAGCTCAGGGTCAAACGCCTATTCGGCGGGTTGAACGGACGTGAGCCACGCCTTGAATTCGGGGACGCGGGCCTTAGAAATGACGATGCGCTCAGGAGTTTCGAGCACGAGACTCAACGAAAGACGGCTGCCGAACCACACGGCGATCTCCTTCACGGCGCGGCGCGCCACGATGAACTGGCGGTTGGCGCGGAAGAAATCGGCTTCGGGCAGGACGGCCTGCAGCGCTTCGAGCGTCTTGTCGAGCGGATAGGACGCCCCGGCGAAGGTATAGGCCGTCACCTTCTCGTTGCAGGTATAGCAGAATGCGATATCCTCGCGTTTGAGCGGAATGATCTTGTCGCGGACATGCACCAGAAAGGTCTGCTCGCGGCGCGCCGCGGCCAGCGTGCGCACGCGCGAACCGTAATCGCTGCGCTCGCCCTTGGACAGCCGCATGAGCTTGCCGAGCGCCCGCTGCACGTCGGCCGCATTGAGCGGCTTGAGCAGGTAGTCGATGCTGTTCACCTTGAAGGCCTCCAGCGCATAGCGGTCGTAGGCCGTCGTGAAGATCACCGGCGCCGTGACCTCCACGGCGTCGAATATGCGGAACGAATCGCCGTCGGCCAGATGGATGTCCATGAACAGCAGGTCGGGCTGGGGGTTGGCGCGCAGCCAATCGACGCTCTCCTCGACGCTTTCGAGCGTATCGACGACACGGATGTCGGGAGCCGCCTGTTTCAGAATGGCTTTCAGGTTCAGTGCGGCGGCGGTTTCGTCCTCTATGATCAGTGCTTTCATCCTGCAAGGGGGGTATGCAGCGGCATCCGCACGACGAACTCCTTGTCGGTGTCGATGATTTCGATGTCGCGGCCGGTTATCAGGTGCCAGCGGTTGCGCAGGTTCTCCAGTCCGATGCCGGTCGAAGGTTCGGGTTCGAGCTTCGGCACCTTGGGATTGGAGACCACCAGCCAGCCGTTCTCGGTGCGGATCGAAATATGGAACGGCTTGCTGCGGGTTATGGTATTGTGCTTGACGGCATTGCCGATCAGCGGCTGCAGCGAGAGCGCCGGAAGCGTCCACGTGCGGTACTTCTCCTCGATGTCGATGTCGAAGAAGAGCTTGTCGGCATAGCGTATCTTGAAGAGGTAGCTGTACGCCTCGACGAATTTCAGCTCCTCGTCGAGCGTCATCAGCGTACTCTGTCCGTTCTGGATGATGTAGCGGAACGTATAGGAGAGCTGGTCGATGTAGGTCAGCGCCTTCTCGTCGTGCTTCTCGCGCACGAGCATCGCCAGCGAATTGAGCGAATTGAAGAAGAAGTGGGGGTTGATCTGTCCCACGAGCATGTTGTAGCGGGTCGTGAGGTTCTCGTTCTTGAGCCGCTCGTTCTCCATGACGACGGCCTGCTGCTTCGAATTGAGCACGTAGACCCAGCCGTAGAGCATCGACACCGCCACGGCGAACGAACACTTCAGCAGCAGCATGTAGTCGAAAATATGGTCGCCCATGCAGTTCAGCATGATGCGTCCCGAACGCCACTCCGTGACCGGCGCGACCATATACAGCGCGGCGGCGGCCAGCACGCACCATATGCAGTGGCGCACGAAGCGGCCCGGCGTGTACCTGCGGCGGACGGAGGTGAGGATTGAAAGCATGATGAACGAAACGACCAGATAATAGAAGAGCTGCAGCGCGAGTTCCGTCGTTTTCGAAGGCCGGTTGAAAAGCGTGCTGTAATCGAACTCCTCGCCGTTGCGCATGCGCAGTTCGGTCATCACCGGATGCGCCCCGTGACGGCGCGGCGCGGCCAGATTCGCCACCAGACGGTCGCCGTCCTTCAGGTTCATCCGGTAGATGCGCTGCATCATCACATAGACGCTGTCGCCGTTCTCGTAGACGATGTAGCCGTGGCCGTCGGGACTTACCCGCAGCGTTCCTTCCTCGCCGCGCGCAATGACGCTCGCCTTGGCCGGACGCGGCTGTCCGTCGCTCTTCTGATCGACGATCAGCAGCAGCACGTAGGAGAAATTGACGACCAGACTGACGGCCAGCGCCACCAGCAGATTGAGAATCAGGTCGGAATATTTCGGTTGCAGCCCCATCCGCCGTTTACTCCTCCTCTTTGAACCACGACGCATAGAGCATGTAGTCGCGGGCCGTGCGGCGGATGATCTCCTCGCGCTGCTGGGGCGTCACCTCCTTGACCTTCTTGGCCGGCACGCCCGCATACACCGAATTGGGTTCCAGCTGGGCGTTGGAGAGCACCAATGCGTTGGCCGCGATGATGCAGCCCGACGGAACCACGGCGTTGTCCAGCAGGGTAGCGCCCATGCCGATCAGGCAGTTGTCGCCGATGCGCGCACCGTGAATGACAGCGTTGTGGCCCACCGACACGTCGCTGCCGATAATGGTCTGCGACGGATGCGGCGAACCGTCGTAAAGCGTGTGCAGGACCACGCCGTCCTGAATATTCGTGCGGTCGCCGATGACGATTTTGTTCACGTCGCCGCGCAATACGGCGTTGTACCAGATCGAACAGTCGCGGCCGATGGTCACGTCGCCCAGAATGACGGCCGTCTCGGCCAGAAACGTATTTTCACCGATTGCGGGCGTATGTCCCCGCACCTTTTTAATCAAAGCCATAAGTTTATATGCTATTAAATGTCACTTCGCTTTTGTATCGTCTCCGCGTGTCCGAGGGCGGACATTCACGGCAAAGCCGTGTTTTCAGGTCTGACCCTCCCCTAAATCCCCTCCTCGGAGGGGACTTGGCATTAGTGCGGACACATGCTGTTAAATGTCTCTTCGTGTTTGGCCTCCTGCCAGTACTCCTCCATCTTTTCGAGCGGAAGCTCGTGGAGCGTATGTCCTTCGGCGGCAGCCTTTTCCTCCATGCAATTGAAGCGGCGGATGAACTTCTTGTTCGTACGTTCCAGCGCCGATTCGGGGTCGATGCCGTAGAGCCGCGACGCATTGACCAGCGCGAAGAACAGGTCGCCGAATTCGCCTTCGAGCTTCTCCCGGCAGCCGGGGGCTTCCGAACGCATCTCGGCTTCGACCTCCGCGATCTCCTCCTTCACCTTGTCCCACACATCCTCGCGCCGCTGCCAGTCGAAACCCGTCGCGGCGGCTTTCTCGCCCACGCGGAAAGCCTTGACCATGGCAGGAAGCGAGCGGGGTACGCCGCCCAGCGTGCCGCTCTTGCGGTTTTTCTTGCGGAGTTTCAGGGCTTCCCAGTTCTCCTTGACCGCGTCGGGCGTATTGGCGTGAATATCGCCGTAGACATGCGGATGACGGTATATCAGCTTGTCGCACAGGGCATCGGCGACCTCGCCGAAATCGAAGGCTCCCGCCTCCTCGCCCAGCTTGGAGTAGAACACCACATGCAGCAGCAGGTCGCCCAGCTCCTCCTTGATGCCCTCCATATTGTGGTCGGTGATGGCGTCGGCCAGCTCGTACGTCTCCTCGATGGTATTGCTCCGCAGCGAATCGAAAGTCTGCTCGCGGTCCCACGGACACTCGCGGCGCAGCGTATTCATCACTTCGAGCAAACGGGCCGTAGCCTCCAGTCGTTTATCTTCCATGCTCAGTTACAGTTTACGGCAATGGCTGTTCGGGAAGCGGAGTCGGCCGATCTGCCTGAGCGCGCCCGTCCATGCCGGAATTTATTTTCAGCAAAGGTAGCAATTCGGCGGAAAAAAAGTAACTTTGTCCGAAACAAAATTCCGTACCGCCATGAAACTGCGATACCTGCTGCCCCTCGCGGGTGTGCTCTGCACCTTCCTCACGGCACATGCCCAGCCGTCGCCGGCCCGTCAGGCTTTCTACGAGGGCGCCTGCCGCATCAGCCCCCGGACGATGCTCTGTTACGAAACGCCGCTGGCGCCGCTGGCCGCCTACCTGCGCGAATATATCAACGTCGAAACGGCCAGCGACAGTATGTCGGCCGACGACGCGATCGTGCTTTCGACCGATCCGACGCTGGGCGGCGAAGCCTTCCGCCTGACGGTGCTCCCGCAGCGGATCGAAATCGCGGGCGGTTCGTACGGCGGCGTATTCAACGGCGTGCAGGCCCTGTTCAGGCTGCTGCCCGCCGAAATATACGCCAAGAACTGTCCGCTTCCGGTCGAAATCGCCTGCACGAAGGTCGAGGACGCGCCGCGCTTCCCGTACCGCGGTATGATGCTGGACGTGGCCCGCACGTGGATCGACGCAGCTGGAGTGAAGCGTTACATAGACTTGCTTTCCTATCATGGAATCAACAAATTGCATCTTCATCTTTCAGACGACGAAGGGTGGCGTATCGAAATCAGATCGCATCCCGAACTGACCGAAATCGGCGGCTTCCGCGGCGGCGATTCGCCCGTGCGTCCGGTTTACGGCAAGTGGGACGAGAAGTACGGCGGGTATTATACGCAGGACGAGATGCGCGGCCTGATCCGCTATGCGGCGGCGCGCAACATCGAGATCATCCCCGAAATCGACCTGCCGGGGCACAGCCGCAACATCGCGTCGGTGCATCCCGAAATACGCTGCAACTATCCGCCCGACACGGTTTCGACCAACGGTTACGACTACCGTTCGGCGTGGTGCGTGGCCCGCGAAGAGAACTACGCGTTGCTGGCCGACATTCTCGGCGAGTTATGCGCGCTGTTTCCCTCGGAGTACATACACGTCGGCGGCGACGAGGTGGACATGACCCAGTGGAACCGCTGCCCCGACTGTCAGGCGCTGATGAGCCGGCGGGGCATGACCGATCCGCACCGATTGGAAGACCTCTTCATGGAGCGCATGGCGGCGATTCTCGCGGCCAACGGCAAGCGTCCCGGCGTGTGGAACGAAGCCGTGACCACGGGCGGCCTCTCGCGCGAATGTCTCGTATACGGCTGGCAGAGCGTCAAGGCGTGTCTCGACGCCACGGCGAAAGGCTACAAGACCGTGGTGATGCCGGGCGAATACTTCTATTTCGACATGCGGCAGACGCCGCAGGAGGAGGGGCACGACTGGGCGGCGGTCTTCGACGCCAAAAAGGTCTTCGGATTCGACTTTACGGAAAAGGGCTTCAGCGATGAACAGATGCGCAACGTCGTCGGCCTGCAGGGGACGTTCTTCAGCGAAGCCTACGTTTCGCACGAGCCCGAAAAGCCCGACTATCTGGACTACATGTGTTTTCCGCGCATCTGCGCGCTCGCCCGCATAGCTTGGCGCGGCAACTGCGAAGGCTGGGACGCCTATTACAGGGAGCTGACCGACCATTACGACCGCATGGCGGCCATGGGCATCCGCTTCCGGCTTTTCCCGCCCAAGGTAAGCTACAAGGAGGGCGCCTTCACCGTCGTGGCGGACGACGGCTCGAAAATCTTCTACCTCGAAGGCGATTCGCCCGAAGAGCATCGGTACACCGGCCCCGTCAAAACCGAAAAACCGCATCTCTACCGCTTCCTGACGCGCTACAAGACGGGACGCAGTCCCTACGTGGCCGACAAATCCTACTACAGGACCCTTGCGCCCGCCGTGACGATCACCACCTCGATGGGCGAAAGCACGCAGTTCCCCTACACGAACGCCTCGGCCTACAAGGGACTTGCGCGCACGCGCCGCGCCTGCCGTCAGCAGGACTGGATACTCTACACCTATGAACAGCCGGTGAAGTGCCGCGAAATGTTTTTGCAGACGGGAAACCGCCAGCTGCCCAAAACCATTATAACCACCGGTTATGCAGAGGTGTCGTACGACGGCACGACATACGAGCATGCGGGCGATCTGAAAAAGGGCAGTATAACTTTAAAGCCCGGCCGGCCGGTGAAAGCCGTCCGCATCGTCTCGACCTGCGACGACAACGGCACGCCCTACGTCACGATCCAGCCGCCGCAGATAAAGCCGGTACTGTAAAGAGACGACGCAATCACCGGAAAACCGACAAGAGCAGTATATAACTGTAAATCAATGTTATTTTTCCAATCCGATTAAAAGGATCGGAACGGTTAGCACACTATAGAAATTCTCCAAATACCACTTTACCCGTTCAAAGGAGACTATCGAACAGTGATCTTTGGAAACATATTTCAAAAAGTCCTTTGTCCCACAGACATAGATTCCTACATTAATCATATTCTTGATTTCGGCCCCCGCTTGCAACCTCAGCAAATCACCACCGATAAACGATCTGTGATTGAATGCCACATCGACACCTATGTTATTTTTCCAGAAATCAATTACCAAATCGTTATCCGAATCGTTGAATACTTTCTTCTCCCCTTCCCAACCTTTTTCTAAGAAGAGATCTTTAAGAAGAGCGTTTATCGCAGGTTGTCTTCCCTTTTGAATTTTCTTGCCGATATTCTCTTTCTCCCGATTGATTTCATCAAATTTCAACTCTATATTGCTAAAATTCAGCTGATCCAATATACCGTCGATTTCATTCTTGATCGTATATTCCGAGTTTAAAATAATATCAGCATATCTATGTGCATATTTTTTACATTTCATGTCTATAAGATTATACGCAAATATATAAAATAGATCGACAGAATGACATGCTCAGTTTATTTTATTTCGACAAAAGCAGCCCCAAGCAAGACAGTCTGTTCCAAACAGTCGCAGTCGATCGGTTAAAATCGTGGATCTCGCACCCGAAAAACGGCCTGCATTTCAACGGCCGTATCAATGCGGGGAGTCGGAAAGAGTCGCCGCTCTGACGGCAAAGAGGTAGAAGAGATATTGCGCGGCATAATAGGTAATCATCACGACACAGGTCCGGCAGGGAACGGGCGCGACGAAGCGTCCCCATGCGATCACGGAGTCGGAAAAGACGAACAACAGGGCCGCAAGGCGGAACCATGCGGCATACGCTCCGCGGTACTGAAGCGCGCTGTACAGCATGCCCGCGATGACGAGTCCGTAGACGGCGACGCCCGCGCGTTCGGCCGGATCGGCGGCGCGGGGAACGATGCAGACGAACAGAAACAGCAGCAGGGCCGTCAGCACCGGCCAGACAAAAGGCCGGGGCGCAAGTTGCGCCTGCGGCAAGAAGTAGCACATGTAGGCTCCGTGCGCCAAAGCGAAAAACAGCATCTGCGGAATGAACATCCCTCCGGCGCCCGCCGCATCGCCGACGGCCGACAACAAGAGCGCCGCGCCGACCGGAATCAGCGGTTTCAGCCGGAGATAAAAGAGCGACAGCGACAGCAGCAGGACCGGATAAGCGACCTTGTAGGGAATCACCGCCGCCTTGGTAAAGAACAGCGCGGCGCCGGCTGCGAAAAGCAGCGTGGTCAGGCAGAGCGTTCGGGAGGTTCGTTGCATGGTTTCGGTAAAAAAGCCGCCTGTACTTACGAACAGGCGGCTTCGATTATGGTCAATAAGCTCGTCGGCATGACCGTGGCGGGCGTGTACCCGCACCGAGATGCGACGAGCGGCATTCGGATTGGGATCAACCGCGGACCTGAGCTCCGCACCGCTGTTCGAACTGCGCGGTGAGGTTCCTCATCGCCTTTTCGATCGTCTTCTCGTCGAGCGTGCGGGTCTTGTCTTCGAGGATGAAGCTCAGGGCGTAGGATTTCTTGCCTTCGGGAAGTTTGTCGCCCTCGTAGACGTCGAACAGCGAAACGCTCTTGAGCAGTTTGCGCTCAGTGGCGAACGCCACGTCGCGCAGCGCCGAGAAGGTCACCTGCTTGTCGATCAGAAGGGCCAAGTCGCGTTTCACTTCGGGGAACTTCGAAAGCTCCTCGGCCGCAATCTTATGCTTGCGGGTCGATTTCACGAGCGCGTCGAAATTCATCTCCAGATAGTAAACATCCTGCTTGACATCGAGTCGACGGCGGATTTTAGCACTTACCGTGCCGATCTGCAGCAGCTCCTTGCCGCCAAGCGACATCGAGAGCGCCTCGCCGAAGAGGTCGTTTTGCAGCGTCTCGGTCCGGAGCGCATAGATGTCGATGCCGAAGCGGCGCAGAAGTTTCTCGGCCACGGCGCGCAGCGTGAAGAACGACGCAGCCTGCGGCCGGGCGTTCCACGACGCAGGCTCGGCCACGCCCGTCACGGCGATCGCCAGACGGTACTCCTCGGAGTAGGCCGCGAGGCGGTTCTCCTCCGAGCGTTTCGACTCGTCGTAGAAATAGCAGTTGCCGAACTCGTAGAGTTTCAGGTCGCCGTTCTTGCGGTTGGCGTTGAGCTGCACGGCTTCAAGCATGTTGAACAGCAGCGTCTGACGCATCACGTTCAGGTCGGCGCTCAGCGGATTGAGGATGCGCACGCAGTTTTCGGCCTTGTAGGACTCCAGCCCCTCGTAGTAGGCCGCCTTGGTCAGCGAGTTGGACATGATCTCGGTGAAGCCGTTGGAGGTCAGGAAATCGGCCGCGAGATTCATCAGCTTGCTGCGGTCGGGCTTCGGCGCATAGGAGAGCGTCGAGCGGACGCGCGAGGGAATCTCGACATTGTTGTAGCCATAGATGCGGAGAATATCCTCGACGAGGTCGGCTTCGCGCTGCACGTCCACACGATAGGGCGGCACGGCGACGCTCAGCACGCCCTCTTTCTCGGCGAGAATCTTCACTTCCAGCGCGGCGAGGATCGTGCGGACCGTATCTTCGGGAATCTTCTTGCCGATCAGCGAGTCGATGCGGGCGAAGGAGATGTCGAATTTGAAGTCTTCGACAGGATTGGGATAGATGTCGGTAATGTCGCTCGAAATCTCGCCCCCGGCCAGCTCCTTCATCAGCAGGGCGGCGCGCTTGGCGGCATAGACCTGCATGTTGGGATCGACGCCGCGCTCGAAACGGAACGACGAATCGGTGTTCAGGCCGAAACGCTTGGCAGTCTTGCGCACCCACACGGGGTTGAAATAGGCGCTCTCGATAAATACGTCGGTCGTCGTGTCGCCGATGCCCGAATCCAGTCCGCCGAAGACTCCGGCGATGCACATCGGACGCTCGGCCGAGCAGATCATCAGATCGTCGGCCGTCAGTTTTCGCTCCACGCCGTCCAATGTCACGAAAGGCGTGCCTTCGGTGCAGGTGCGGACCACGACTTCGCGGCCTTCGATCTTCGCCGCGTCGAACGCGTGCAGGGGCTGCCCCAGCTCGAAGAGCACGAAGTTGGTGATATCGACCAGATTGTTCTTGGGGTTGATGCCCGCGGCGCGCAGGCAGTTCTGCATCCACTCAGGCGAAGGGCCTATTTTGCAGTTCTTCACCGTCACGCCCGCGTAGCGGGGGGCCGCTTCGTGGTTCTCGACGCGGACGGTCACCGGCAGGTCATGGTTGTCGGGAGCGAAGGCCGAGACGTCGGGCATCTTCACTTCGGCGTTCAGGCCCTGACTCCTGAGGTAAGCCGCCAAATCGCGCGCCACGCCGATATGCGACGCGGCATCGACGCGGTTGGGGGTGAGTCCCACCTCAATCAGGTAGTCGTCCTCGATGCCGAGGTATTCTTTGGCCGTCATACCGACGCGGGCGTCGGCCGGAAGTTCCATAATGCCGTCGTGCGAGGCCCCGATGCCCAGTTCGTCCTCGGCGCAAAGCATGCCGAGCGACTCCACGCCGCGGATTTTGCTGCGTTTGATCTTGAATTCCTCGTCACCGCCGCCGGGGTAGAGCACCGTGCCGACCGTGGCGCAGAGCACCTTCAGCCCGGCCCGGCAGTTGGGCGCGCCGCAGACGATCTGCAGGGGATCACCGGCGCCGACATCGACCGTCGTGAGGTGCAGGTGGTCCGAATCTGGATGGTCCGTGCAGGTCAGCACCTCGCCGACCACGACGCCGTGAAGCCCGCCCTTTACGGTCTCGATCTTCTCGAAACCCTCGACTTCGAGTCCGATGTCGGTCAGTATCCGTGCGATTTCTTCGGCCGGAAGATCGGTGTCGAGATAGCGTTTAAGCCAGTTATACGAAATATTCATAATTAAAAGCTTTAATGTTCCTCTTGCAGTTCAACATGCCGGACCGCCTTCCCCGCGGCGGAAGGCCGCGTTTGCAGGTCCGGCCGCCCCGGAATCCCCGCCTTGGCGGGAAGTGCCGCCGTCACAGCGTCCGGAACGGCATGCTAAAATCGAACAAAGATACATAAAAATTGTTAATCTCGTCGAGATTGGCGCACTAAATCGCGCCGGCGCTTCGGACCGGCATTTCGGCAGGCGGGCACGGAAAAGGGAGCGACGCCATATATGTAGGTATCGAAAATATCCGCCGAAAAATTTGGATTTAAGGATCGGACCCGTTATATTTGCCGAAAAGAATATGATTCGCAATTTCAACATACAGGCTTGGTGGTGGCGCTCGTTGACTCTCGTGGACAATGAGTGCGGCTCCGTGCGTGTATAGTTGAAACCTGATACCAGCCACAAGCCCGTTGTTTACGAGAGAGTAAACAGCGGGCTTTTTCTTTTGCACTTTCACGAAACAAACGGAAAAATAAAAAAGACTATGAAAACGAAAAAATTCTGCCTGACCGAGAATCAGATGCCCGCGCAATGGTACAACATCGTGGCCGACATGCCCAACAAACCGCTGCCCCCGCTGCATCCCGCGACCAAGCAGCCCGTAACCAAAGAGCAGATGAGCGCCATTTTCGCCGAAGAGCTGATCGATCAGGAGATGTCCGCGGAGCGGTTCATCGACATTCCCGAAGAGGTGCAGGAGATTTACAAAATATGGAGACCCACGCCGCTCGTGCGGGCTACGGGGCTGGAGAAGGCGCTCGGCACGCCCGCGAAAATCTATTTCAAGAACGAGAGCGTCTCGCCGGCCGGATCGCACAAGCCCAACACCGCCGTGCCGCAGGCCTACTACAACTACAAGCAGGGCATCCGCCGCCTGACCACCGAGACGGGCGCGGGGCAGTGGGGCGCGGCGATCGCATTCGCGGCCAAGCACTTCGGCATAGACCTGCAGGTTTACATGGTCAAGGTCAGCTACGACCAGAAACCCTACCGGCGGCTGATGATGAACACTTGGGGCGCCGAGTGCATCGCATCGCCCAGCACGCTCACGGCATCGGGCCGTGCGGCGCTTGAACGCGACCCGAACTGTTCGGGAAGCCTCGGACTGGCCATTTCGGAGGCGATCGAAGTGGCGCTGCAACACCCCGAAGATACGCGGTACTGTCTGGGAAGCGTGCTGAACCACGTCATCCTGCATCAGACCGTGATCGGACAGGAAGCCGTGGCGCAGATGGAGATGGCCGACGCCGAGCCGGACGTGGTGATCGGATGCTTCGGCGGCGGCAGCAACTTCGCGGGACTGGGATTCCCGTTCCTGCGCAAGAACCTCACGGAAGGCAAAAAAATCCGGATCGTGGCGGTCGAGCCGTCGAGCTGCCCGAAACTCACGCGCGGCAGTTTCCAGTACGACTTCGGCGACGTGGCGGGATTCACGCCCCTGCTGCCGATGTATACGCTGGGGCACGATTTCCAGCCGTCGGACATCCACGCGGGCGGACTGCGTTACCACGGCGCGGGGTCGATCGTCAGCCAGCTGCTCAAAGACGGACTCGTCGAAGCGCAGTCGCTGCCGCAGACCGAGACCCTCGCCGCAGGCATTCTCTTCGCCAAGACCGAGGGCATCATCCCGGCGCCGGAATCGACGCACGCCATCGCCGCGGCCATCCGCGAAGCCATGCAGGCCAAAGAGGAGGGGACGCCCAAGACGATTCTGTTCAACCTCTCAGGCAACGGCGTGATCGACCTCTACGCCTACGAACAGTATCTGGCGGGAGCGCTGAAAGACTATGCGCCGGGGGATGCGGAAATCGCAAAGACGGTCAGCCGGCTGGAGCAGCTGATATGACCGGAGCCGACGATACCGCAAATAAAAAAGACAGCCCGCAATGGGCTGTCTTTTTATTTTGACACCGGCGGTTTCGGAACCGGCTTCCGGTCTGCGCCCAAACGGAAGGGTGTGCATGCAAATCCCGCGCTTCGACACGGCCGTCATTACCTCGACCCCAGCCAGAGGAAGAACATGCCGACGAGGATAAAGGCCAGATCGAAGGCTTTGGAGCGGAGGTTGTGCTCGCGGAACAGCACTGCCCCGCACAGGAAAGAGACGACGACCGAACTGCGGCGGACCATCGACACGACGGAGACCATGGCGTCGGGCTGGTGCAAGGCGTAGAAATAGGCGAAATCGGCCAGCACGAGGAAGAACGAGATCAGCGGAATGGCCCAAGTCCAGTGGAACGGGGTGGTCGTACGGCGACGCGGCCACCAGAGGATGCCGACGACGACCGACATCAGGCCGAACAGATAGAGGTTGCACCAGCCCTGCACGAAGACCGGGTCGAGACGCGCCATGATATATTTGTCGTACAGTCCGCTTACGACGGCGGCCAGAGCCGCCACCGCGATACAGAGTATCCAGACGTTGTGACGGAAATCGACCCCTTCGCGGCGGCTCGAACGGCTCAGCAGGAAGAGCGAGAGGAGGGTCAGCACGACGCCGGTCCACTGGCAGGCGTTGAGCCGCTCGCCGAAGATGAGCATGGCGCCGACAAGCACCATGACGGGGCGCGTGGCATTGATCGGACCGACGATGGTAATCGGCAGGTGCTTCATGGCGAAATAGCCGAAAATCCACGAAGTGAGGACGATGACCGCTTTAAGCAGCACCAGTCCGTGCGCCCGGAGCGTGCCCGAAGAGGCGGCCAGTATCGTGCCGTCGAACCATCCGAAGCCGCACTCGGCCGAGACGATCATCGGCAGCAGGAAAAGCGCCGAGAAGAGGGTGTTGAGCAACAGCACCGGAAGCACCGCATTCCCCGTGAGGGATTGCTTCTTGGCCGCATCGTAAAAGCCCAGCAGCGCGGCGGAGGTGAAGGCGAGGGTCAGCCACATAATGCGAATTCGGCGGATTGACGTCCGGTTCGGTTCGGGAGCGTTCGGCGGTTCGGGTTACAGACGGCCCGTCTACCGGATTTCGTCGCTGTAAACCGCGCCCGGAAGGTCGTGGAGGTTGTAGCGCGACGCCATCGACATGCCGTAGGCCCCGGCCGACTTGAGGGTCAGCAGATCGCCGCGGCGGGTCTTGCGAAGCGTGACGTTTTCGTCGAATACGTCGGTCGATTCGCAGGCCGTGCCGACGATGGTGTACTTTTCGCGCACCTCGTCTTCCGAGGTGATGTTTTCGATGTTGTGGTACGAACCGTAGAGCGCAGGGCGGATCAGCTCGGTCATGCTGGCATCGACGATCACCAGCTTGCGGCCCGTGGCGGTGGTCTTGTTGAAAAGCACCGTCGTAATCAGCTCGCCGCACTCGGCGACGATCGAACGGCCGAACTCGAAATGCACTTCGCGGTCGCCGACGGCGAGGTGGTTGTGCACGATCGAGAAGAGCGACGCGAAGTTGGGAATAGGCTCGTTCTCAGGCACGTCGTAATTAACGCCCAAGCCGCCGCCGACATCGACGAAGCGGAACGAGAAGCCCAGCTTTTCGAGGTTCTCGACGATGACGTTCACCTTGTTGCACATGTTCTCGAACACATGCAGCTCGCGGATCTGCGAACCGATATGCAGGTGGATGCCTACGATATTGATATGCTTGAGCGACTTGATCTCCTTGGCATGCTCAAGCACCTCTTCATATGAAATTCCGAACTTACTGTCGGCCTGACCAGTATCAATGCAGTGATTGGTCTTGGGGTCGATGTCGGGGTTGATGCGCAGCGCCACGTCGGTCTTCTTGCCGGCCTCGCCCGCAAGCCGGTCCACGAGCTCCAGCTCCTCGATCGATTCGCAGTTGATCGCCATGATCTCCTGCCCGATGGCGTAACGCAGCTCCTTGTCGCGCTTGCCGACGCCGGCGTAAACGATGCCCTTGGGGTCGAATCCGGCTTCGACGGCCTTGCGCAGCTCGTTGCCGCTCGCGCAGTCGATGCCCAGCCCGTATTCGCGGATAATAGCCAGCAGATGGTCGTCATAGTTGGCTTTGATGGCATAATGCACCTTGTAGCCGTACTTTTTGGACTCGTAGACGACGCTTTCGAGGGTCTGGCGCAACAGCGCCGTATCATAGAGATAGAAAGGGGTTTCGTAGCCCCGAAGCTTTTGTGCGATTTGTCTGCTCAGCATTTTATCCTAACTTTTACCTGATTGAAGTTGCAAATATAAGCTATTTGGTTTATTTGAGCAAATCCACGATTATTCCGGCGGCCAGCGTGAGGCTCGCAAGGCCGTTGAGCGTGCCGAAAGCGATGCCGATATTGCGCTGGCGCGAGGGCGTCACGAGCAGGTGTTCGAGCACCAGCAGGCCCGTGAAAATCCCGGCTCCGGTCCAGAACCACGCCGAACCGGGGCAGCAGGAGGCGAACCACAACAGGGCGGCGACGCTCACAGCGTGCAGACCGCAGCTCAACGCCAGCGCCGTGCGGGCCGAAAAGCGCGCGGGAATGGAGTGCAGGCCCCTTTCGCGGTCGAAGGCGGCGTCCTGCAGGGCGTAGATGATGTCGAAGCCGCCGCACCACGTCATCACCAGCAGCGAGAGGATGCAGGGTTCGAGGGCGATACGCCCCGTGACGGCGATATAGGCCCCGACGGGCGCGATGCCGAGCGAAAGCCCCAGCACCAGATGGGCCAGCGCGGTAAAGCGTTTGCAGTAGCTGTAGAACAGAATGATGAACAGCGCCACGGGTGACAGCAGGGCCGTCAGCAGGTTGATCGTCGAAGCGGCGGCGATGAACAGCAGGGCATTGACCGCCACGAAGCGGAGGGCATGCCGGGCCGGAATCACGCCGGCGGGGATTTCGCGGCCCGCGGTGCGGGGATTTTCGGCGTCGATGCGACGGTCGGCCCAGCGGTTGAAGCCCATGGCCGTATTGCGGGCGAAGACCATGCAGAGCAGGACCTGCACCGCGCGCGTGAGCCACCACGCCGCGTCGTGCGCCCCGGCAGGCAGCGTCGCATAGGCGTAGACGAAGCCGACGGCGGCGAAAGGCATGGCGAAGATCGTATGGGCGAACTTCACCAGCGAAAGGTATTTCGATACGGTATTCATGCGAAAACGGTGTTTGCGGCTGCAAAGATAGCGAAAGCCGAGGGCAATCGCAAAACGAGTTCGGATTGCCGGGACGGGCCGGAAAAGCGGGGCGGCACCGGCGCGACGAAAGGGGAAAATCAGGATCGCACGATTTTCCGGCGGGGCAGGGCGGACGCATCCCCGGAAATCCAAAATAATTCGTATATTTGCACACATTTTTAGACGAATATATGAAGAACATACGCAATTTTTGCATCATAGCCCACATCGACCACGGAAAGAGCACATTGGCGGACCGTCTGTTGGAAAAAACCAACACCCTGAACCAGCGCGAAATGCAGGCGCAGGTGCTCGACGATATGGACCTCGAACGCGAAAAGGGCATCACCATCAAGAGCCACGCAATCCAGATGGAATACAAGGCCCGCGACGGACAGCTGTATACGCTCAACCTGATCGACACTCCGGGACACGTGGACTTCTCGTACGAAGTTTCGCGCGCCATCGCCTCGTGCGAAGGCGCGCTGCTGGTGGTGGACGCCACGCAGGGCATTCAGGCGCAGACCATATCGAACCTCTATCTGGCTGTGGGACACGACCTCGAAATCATCCCCGTACTGAACAAGATCGACATGGACTCGGCCATGATCGACGAGGTGAAGGATCAGGTGATCGACCTGATCGGATGCAAAGACGAGGACATCCTGCTGGCGTCGGGCAAGACGGGGCTGGGCGTCGAGGAGGTGCTCGAAGCGATCGTACAGCGCATTCCGGCGCCTGAGGGCGACGAGAACGCACCGCTGCAGGCGCTGATCTTCGACTCGGTGTTCAACCCGTTCCGCGGCATCATCGCCTATTACCGCGTCTTCAACGGCCGGATCCGCAAAGGCGAGCACGTGAAGTTCTTCAACACGGGCAGTCAGTACGATGCCGACGAGGTGGGCGTGCTGAAACTCAAGATGCAGCCCCGCGACGAGATCAAGGCCGGAGACGTAGGATATATCTGCTCCGGCATCAAGACCTCGTCGGACGTGAAGGTCGGCGACACGATTACGACGGTGACGAACCCCGCGCGGGAAGCGATCGCCGGATTCGAGGACGTGAAACCGATGGTCTTCGCGGGCGTCTATCCCGTCGAAGCCGACCAGTACGAAGACCTGCGCGCGTCGCTGGAGAAACTCCAGCTGAACGACGCGTCGCTGACATTCGAGCCGGAGAGCTCGCTGGCGCTGGGATTCGGATTCCGCTGCGGATTCCTCGGACTGCTCCACATGGAGATCATTCAGGAGCGCCTCTACCGCGAATTCGACATGGACGTCATCACGACCGTGCCCAACGTGTCGTACCGCATCACCACGACGCAGGGCGACGTGGTGGAGGTGCACAACCCGTCGGGACTGCCCGAAGTGACCAAGATCGCCAAGATCGAAGAACCCTATATCCTCGCGCAGATCATCACCAAGTCCGAATTTCTGGGCAACGTCATCAAACTCTGCATCGACAAGCGCGGCGTGATGAAAAACCAGACCTTCATCACGCAGGACCGCGTGGAGATCAACTTCGACATGCCCCTTTCGGAGATCGTCTTCGACTTCTACGACAAGCTCAAGAGCATTTCGAAAGGCTATGCGTCGTTCGACTACCACCGCACGGGATACCAGCCGTCGAAGCTCGTCAAGCTGGACATCCTGCTCAACGGCGAACCGGTCGATGCGCTTTCGTCGCTCACCTATACGGACCACGCCTACGACTTCGGACGCAAAATGTGCGAGAAACTCAAGGAGCTGATCCCGCGCCAGCAGTTCGACATCGCCATACAGGCCGCCATCGGCGCCAAGATCATCGCCCGCGAGACGGTGAAAGCCGTACGCAAGGACGTGACGGCCAAGTGCTACGGCGGCGACATCTCGCGCAAGCGCAAGCTGCTCGAAAAACAGAAGAAGGGCAAGAAGCGCATGCGCCAGATCGGCAACGTGGAGGTGCCGCAGTCGGCATTCCTCGCCGTATTGAAAATGGACTAAACGAACCGACCATGAAGAAGACCATCATCGACCTGTTCGAAAGCTCCGTGGAGAAATACGGTGCCAAGACATTCCTGCTGGAGAAGAAACACCGGGCGTTCGAGCCTACGACCTACGCCGAGACCAAGGAGTTGGCCTTGGAGACCGGGGCCGGGCTGGCCGCGATCGGGATTCGCCCCAAGGACAAAGTCGCCATACTGGCCGAAGGGTCCAACGCATGGATCGTCTCGGAGCTGGGCATGTTCTACGCCGGGGCGGTCAGCGTGCCGCTGTCGGTCAAGCTCGAAGAGTCGAACGACCTGCTGTTCCGCATGCGCCACGCCGAAGTGAAGGCGCTGTTCGTATCGAAATACCAGCTGCCGAAAATCCGCCGCATACGCGCCGAGCTGCCCGAAGTCAAGCATATCATCGTCATAGGCCACATACCGCTGGAGCCGGGCGAAACCGCGCTGGGAACGCTCCGCAGGCTGGGCCGCGACTATCTGTCGAAGCACCGCGAGGAGTTCCTCGCCATCGGGCGGGGGATCGGGAACGACGACTATGCGACGATCACCTACACGTCGGGCACCACGGCCGACCCCAAGGGCGTCGTGCTGACGCACCGCAACTACACGGCCAACGTCGAGCAGTCGCTTTCGCGCATCGACATTCCGTCGTCGTTCCGGACGCTCATCATACTGCCGCTGGACCACTGCTTCGCACACGTCGTGGGGTTCTACATCATGATCGCATGCGGCGCCACGGTGGCGACGGTGCAGGTCGGAGCGACGCCGATGGAGACGCTCAAGAACATTCCGCAGAATATCCGCGAAGTGCGCCCGCACTTCCTGCTGTCGGTGCCGGCGCTGGCCAAGAATTTCCGCAAGAACATCGAGGGTTCGATCCGCGCCAAGGGCCGCTTCACGGAGCGGCTGTTCAATCTGGCGCTCCGCACGGCCTACCTATATAATAAGGACGGCTACGGCCGGGGGCAGGGCTGGCGCGTCCTGCTGTGGCCTGCGGTCAGGCTGTTCGACGCCGTGCTGTTCCGCAAGGTACGCGAAGCCTTCGGCGGAAGCCTGCGCTTCTTCGTGGGCGGAGGCGCGCTGCTCGACGCGGAGCTGCAGCGGTTCTTCTACGCCATCGGCATTCCGATGTTTCAGGGATACGGACTTTCGGAGGCCACGCCCGTCATCTCGACCAATTCGCCCAAATACCACTGGCACCGTTTCGGCTCGTCGGGCAAAATCCTGATTCCGCTCGACCTGAAAATCGTGGACGAAGCGGGCCGGGAGGTGCCGCGCGGGGAAAAGGGCGAAATCGTGATCCGCGGCGAAAACGTAATGGCCGGTTACTGGAAGAATCCCGAAGCTTCGGCCGAGACCGTCCGCGACGGATGGCTGCACACGGGCGACATGGGGTATGTCTCGAAGGACGACTTCCTCTATGTGCTGGGCCGCTTCAAAAGCCTGCTGATCGCTTCGGACGGAGAGAAATACAGCCCCGAAGGAATGGAGGAGGCGATCGTGGACAAATCGCCCTACATCGACCAGATCATCATACACAACAACCAGAGTCCGTTTACGGGCGCCATCGTCGTGCCGAACCGCGAAGCGCTGCGGCGGGAGCTGGACAGCCGCGGAATCGCGGGCGAAAAGCGGGCGGAGACGGCGGCGGAGATCCTCGGCGGCGAAATCGACCGTTACCGGGCCGGCGGCGTATTCGGCGGGGAGTTCCCCGAACGCTGGCTGCCGGCGGGGCTGGCCATCGTGGACGAGCCGTTCACCGAGCAGAACGGGCTGGTGAACAGCACGATGAAGGTCGTGCGCAACAAGGTGGAAGCGCATTTCGGCGACCGTCTCGATTACCTTTACACGCCCGAAGGCCGCAGTCTCAAAAATGCGAAAAACCTCGCATCGCTGAAAAAAATCGTGGCGTAAAGGTAAATTTACCGCCCCGAAACCTTGAAAAATCGAAAAATGCGGAGTATATTTGTACTCCGAAATGCGGGAGTAGCTCAGTGGTAGAGCATCAGCTTCCCAAGCTGAGGGTCGCGGGTTCGACCCCCGTTTCCCGCTCATAAAGCCCTGCGAAAGAGGGCAAACGTGCAAAAGCCCTGTGTATCGACGATACGCAGGGCTTTTCTCGTTCAAATCCGATAACGACAGAAACAAAAAGCGCAAAACGCCCCGTCAGATCAACCGGCCGGACAATTCGCCGAGCCGCTGCGGCAGGGCGCATATTTTCAGCAGGGAGTCGTAACGGGCGAAATCCAGCAGGTCGTGATTACCGATGTCCACGCCGGCTTCGCGGGCTTCGGCGACCAGCTCCAGCAGACGGCGGAACTGCCTGTAGAGGACGGAATTGCTTGTAGAGGACCGCCGCCGCGGTCTACGGATGCGTCTATATCTGCGGCTGACCGGAGACGCGACACGATGAAAACGACCCTCGACGGGGTCGTTTTTTTGTTGCCGCACGTGTCAGGTCATGCAAAAAACGGAGTTTCACCGCAGGCGGATTTTCCCCGGACCGAGCGGAGGGCGAGGAAACGGCATGCGCCGTTCGGGCGAGTCGGCAGGGCAGCGGGTGGCGGGCGGCAAGGCGGCAGGACGGCAAGGTGGCAAGGCAGCGGGCGGCAGGCTACAAGGCAGCGGGCGGCAAGACGGCGGGCGGCAAGACGGCGGGCGGCAAGGCGGCAAAGTAGCAGGACGGCAAAGTGGCAGGGCGGCAAAGTGGCAGGGCGGCAAAGTGGCAGGGCGGCAAAGTGGCAGGGCGGCAAGGCGGCAAAGTAGCAGGACGGCAAAGTGGCAGGACGGCAAAGTGGCAGGACGGCAAAGTGGCAGGGCGGCAAGGTGGCAGGACGGCGGTCGGCAGGGCGGCAGAAAAAGAGGGGATTGCGATTTTTTTTGAAAAAAAATTAAAAACCATTTTGTCCGAAAATCATATGTCCCCGCATCCCGGAGGCAAGGCCGCGTCATCGCAGCGGACAGATCCGGGGCGCCGCCCACACAAACAAAAAACGGGCGAGACCCATAACGTCCCGCCCGTTTTAGCACCGGGATTCCAACCGCCGGGAGCCGCCGGACAGCGAAAAAGCGCACGGAGAAGCAGCCCGGCATCTGCAAAAGGCCAACGCACAGGTTCTCAATACGCTGTTCGGACACCGGGAAGGGTGCAATATTATCCGCACGGCCGCCGTTAGTAAAATAATAGAACGCAACTTTTCGATCTTTTTACATTCCGATCATTCTTTCCAAGCGCACAGCCGGCCCCTTCCGTGGTCTTTCCCGTTCCCGGAACTGTGCCCGGAGGCCGAGCGGGTCTCCGTTTCCGCAAATCTTCGCAGGCATCGTGCGGCCTTTGATTTGCGGTTTTCTATCTTGTGCACGATTTCACACAAAATTCTATTCTATGACGTATTCACCGGATTCAGTCGGCATGCACCGACACACGTTTACGGGGCGGCCCGCATTCACGGGGCAGCCCCGCAGTAAAACGCCCCCCGATTTCATGTCCTGCTTCGCACTCCACGTCGCCGAGTGCGAACAAACGGGAAGAGACGGTTCCGCCGCAAACTACCTGACGGCATACCGCATGCTCGTCAAATACATGAACGGCCGCAAACTGCTGCCCGAACAATTTACCGCCGAATGGCTCGAACGTTACGAACGATGGCTTCTGGCAAGAGGACTGGGGACAAACAGCGTCGTGTTCCACATGCGCTACCTGCGGGCCGTCTACAACAAGGCCGCGGACAGGGGCAGCTTCATCGCATCCCGCGGCAATCCGTTCTACCGCAGGCATATCAGGCAGGTGGCGACCCGCAAGCGCGCGCTACCGCGCGAAACGCTCAGGCGGATCAGCGACGCCGACCTGTCAGAACTGCATCCGAAATATGCGCTGGCGCGCGACCTCTTCATGTTCAGCTTCTACACCCGCGGCATGTCGTTCGTGGACATGATCTATCTGCGAAAAAGCGACATCAGCGACGGTGTGCTGACATACAAACGAAAGAAAACCGGCCAGACACTCACGCTGCGCATCGAACCGCCCCTGCAGCGCATCATCGACCGTTACAACGGCGATTCACCTTATATACTGCCCGTGCTCGCCCGCGACGACAGTTACCGCGCCTACCGTCAGCAACAGCGCGAACTGAACAAATTCATCCGGAAGATCGGCGCGATGCTGGAAATTTCCGAACCGCTGACATTCTATGCGGCACGCCATTCATGGGCGACACTGGCACGCGACTGCGGCACGCCGCTGACGGTCATCAGCGCCGGCATGGGACACACCTCCGAACGAACGACGCGCATCTATCTGGCGCAGCTCGATCACGACGTCATCGACAAGGCCAATCGGAAAATCATCAACCTGTAACGATCAGGCCGATTCAGGCAGCGTTCGGATTTTTCTGGTATCAGGAAAAAATTTTGCAGAAGCGAGAAACAAGGCCCATTACTGTAAATAATGGGTCTTGTTCGTGTAAAATGCTGGTTGTCAGATGCTAAATAGCAGATTCGGACACAATTGCGGGAGAAAAAATCGAATGCGGTGTCCGGATTTTCGATTTTTTAAACAAGGGACGGGTTATTACGCTAAAAGTCAATTAATTAGCTGTGATGCGTAAATTTTTTTGCATGAAATGTTTGGTTGTGATTATAAATAATCCTATTTTTGCCGATGACGGGAAATGATTATAAAACAATTGTTTACGTTCCGAAGACCCATTATTTACAGTAAGGGGTCTCGGAGACGCAGTGTAACTATCTGACTAAAAGGCTGGTACAAATTGACACTTTCACTTAAGATTTTATGGGCAGTAAAGATTCTGCTCGCACTCCGCAAGGCGTCGGAAGCCGGCGCCCCTCCCATGAAGAGCCGCGAACTGATGGCGGCATGTCTGAATCCGGGCGCGGACACCTACATGTACCGCCGGGTCCTGCGCGAACTCGCCGCCAAAACCGACTATGCGACCTGCATCATCCAGTCGGGAAGGACCTACTATGAATGGAATCGCAACCTGCGGCCGACGCTCTACGACCTGACGCTGCGGCTGGAGGGCGGAATGCACGAGGTCACGAACGGCTTCTGGTCGTGCGAGAACCGCCATGTCATGCAGCCTTTATACAAGGCCAACAAGCAGTACGAATCGCTGACGCGCGAATATCTTTCCAATATCCATATCGACGAACTCGACTCCCCGGCGCTCTCCGCGCGCAACCGGGCCAAATAGCCGCACACATACCTGCCTGCGGCCGGACCGACGGAACGACACATCAATCACCAATAAACATTAAAAAATGAAACGTCTCTACCTCATTGCATTATTCGCCCTCGTCTGCGGCGGCGCTTCGGCGCAGGAGAACGGCAACCGGGATGCGCAAAACCGCGTCGTACGCGGCCCCTACGAAACCAACCGGCTCTCCGACAACATCTTCGTCGGCGTCGCCGGAGGTATAAACCTCTATTTCGGCGAGCACGACTCTCAGGGAAAATTCGGCAAACGGCTGGCTCCGGCGCTGGACATTCACGTCGGCAAGTGGTTCACCTCCTCGATCGGCGCGCGCGTCGGGTACACCGGCCTGCAGGCCAAAGGCTGGACCACCGCCGGAACCATGTACGCAAAAAAACAGGACGGCGACTGGTTTCAGGAGAAGTTCGGCGTGTCGTACCTGCATGCGGACGCTCTGTGGAACTTCTCGAACGCCGTGAGCGGCTACAAGGAGGAGCGCACGTGGAACTTCATGCCTTTCGCCGGCGTGGGCTGGGCCCGCTCCTACGGCAACGACACCCATGACAACGAAATCGGATTCGACGTCGGTCTGCTGAACGTCGTGCGTCTGTGCAAGGCGCTCGACCTCACGCTCGAAGCGCGCTGTCTGCTGGTAAACCAGCGTTTCGACGGCGTATCGGGCGGCCGCATCGGAGAGGGAATGCTTTCGGTCACCGCAGGTTTGGCGTACAAATTCAACCGCCGCGGATTCACACGCGTCTCGAAACCGCAGGCGGTGGATTTCACGCCTTACCTCGACCGGATCAGGCGTCTCGAAGAGAACAACAACGACCTCGCATCGAAAAACACGGCGCTCAGCGACGAGAACGAGAAGCTGCGCAACATGCCGCCCAAGGTCGTAGCAGAGAAGAAGGTCGCCGCATCGCCCGTAGCGCTCTTCTTCAAGATCGGCAGGGCCACGCTCGACAGCAAGGAGCTGACGAACCTCGAATTCTATGTCAGGAACGCCATGAAGGCCGACAAGGAGAAGACCTTCACGCTGATCGGTTCGGCGGACAAGGCCACGGGCAGCAAGGAGCTGAACCAGCGTCTGAGCGAACAGCGGATGGAGTATGTCTACGACCTGCTGAAGAACAAATACGGCATCGCGCCCGAACGCCTGATCAAGAAGGCCGAAGGCGATACGAACAACCGTTTTGCCGAGCCGGAGCTGAACCGCGCCGTCATCGTGGAATAACCCCCGAAAACGACCGATTCATGTCCCGGACCGCAGCAACCGTCACGAATGAAACGCCCTCCGGGGCGGCGCATCACCTGCTGGCATATCTGGAGGAGGGGAGGGTGCGCGTGTACGCTCCCCGCCGGCAGAGCCTCTGGATCATGCAGCAGCTCCCGCAGGCGGAGGAGCTGAGGATCGAAACCCAGCTCCGCGAACTGCACCGGACCGGGCGGCGGACGGCCGTGGTGGAGGTGCAGCTCCGCAGGGACGAAGAGACGTTCCGCGTAAGGGTGCTCTGCGTAAGGGCCTGATCCGCACGAATCGGAAACGCACGAACAGATAAAATCAACGCCACACTCATCAATTAAAAAAAGCAATGACCATGAAAAAACAATCAATGCCCTACGAAGCACCGGAGCTAGTTCAGATCTCCGTGCGCGTCGAAAAAGGATTTGCCGTAAGCAGCGACATCGAACCGGGAACCGGCGGCGGCGAGCTGGGAGGCACGCGATCGCTCTCCTACGACGATTACGAATAGCACTCCGAAGTCCCGAAAATTAACGTTCAAAACAAAAAGCCTTATGAAAAAACTATTCGTTATAGCGATGCTCGCCGCAGCCGGCATGAGCGCATGCAGCAAAGAAGAGACTGCGACGACTCCGGCAGAGGCGAAATACATTCAGGTAACCATTCCAGAGGATGCGGTCGCCGGCGAAACCCGCACCGCCGTAGACGGCACGGAGACGACTTGGGTGCAGGGCGACAAAGTCGCCGTATTCCTCTACAACGGCTCCACGACGCAGAAGTTCGAATTCACGGCCGACAAAACGGGCGCCACAACCACCTTTACCGGCGACGTGCCCGTAGGCAGCTACTCGCTGGCGGCGGCACACTATCCGTACAGTTGCGGCGCCACGTTCGACGCCGTAAACAAGGTCTTCAACCACACGTGGGGCACATCCTACTGTACGGAGAATCTGGCCGAC
Source organism: Alistipes finegoldii DSM 17242 (assembly GCF_000265365.1). Classification (NCBI taxonomy): domain Bacteria; kingdom Pseudomonadati; phylum Bacteroidota; class Bacteroidia; order Bacteroidales; family Rikenellaceae; genus Alistipes; species Alistipes finegoldii. Next base: position 3,615,623 of record NC_018011.1, read on the forward strand.
TACGACTTCATGTACACGAACGTCTGGGAGACCCCGTTCGAAATCAACGAGGATTCGACGGTGCTGCCCGTCAACTTCACCTTCCGGCCGCTGATGGCACGCATCAGGATGAGTCTCGGACTGGAAAGCAACGAGACGCCCAAGAAGATCATCATCAGCACCAGCGGCGACGTAATGCCGACCGCGGGCACGATCGACCGTCTGGGCAACTTCACCGCATCGTCGGTAACCAATTCGATCACCATTCCCACGGACCGGAAGGAGTTTACGATCGGACTGCTGCCCGTAAGCATCCATTCGACGATGAACGTGCAGGTCATGACCGCCGACGGACTGACCTATTCGGACAAGTCGTTCACCCTCGCCGGCCTGAAGCGCAACCACCACTATACGATGAGCGTACCGTGCAACAGCAAGACGGTCACGATCGGGGTACCCGACGCGGTCGACAAGAAGTACGGCACCGGGACGTGGAAGGACAACGGATTCTATTTCGTCGATCCCCAGTACGATCCCGACGGAATCTTCGACGGCTGGTACTTCTACCGCGGAGAGCTTAAGAATGACAAGAACGACGACGACAAACTCAAGAAGAACCGCATCCAGCTGCAGGTTCCGGCAGGATTCAACGACGACAACAACGGCGCGTTCGTGACGGCTCCGATCCAGTGCGACGGTTCGAAAACCGTGAAAATATCCTTTGAAGTAGCGACCAACCGGGCATTGGTGAATATAAAATATCGGATCGGCGTAACGGGCAACGGCCCGATTACGGAAGTTTGGCTCCGCGACCGGAATAACATTCTGAACGGCAACGACAGGGAATGCAAGTCGGGAGTTCAGACCCACACGTTCACGGTCACGAACGGACAGCGGATCATGGTCAAGATACTGAGCACGGGCGGCGCCTACCACGTCGAGTTCGCGGACTTCACCTACACGGTCGAATAGTTTCGGCGACATGAATGCAGCTATCGGGACGGAGGTGACAGCCGTCCCGATTCAGTTGTAAAAATACCTATCTGATGAAAGCAGCTTACACAAAGCCGGAACTGGAGATACTCACGGTCAGGACGGAAGCGGGATTCGCGATCTCCCAGCCCCACGGCGGCGAACTGGGTCCGAGTTCAGCGGATTATGCAGACGACTGCGAGTATTGACCGAACACCAATTCAAACCAGACACCATGACACATAAACCTATTTTCCGCCTGTTGATACTCGCAGGACTGCTGTCCGGCTGCGGAAAGGATACGACGGAACAGCCCGGCCCCGGAAAGACGGCGGCCGGAGGCGACGCCGTCAGCTGCCGTCTTGCGATCGGCAACGACGAGACGTCCGGACAGGAAAGCGAAACCCGCACGGCCTACGGTCCCCTTACCGACGGTTATTTCCCGATTTACTGGCGCACCGGCGACCGGGTGGGAATCATCAGTCCGCAGACGACTCCGCAGTGGGCCGAAGTGGAGGTCACCGTGTCGGGCGCGACCGAAAGCGAAGCCGACCTGAGCGACACGGGAATGGCATGGGGCAGCGACTCGCATTACGACTTTTATGCGTTTTACCCGGCCGACGCCGTACAGACCAACAGCGGTTCTATCATCGTAACGGCGATTCCGGCCGTACAGACCTGCAACAACGGCGAATGCAACATGCAGTACGCCTACATGGCGGCATGTACGAAAGGTGTGGAACGCGGCGCGGAGGTGCCGTTCTCGTTCCGCCCGCTGATGACTACCGTGACGGTAGACATAAGATTTTCGGAAGCGGCCGAGGTGCAGAAACTCGTCCTGTCGAGCGAAAACGATCCGGTAGCCGGGGCCTTCACGTTCGACATCGAAACACATCGGGCCGCCGTCATTGAGGACAGATGCTCCAAAGTGCTTGCGTTGCACATGCTGACGGGGGAGGAGCCTTACATCCGGATCGGCGCCGGATCGAAGATCATGGTTACGGCATTCATGCTGCCGCAGGACATTCGGGGACTGACGCTGACGGCTGTCACGACGGAGGGGAAAACCTACAGTTACACGACTCAAGCGACACTTAAGGCAGGCAATCGTTATTCGTTTACGATCAGCGACATGCAGAAGCAGGCGCAGCAGACCACGGAGGACTATTCCGACTGGATGAAATACCTGCCCGACAACGTATACCTGTCGCAGGTATCCATGCCCGGCTCACACGACGCATGCACGATGTACGGCTCGCATTATGAATACAAGAGCGGCATGCCCGGCGAAAGGTATCATTTCAAATGGCTGCAAAACGTCGTATTCGGCTACATGAACGTAACCAAGATCATCAAGGCGCAGGAACTTTCGATCGAGGAACAGCTGGCGGCCGGTGTCCGCATGTTCGACCTGCGTCCGTCGGCGTCGGGCAGTTCGCTGCAGGACCTTCCGATTCATCACGGCATCGCCGCGCTGGGCGACCCGACCCGCGGCGGCTACACGCCGGGCGGTTCCGGGCGGCAGGAGCTGTCGCCCTTCATGCTCTCGCACCTGCTCGACCGCTTCGTGAACTTCCTGAACGAGCATCCCGACGAGACGGTGCTGATACATATGAAATACGAGAACACCAGCGGCACCGGAAAAACGGGCTGGGACAAGAGCGTCGTAGACCTGATAAAGTCGCACTGCAGCGGACATATCGCCGATTTCCATCCCCGGATGACGCTGGCCGACGCCCGCGGCAAGATCCTGTTCATGATCCGCGAAGACTACAAGTCCGCCAACGGCGGCCGGTATCTGGGCGCCTACCTGAACTGGACGCACGACAAGGTCGTGTTCGAGACCACGCTCCACGGCAATACGGGCGAAACGGCGCCGATCAAGGTCAATGATCTGTACAACATCAAGAACGGCTCGTCGGACGGCGTGAGCAAGTACGCCGCGATCGACGAGTGCATCGCCTACACGTACGGCGCGACGGACGTCACGCGCTGGTGCATGAACTACGTGAGCTGTTACGACACGGCGCACTGCAGCGTATCGGGCATCAGTATATTCGGAGCCGTGGGGGATTACGACTACTGCGCCAACCTGTATAACAGATACACGGCGGACAAACTGAACCGGAAGGACTTCCGCGGAAACGCCGGTATCGTCCTGATGGACTTCGCCGGAGCCGAAAACGCCACGATGACCTACGGACAGACCTACTCGAACATGCGGGTATACGGCGACGATCTGGTGAAGGCCGTCATCGGCGTCAACAACAAATGGGACCTGCGCCGCAACGCATAATAACCGCCCTCCGGACCGCGCATTTTCCGCTCCCCGTCCGAAACACCCTTACCCCCCCCCAAAAAAACCTCCCGGCCTTGGAAAAGCCGGGAGGTTTCGCACACACAAACATTAACAATACAAACAACGCGAATGGCTGAATTATTTGTTCGGTACAAAGATGCGGGTATTTTCCGAACGGCGCAATCGCCAATAATGGGGATTTTCGGAGCGGCGGCTCCCGAATTATGGTGAAAAGGTCGGACGGAAAGAGGTGAACAGCAACTTTTTATTTTGAATTTCGAAATAATGCACTATCTTTGCAGGCGAATTCCAACACGCCCGGCGACCGCCGGGATTTTCGAAAAAATCACTTTGAAATAGAAATATATGCAGGATTTGAAAGCGCTCGAAGGGAAAAGTCTCGCCGAACTGCGCGAAATCGCCAAAGCTCTCGGCATCGAAGACGTCATGGTAAAGAAGCGCGAACTGATTGAAAAGATCACCGGAGGTTCCGCACAGGAGATCCCCGCAGAGAATAAAGGCAAGCGAGGACGAAAGAAAGAAACGCCCGCGGCGGAAACTCCGGCCGTGACCACGCCTGAAACAGCCGTGGCAGAAGCGGCTGCGAAAACGGCCGAGACGCCAGCGGCGGAACCGGAACCGATGGCAGCGGAAGCTCCGGCTGCGCCCGCGAAACCGCGGGGACGCAGGCCGCGCATGACCAAGGCGGAGAACACCGCACCGGTACAGCCGCAAACGGCGCTGACACCGGAAATGCCCGCCGAACTGGAGTTCCCGACGAATGGCGCGCAGAACGAACCTGCGGCGAAGCCCGTGCAGGAAACAGCCGCTCAGCCGGAGCCCAAGCGGCGCGGCCGCAAGCCCAAGCAGGAGCAGGGACAAGAGCAAGAATCCGCACAGGCGGCTCAGGGGCAGACTCAGGCGGAAGAGACTCCCGCACCCCGGCCGTTAGAGGAGGAGGTGATTACCAAGGACGACTTCGCCGGAGAAATCGAAGGCGAGGGCGTGCTGGAGATCATGCCCGACGGTTACGGATTCCTGCGTTCGGCGGACTACAACTACCTGAACTCGCCCGACGACATCTACGTTTCGCCGTCGCAGATCAAGCTTTTCGGACTCAAGCCCGGCGACACCGTGAACGGAGCGATCCGTCCGCCGAAGGAGGGCGAGAAATATTTCCCGCTGGTCCGCGTGAACGAAATCAACGGGCTGGCGCCCGAATACATCCGCGACCGCGTACAGTTCGAATTCATGACGCCGCTCTTCCCTAGCGAGAAGTTCTGTCTGACGGGAAACGGACACAACAACCTCTCCACCCGCGTCGTGGACCTCTTTTCGCCCATCGGCAAAGGCCAGCGCGCCCTGATCGTGGCGCAGCCCAAGACCGGTAAGACCGTGTTGCTGCAGGCCATCGCCAACGCCATCGCCGACAACCATCCCGAAGTATACATGATCGTACTGCTGATCGACGAACGCCCCGAAGAGGTTACGGAAATGGCGCGCAACGTCAAGGCCGAAGTCGTGGCATCGACCTTCGACGAACAGGCTTCGCGCCATGTGAAGGTGGCCGAAATGGTACTGGACAAGGCTAAACGCATGGTAGAGTGCGGTCACGACGTGGTGATCTTCCTCGACTCGATAACCCGTCTGGCGCGCGCCTACAACTCGGTGCAGCCGGCGTCGGGCAAGGTGCTTTCGGGCGGCGTGGACGCCAACGCGCTCCACAAACCCAAGCGTTTCTTCGGCGCAGCCCGTAACACGGAGGAGAAAGGTTCGCTGACGATCATCGCCACGGCCCTGATCGACACCGGGTCGAAGATGGACGAAGTGATCTTCGAGGAGTTCAAGGGTACGGGCAACATGGAGCTTCAGCTCGACCGCAAGCTCGCCAACAAGCGCGTATATCCGGCCGTGGACGTCATCGCATCGGGCACGCGCCGCGAAGACCTGCTGCTGCCGCGCGACGTGATGAACCGTACGTGGGTGCTGCGCAAATACCTCTCGGACATGAATCCCGTCGAAGCGATGGAATTCCTCCAGAAACAGATGAGTCTCACGGACACCAACGAGGAGTTCCTCGCAACGATGAACCACTGACAACCGATCCGCCCGCAACACAAATCCCGAACATAAATGAAAAAGCTGCTTATTCTCTTTTCCTGCGTCCTTTTCGCCCACGGCGCATTCGCATGGGGACAGAAGGGACACGACGTCACGGCCTACATCGCCGAATGTCATCTGACGCCCGAAGCGGCGGAAAAAATCGACAAGGCGCTGAACGGACATTCGCCGGTATACTATGCCAACTGGCTCGACATCGCCAGCCACACGCCGGAATACGCATACACGAAAACATGGCACTACCGGAACGTGGACGAAGGCAAGACGATCGACACGATGCCGGGAAACCCGGACGGCGACGTGCTGAAAGCCGTTACGACGCTCGTCGCAGAGCTGAAGGCCGGCGGACTGCCGTCCGAAGAGGAGACGCTCAAGCTCAAGATGCTGATTCACCTCGTAGGGGACATGCACTGCCCGATGCACGCGGGACGGCTTTCGGATATCGGCGGCAACCTGCGTCCGGTATTGATGTTCGGCAAGAAAACGAACCTTCATTCGGCATGGGATACGGCCATTCCCGAAGCCGCCCGCAAATGGAGCTATACCGAATGGCAGGAGCAGATCGACCGGCTGACGGACGACGAAGCGATGCTGATTCAGGCCGGCGAACCTTACGACTGGCTCAAGGAGACGCACGCGATATGCGTCGGCATCTACGCAGATTCGCCCGAAGGCACGAAGATCTCCTACGACTACGTATACAAGTACACGCCCGTAATCGAACTGCAGTTCCTGCGCGGCGGCTACCGGCTGGCACGTCTGCTGAACGAGATTTATCGATAATCCGGCCGGATCAAACGACGAAATTACGGAAAAATCCCCGCATATGTTGCGGGGATTTTCGTATGCAGGGACCGACTACAGGACCGAAAGGAGATATGACCCAGGCAGGTGCGGGATTAAAGTAATGTAACGACTTGATTTATATGGTAGTTACATTTTTGTATAGGAGAGTAGGTAACGAGAAGGCAACGGTTTGTTTTCAGCTTCTTGCGCTCAAATACCGCATTTCAAATAACCTATCGCAAGATACGAAAAATTTTCGAGATGGGCAAATTAGGCAGGGTCAACCGGCGAGTGCAATTTTAAGAAATTAGTTTAAAGAACTTTTTTAGACGAAGAAAATTTTAATTTTCCCGATGTCTTCTGTTCATTGTATTGCACTTGTTTAATAAACTCTTCCGTTAACACAAAGAAATCTGCCCCATTCAGTATATATTGCCTGATGGTTTATTCTGATTTTCAATTGCCCCTTTTCTGTCAGGGGAAGCATATGAATCGACAAAACATACTTTTGTACCGATAGTTTTTGCAATTTTCTTATGACAAAAGAATTCGCTGCCATGGTCGCTGTGTCGCAATGGTCGGGGACGGCATCAACGACAGTGCGGTGCTGGCGCAGGCCGATCTGGGCATTGCCATGGGGCAGGGGAGCGACATTGCGATCGACGTGGAGAAGGTCACGATTCTTTCGTCCGACCTGACGAAGATCGCCGCGGCGGTCCGCCTTTCGGCCGCGACCGTGCGCACCGTTCGGCAGAACCTTTTCTGGGCGTTTATCTACAACCTGATCGGCGTGCCTGTCGCCGCTGGCGTGCTCTATCCGCTGACCAGGTTTCTGCTCAATTCGATGCTCGTCGGGGCCGCCATGGCCCTGAGTAGTGTGAGCGTTGTGGCCAATAGCCTGCAGCTGAGTACAAAACGGCTCGGCACGAAAGCCGTCCATAAAATAAATACAGAATTTATAACCAAAAAACAAACAGCCATGAAAAAAGAGTATCGTATCGAAGGAATGATGTGCAACCACTGCCGGATGCATGTCGAAAAGGCCCTGAACGGCATCGAGGTCTCCGTGCCGTTGTTACTCTCGATCCTCCTGCCGCGACGGTCGAATTCACTGGGCGGGAGCCGGAGCTGGCCGAATTGCAGCGGGTGCTGGGCGAAGATTATAAGATCACGGAGCGTTGAAACCCCGGTCTCGGAGCGGCCGCTATCCATCTATAAAGGTATTGCGGCTCCTGAAAACCCCTAAAATTAGGTATTGCCGTTCCCGGCGTAATGTCGTTTCTTTGTATTACTAAAATCTGCCGAGACGCTGCGGGACGGCCCGTTGCGCCGAATGCGGAAAACGAAGAAAAAATTCAAACCGATTATGAGACATTTCGTTTATTGTGCGGCGCTTGCAGCCGCCGTATTTTTCCTTGCTGGGTGCGGCGGGAACCCGAATAAAAAGAACGCTTCGGAGACTCAAACCTCAGAAACGCAGAGTTCCGTCATGGAGGTCGATAACCTGCTCGCCGATGCTGAGAAGTTGACCGGCGGCAAGGTGACGGTCGAGGGCGTCTGCACGCATATCTGCCGCCACGGGGGCCGCAAGATTTTCCTAATGGGAACCGACGATACGCAGGTGATCCGCATTGAAGCCGGAGAGAAGATCGGCAGCTTCAAGCCCGAATGCGTGAACAACGTCGTGCGGGTGACGGGCACGCTGGTCGAAGACCGGATCGACGAGGCTTACCTTGCCGAGTGGGAGCTGCGGCTCAAGGACCAGATCGCCCGGCAGCACGGCGAGGGCGAAGCCGGATGCAGCGCCGAACATCAGGCCCGCGGCGAATCGGTTGCCAGCAGCACCGAAAAGCGTATCGCCGACTTCCGTGCCCGTATCGCCGACCGCAAAGCCAAAGAAGGCAAGGAATACCTTTCGTTCTACCATGTGGACGGCGGGAGTTATGAAGTTTTGAAATAAGAAGTTTTGCACGTCATGGGGACACGGTCGTTTATGTCCGCCGTGAGGAAATGGAGCAGGCCCGTTCACCGCGACCTCTCCTTTTTCTTTTCGGGCGTACTGCTGATTTATGCGGTTTCGGGCTTCATGCTCAACCACAAACGCGATTTCAATTCCGATTATTCGGTGCGCCGGACCGAGCTGGTCTTCGCACAGGAGATACCGCGCGCCGAGCAGGAGTGGACCCGTGCGCGGGCCGAGGAACTGCTCCTGCGCGTCGGCGAGGAGGGCAATTACCTGAAACATTACTTTCCCGAACCGGACCGGTTGAAAGTCTTTATCCGGGGCGGCAGTTCGCTGACGGTCGATCTGGCGTCGGGACACGCCGTCTACGAGTCGATCCGCAAGCGGCCCGTGCTGAGCAGTCTGAACCGGCTGCATTACAATCCGTCGCGCTGGTGGACGGTCTTTTCGGATGTCTTTTTAGCGGGATTGATCGTAATCGTGCTTTCCGGGCTGGTGATGATGCGCGGCCCGAAAGGATTGCGGGGCCGCGGAGGCGTCGAGCTGATCGCGGGGATTCTGATTCCGCTGCTGTTTATTTTCCTGACCTGATCCGGGAAACTGCGTGTGATAAAAGGGCGGACGTCGAAAACGTCCGCCCTTCTCTTGCGTATGGGTTTGTTGTCATCGTTTTGCCGTGCCGAATACCAGCAGCGGGACGAAGAGGAAGAGTCCGAACAAGACGACGCCGACGGTCTGCCAGAGCCGTCCGCCGGGCGATCTGCGGCGGATGAGCGCATAGAACGCGCCGAGCGCGAGTCCCAGCCAGAGGGCCTGAAACGACACCTCCGCAATCCGGGGCTTTACGTAGCCGTCCAGCGGCGAGGTGAACGACAGTTCGAAGGGAAACAGGTATTTTGCGTACTCGGCCCATGCCTGCGGTTTCTCTTCGGGGCGGTATTCGTCCGCCAGTGAATAGTCGCGGGCGTTCACGGCGACATAGCGTTTCGATTCGGCGCCTTGGATGGTGACCGTCCAGTAGAACATGTCGCCGATGATCATCATGTTCTCCCGTGTGGGGCCGAATTTCCCGACGGGAATCTCGTGCAGTTTGTAATCCTCCGCACCGAGCGTATAGAAACGCTTTTCGCTGTCCACCAGAAAACCGAGACTTTTGCGGTCGGCGAACTCCGTGACGAAAATCTGGCCGATTTGCAGCGAGTCCGCAACGTCGGTACGGCGCACGAACGGGCGGCCGCGGACCTGCTTCATGTGGTAGACGCGCTGCGCGTCGTCCACCAGCAGGTAGCCGTTGTCGTACCGCTTGCGCGTCGAGGGGTTGCCGGAGACGACGCGGGCCGGGAACGAAAATCCCTTGTCCCGCAGGACTTTGGTGAATGCCGCGCTCTTCTTTTGGTCGATGGTGTTGGTCTCCATATCGACGAACTCGATTCCCTCGCCGGTGATGCGGAACACGTCCGTCGCCGGTTCTAAATCGATGCGGTCGGGCATCGATTCCAGCAGTTGATAGACCGTCGGTCTGCGGCGGTTGATTTCGCCGGGCGACGTGCGGAACATGAAGTTCGTGCGCTCCACGTCGCGCGATTCGACCGCCACGCCCTCGATTTCGGACGGAAACCTCCCTTCGGCGGCGAGTTGGCGGTAATAGAACGTCGGCAGGATACTGTCGAACTGCTGCTGGGTGTAGGTGTTGCCCTGCAGATCGCGTCCGGCGACGTTGTTTTCGCGGTCGAAATCCACCGATGCGAATCCGTGCGTCACGCAGCTGTAGAGCGTGAACGGCGACCACGAAGGCGATGCGAACACGAACGCGTAGCACCACGGCAGCAGCCATGCCAGCAGAAGCGCCGCAAGGAGGATTATTCCGGTTTTGATACTCTTTATCATAGATTTGTCGTTTTGCGGGTTAATCCTGACATCCCTGCTTGAAACGGTATACCGAAAGCAGCGGGAAGAACAGCGAACATACCAGCAGCAGCGCCAGCCACGGCAGCATGCCGTCGTAGGCCTGCGGGGTGTCGGAGAGGAAGAAGATCCGGCAGACGCCCACGGCGATCAGCAGATTCGCCAGCCGCCGTTTCCATGTGGGTTCGAGACAGATCCATGCCGTCAGCAGGTAGAGCGTCAGCCCGGCCAGATACCACGGCAGCGCCGTCAGCAGAATCCGCGCGACCAGTTCGGGCGCCAGCAGGGCGTGGAAGTACCCCCACAGCACGGCGGTTTGCACGATGAACAGCAATGCCAGCGCTCCCAGCCCGATGCCTGACATCAGCAGAATCATCTTCCACTGTGGAAAGGGCAGGTGAAGCGTCAGCTTCAGCCGTTTCTGGGCCATTTCGGGGACGAACTGAACCACTGCGAGCAATACGCCCAGCAGGGCCGGCAGGTATTGGAGAATGTCGATGAAGACAACTTCCTTTTCGAGCATCACCTCCCAGACGTGCGCCGCACCCTTGAAGGTTATCACCCGTTGGACGCGCAGCAGCGCATAGGCGGTGGCTCCGAAGAGGAACAATGCGCTCAGCGGATAGAAGCAGCGCATTTTGATCCACTCTTTGTAGAATATGGCTTTGATCATAATTCGGGTTTAGTATTTTCCGGTCAGTCCGATGAAAGCGTCTTCGAGGTTCAGCGTTTCGCCGCGCAGGTCGCTGCAGACAATGCCCGCGCGCTCCAGCACGCCCTGTACCGTCGCAGGGGAGTCGAACGAATAGAGTTCGGCGCGCCCGTTCACGACGCTCGGGTGGTAGAGGCCGTCGCCGGCGGGGATCGTGACGTCGGCGCCCGGCGTGAAGGTGTATCGCCGGAACGTGCCGAGCAGTTCGCCGACGGGCATCTGTACCAGAATGCTTCCGTAATCCATGATGATACAGTCGTCCACGAGCTTTTCCATGTCCTGAATGATGTGCGAGGTAAGGAAAACGGTCTTCTCCTCGCTCTGCGCATAGTCGCGCAGGTATTCCACGAACAGGCGGCGGTAACCGGGGTCCAGCCCCATCGAGAAGTCGTCGAGCACGAGCAGATCGGCGTTCTGGGCGAGAATCAGCCCTAAGGCCACCTGCGAACGCTGTCCGCACGACATGCGCGAGATGCGCTGCCGGGGCGCCACCTTCAGCATTTCCATCAGTCCGTAATAGGCGTCGCGGTTCCAGCGGGGATAAAACCGCGCATAGAACCGTTCGATCTGCTCGATGGTCATGAAGGCGTACTGCACGTGTCCCTCGATCAGCAGGGCGATCCGGGCGCGGGTTTCGGGCCGCATCGTGCGGATATCCTCGCCGAAGATCAGACACTGTCCGGCGCGCGGTTGGAGATAGCCGCTCAGAATGTTGATGGTCGTGGTTTTTCCGGTGCCGTTTTTACCCAAAAGTCCGAGGATCCGCCCGCGCGGAACCTCGAAACTCAGGTCTTTGTATATCAGCCGCTCCCCGTAACAATGGGTGAGGTTGCGGCATTCGATGACAGAATCGGTCATAAAGAATGGTCGTTCTTCCGGCTTACTTGATCAGCGACGCCTTCGTATTGGACTCGAAGTCGTTGGTCGAGTTGTTCGAGTCGATGAGTTTGCCGCTGGAACCGCTCTTGCGGATCACCGACTTGCCGAAGCGGCCGGCATCTCCGTCGGCCGTACCGCACCATGCGTAACCTGCGTCGAGCGAAGCGTCCCACGGGGCGATGTAGTATGCGTCGCGGCAGCCTGTGTTCACGGCGTCGAGTATCCATTCGTTAGGCACGCGGTAGCAGTTGCGCAGCGGCAGCGTGTAGTCCGAGCCGTTCGGGGAGTGGAAGATATACTGGGCGTCTTTGAGCGGGTATTCGGCGAGGAACTGCTCTGCAGTCAGGCCGACGGGCGGCATGGCGATAGCCACGGCGTTGAAGCCGCGGTTGTGGAGCACTTGGACCGTCAATGTCGAAGCGTACCATTTGTCGAGGTTGGGCACGTCGGGGTTGTCGATATCCAGATAGTTCTCGTTCGACGAAACGTCGTACCACTCGAAATCGGCTTTCGTGGCGTCCCACGAGTTCGGGTTGCCGATGGTGTGGTTCTGGGCGTTGTTGACGACGATCAGCGACTCGCCGGCTTTGACCAGCACATCCTGTCCGTTGCCGGGAATGCAGTAGAACGCATTGCCCGCACAACACTCCTTGCGGAAGTCCTTGCCTTCGATCATCTCGCTGTTCATGCCCGAATTGAGTCCGCTCGAAAGGATCAGCATCATGCCGTCGGCATAGAGGTCTTCGTCGGAGTTGTTACGGATCTTGATGTACTGGTCGCCCAGCCACCTGTCAGGCTTTCCCGTTTCGGGAAGCGCCGTGCCTGTGAAGTAGATCTCCTCGATCACGAATTCGCCGGCTTGCAGCGTGATGTCGCTCTGTTTGATGGTTACGGTCGCCAGAACGGTGCTCTTGCCGCTCCGCGTCACGTTCACGACGGTCGAACGTTCCGTCCCCGTTTCGTTCTCATCGACGGACAGCACCAGCGCTTTGCCCGAAGATTCGGCTTTATTGATCTGAACCCACGACGCAGCATCGGCGGGAATATTCACGTCGAAATTTTCCTCGGGCACGTTTACCAGCACATTGCCGCCGAGCGCGCGCAAGATTTCGGATACGACGACGGGATTGACCGTTTCTTCGGGATCGTCGGTGCAGGATGCGAAGCCCGCTGCGAAGAGGGCCGTGGTGAGAATTAAGAAAAGCTTTTTCATAATTGGTTTTTATTATTGGTTTGACAAATATTGGTTCGATCGTTTAGAACAGGATGCCGAACGTCGCCGTCAGAACGTGTTCGGACAATCCTCCGCTGTAAAACCGGGGCGTCCACCCCGCCTCGGCGAAGCAGGCCAGATTCCGGCTCAGGCGGCGTTCGGCCCGCAGGGACACCTCGGGGGAGACGGCCCGGCCGCTCAGCCGCGCCGCCGTGTAAGTCAGGTATTCCGAAATGTTGTTCAGCACGTTGCTGAGCGAAACCTCCTCGTCGGGCGAGACGTAACAGCCGATTCCTGCCGTCGCTTTCACGCGCCACTGCGGACGGAGCCATTCTGCGCTGCCGCGTACCGCTCCGCAGAACTGCGCGAGCCGCATCCGCCGTGCCGGATAGGCGTACGTGGCCGTGGACTGCCGCCATTCCGCGCGGGGACTGAACATGTAATTCACCGTGCCGCACCGCCATTCGACGGTCGCTTCGGCGTCGGCGTGCCAGATACGGTTCTTATACATCGCCTGTTCATCGACGATGACGCTGTGTCCCGTACGGTCGGCTATCATTTCGATACTGCGGCGCAGTTCATAGCCGCCTCCGGCGCGCAGGCTCCAGCGGCCGCTGCGGTAGGCTGCGGAGAGGGTCGCCTGACGGGTTTTGAGCCGGGTTATGGGGACCGTGTTGTTGGATTTGTTGAGCCGATCCGTCGTAAGGCTTTCGAATGCGGCACGGGCATACCAGCCTTTCGCGTGCCGCGGCATGAGCTGTGCCGCCAGCAGACAACCCTTTCCGTCATAGCCGATGTTGAAACTATCGCTGTTCAGTGAATAGCGGGTGTAATAACTGCCCAGTCCGGTCATATACAGCTCGGAAGAGCTGGCGCCGGGCGGATAGAAAAAGTCTATGTCCTGATCCTGTTTATAGAGCCGCCCCTGCAGGTCCAGCCCCAAAACGTACTGAGGGAACTGCATGCCTACGCCGAGTTTGATCGTGAAATCCGACACGACGTTGTGGGGCCGCGGATCGACCTGACGGTATTCCTGTCCGGCGCGGTAGTCGCCCCGGATCGCAAGGTCGAAGCGTCCCACCCGGTGGACATAGCCGCCGCCGAAAGCATATTCCTCGGTCGAGAGGTTTCCTCCGGCGGAATCCGCCGTGATGCAGGGATAGAGCAGCAGGTAGTCGGCCGTGGAGTTCCAGCAGACGTTGCGGCGGTTGCCGCGGACGTACCGGGCGTCTGCCCACGCTGCCGACCGCTCGCTGAGCCGCCGGTAGCTTTCGGCATAAAATCCCCCGTCGAAGGCTCCGTCGCCCAGCGGTTGCAGCAGCGCCTCCTGCTCACGGCGCAGGTCGATGCGGAGCGAGATCTGCGAAAGCGACTGTTCGCTGCGGTAGAGCATCATCGCGGGCGACTCCGTATGAAATCCGGCTACGGCCCGTTCGTCCTCCGCGCTGAAAACGGAAGAACGCTCCAATACGCCGAGCGTATCGCGCTGGGCGGAAGCGGCGGCGGGCAGCAGCGCCAGTATCGACAGAAAAAGGGCCTTCATCATCGTCAGATCGATTTTAGTAACAACACGATCGATTCGCTGTCCTCTACCCAAGTCATTGCTGCTGGAATCTGATTGTAATCCGTGCAGCGCAGAATCTTCTTTTCTCCGGTCGAATAGGTCGCGTCGGCTTCGACGATGAACGTGTAAACCCCTTTGCGGAGCCGTATTGTCGCGCTGTTCTGTTCGGCGGCGGGAAATGGCACCCGCTCTCCGGAGTTGATATTGTCGAAGTAGGAGATGTCCGTGCGTATTTCCAGCTTTTCGACGGGGCGGCTGTCCGGCATCACGAACCGGATGGACAGTTCGGTGAAAATCGAATCGTCTTTTTCGCAGGCCGAAAACAGCAGTGCGGAGAGCAGAAACAGGGTCCGTATGGTAGATTTCATCATCATCGCATTACAGTTTGAAGTTGAGTTCCATGCCGAAATAGGGGCTGGAATAGCGGCGTACCAGTGCGCTGGTCTCGTTTCTGTACGAAGGACTGTATGTGAACAGCCGGTTTACGAAAATCGCAATGTTGAGCCGGTCGCGGTAAAGCCGTTTCGAGATTTTGAGATTGACGTTCATACTGAAAGGCGTGAGACGGTAGAGATAGGCTTCTTTCGATACGTTGTCGTGGATCATATGCTGCAAAATACCGTCGGCTGCCGACTCGGCCGTAAACGGATGTTCCTGTAACTGCAGGTCGAGGTAGCTGGTCGGCGCAGGATTGCACCATTCGGCCTTCATGCCGGAAAACCACTGGCATTGGAACGACGTGGAGAAAATCAGCCCCAGTTTGGGAATCTGGGTGTCGAGCAGGAAATTGGTGTTGCATACTTCGTGAAACGTGTTGTCGTCCTGATCGTAAAGCCCGATGTAAGGATAGGGCGTCCCTTCTGCGAGCTGTACGGTCGTCAGGACGTACTGGGGTTCGCTGTTCTCATAGCGGGTTTTGAAATAGGCGCCCGAGACGATGAGTTTCGTGGCCAGCCCCCGGATGCGCCGCGTGGAGAGCGAGAATTCGATGCCCTGCTTGAATGTGCGGCTTCCGTTGGTCTTGACGCCGACGGTCTGGAATACCGTTTTGTCCTTGTAGGGAAGCCATTCGAGCTGCGGCGGTCCGGTGAACTCCATATCCTTGAGCGGTCCGGTGTCGTATTCGCGGTAGGTCCGGGTGAGTACGTCGGTCGAGGTGCGGAATCCCGAGGTCATATTCTCCCGGAAATAGGTTACCGACAATCCGTATCCGTTCCACTCCGCATTGCCGCGCACCTCCCATTTGAAGTTCCGCGCCGCCTTCAGGTCGTAATTGGTGGGGTCGTGCTTGAAGACTTCCACATTGATACGGCGTTTCGATTCGTCGTCCGCCGGGAAATAGTTGAGCCGCGTGTAATAGGAGTAGTCCGGTTCGGGGAAGAGCTGGTCGAGCGTAGGCGTTTTGGTGTGCCATCCCGCGCCGCCCGCGAATGTGATGCGCATCGGGTCGCCTGCCATGTCGAACGCCGGAAGCGTCACCGAGAGGTTGGCACGCGGATCGAAATGGAATTTGCCCTGCAGGGTGTAACGGCTTCCGAGATTGGCCATGGCCGTCGTACGCAGTCCGGCCATTATCTCGATCCGCCACTCGCCGGCCGTAATCGTCGTATTGTCCTCCAGAAACGCCGAGAGCCGGTGCAGCGCCGGCAGGGCGTCGTAACGCCGCGGATGGGAACTCATCAGGTCGGTAAATGGGCGCGTCACGTCGTAAAGCAGACCGCCGCCGTAATTTTTCGACATGTTCCATTCGGCTCCGATGCGGATCGTGTTGCGGCTCAGCGGGGTGTCGGCTCCCAGCAGGGCTACCGCCTTGGCGTTGGCGTAGAACGGTTTGTTGTCCACCTGCAGGGTCGCTTCATAGCGGACCGGCAGCACTTCCATATCGAAGACGCCCTCTTCGACTGCCGTGCGTATAGGGACGTTGCCGCTGTTCGCTCGGTAACGCCAGCGGTCGATCAGGTCGAATTCGGAAGAGACGGAAGCGGAAAAATCGAAGCTGCGGAAAAAATTCGCACCCTTGGATTCGGCGGTGAAATTCACCGCCGCGACGACGTTGTTGTAACTCGATTTGTAGCGTTCGAGGGGGATGCCCGCCGGGCCTTCGTCGATATCCCGGTCGCTTTTTTGGCGGTCGAAAGAGCCGGTGTAGTCGAGCGATCCGCCCAACGTGTAACGGTAGGCCGAGGTGCTTTCCCAGCGTTTCTTCATGCGCCACGATCCGGTCGCACGCTGGTAGTTCTGGCGCGTATTGCGCGGGTCGTCGTGGGAGTTGAGCCATGTCGCGCCGACGTTCATCGTCAGCAGGTCGGCCGGAGCGCCCCATTCGAATCCTTTGCCGACATAGAGCAGCTGGCTGCCCAGATCCGCTTTGAAGCGGGCTTCGAGGTTGCGGCCTCCCTCCTTGCGCTTGATCTTGATCAGTCCGCTGGTCAGATCGCCGTATTCGACCGACGGAATGCCCTGCTGAATCTCTACCGAAGCTATTTCATCGGTCGGCATCGTGCGCATGTCGACGCCTCTGTTCAATGAAATATTATTGCCGACGGTCGTTCCCGAATTGTATGTCATGCCCGCGTCGTTCGACATCGGAATTCCGTCCATGACGAACGAAACGCCGAGCGATGTAGTCTGGTAATCGCTGTTCGAGGTGCCGATCTCGCGCAGATGAATGTGGTTCGAGGAGGAAAACGAGGGGTCGGAGGCCCGTCCGCCGGGCAGCAGTTCGAGCAGGTCCCCGAAACTCGACGGCTGGATGTGGTTCATCGCGTCCCGGCCGATATGCACGCCCGAGACCGGTCCCCGCACTTGGGTCGCCGTGACTACGACCTCGCGGATCTGCGTGTCGCTTGTCCGGAGCCGGACGGTCCGCAGCATGTCGCTGCCGCTGACGGGCCGTACCTCCATCCGTTGGGAGACATATCCGATATATGAGATATCCGCATTGTAGGTATTCGCGGGCAGGGTGAAACGTGCCCGGCCCTCCTCATCGGTCGTCGTCGCGTAGGCCTTTCCTCCCCCCGACATAGGAGTCAGCGCCACCGTAGCATACGCCAGCGGATTGTGCAGGGAATCGGTAACTTCGAACGTGATCCCGGCGTCGGGCCGGCCGGACTGCCCGTACGTGTACGCAGGCAGCAGGATAAATAGCAAATATTTCAGGAGTAGCCGCATAGTTCTGTTTTCACGGGACAAAAGTATAGCGCCCCGGCATATGCGGCAATCGCCATATCTTGGTAAATTGCATTGCAATCATCACCAATAATAATGAGTTGCGTTCGTGCGGCATCCCATCATAATGCTATCCGGCCGCGCCAAAACCCCTAAAATCCGGTATTGACGATCCGGTGGGAATGCTGTTTCTTTGCCGTAAACCAAAAACGACGAAATTATGACTGGTATCTTTTTCGGCAGTACGATGGGCACGACCGAGGCCGTGGCTGCGGATATTGCCAAACAATTGGGCGTCGCGGACGCCGATGTACACAATGTGGCCGATACGCCGGCCGGCGAAGTGCAGAAATACGACCTGCTCGTGCTGGGTTCTTCGACGTGGGGCGCAGGCGAATTGCAGGACGACTGGTACGGCTTTTTGGATCAGCTGAAGGCGCAGGATCTGAGCGGTAAAAAGGTGGCGCTTTTCGGCTGCGGCGACAGCGGTTCCTATCCCGATACGTTCTGCGATGCCGTCGGGCTGATTTACGACGGCTTGCAGCAGAGCGGCTGCACGTTCGTCGGAGCCTATGCGCCCGAAGGGTATGACGAAACAGGTTCGCTGGTCTGCCGCGGCGGAAAGTTCGTGGGACTTGCCGTCGATGAAAGCGCGCCCGACAAGACCGACCGGCGGGTTGCCGCATGGTGCGAACAGATTAAAAACGAGTAACGATGAGCGCCGAGGAGTTCAGCCGTTACGATTCGATGAAGCTGTTCCTGCACCAGATTTACGAGTTCCAGAAAGGTGTACGGAGTCTGGTGCTCTGCACGATGTGCCGCACCTGCGCTTCTCTGCTCTCCGAGCGGCTGGAAAGGCTGGGTATCGCTTACCGGATTCAGTCGGTGACCGACAGCAAGGTGAATCTTTACTTCGGCAACCGCATGTGTCTGGAGACCGTGGCGACATTCATCCACAAGCCGCTCAACGAACTCTCCGCCGAGGAGGATTTCATGCTCGGCGCGATGCTCGGCTACGACATCGCCGGGCAGTGCGAACGTTATTGCAAACGAAAGTCTCCGGGTGTTTCATCAGAACAAGCGGCGGTCAACTGACCGCCGCCTATTCCTTTCTGATCTGCGCCGTGAACGAATCCCCCGCGCCGACACCGTCGGCCACTTCGACGTGCGGCGTGGCGACGTACGACATGCCGTCCGGAGTGAATACATGGCTTCCGACGGCGCCGCAGGTGAGTATCACGGTACGGAGTCCGTATTTTTCGAGCAGGTCGCGGCACTGCGCCTGTATGCCGAACATCCGGCTTACGACGGTCAACTCCTCGTCGTTTGTTTTCAGAATATTGCTGCGGCAGAGCGAGTCGTGGACCACCTCCGGCGAATAGAAATGCTGCCGCAGGTTGATGTCGAAGATCTTATAATGTCCCGCTGCGCAAAAAACGGAACCGCGGAAAAGCCACAGTCCCGATTCTTTGCCGTTGCTCTCCGTTATTCTGTTTCGAAATCATGCGACAGCTTATGTCCGTTCTCATCGACACGCAACGATACCAGATGGAGATGCTCTCTGGAAATGTCATTATGCTTGAAAACAATATAAGGTTGATCTCCATATCCCATACGTTCCATATACTCCTTGGCGGTTTCCCGTAACTGTTCGCCTGTCAGTTTGTCTTCGGGCGAAGGATTCAGTAAAACATGGAATACCGTATTGGTCGTTCTGCGGTTGGCTTCGAGGTATGGCCGGAAACTATCCATACAAGCGTCGATATCCATTCGCCCGTGTTTATCGAACGGTTCGAGCATCTTCTGCCAGAGGAGCACTTCGGCTTCATCCTTATCCACTTTCTCCTTGTTATAATACAACGCTCCACTGGGCGAGGGGCGCGATCTTATATTCGCAACCATTCCTTAGCTTGTTTGGCAAGGTTCAGTATCTTGATACTAAAGGCTTTCAATTCCCTCATGCGCTGTTCCAATGCGGCGATCTGATGCGGAATCGTGACGTTGGAAAAGTGCGAATTGACGACCTTTACGACCTGATTATGCAGGCTAAGTACCCGGCGCCTTGTCTTATTTCCAAGATAGGTTTCCCAATACTCGCCTCCGAACCGGACGTACATCTTCCAGCGTATCCGGCTCTCCGCTAATATTGTCAGTCTAAAACGTTCCATGATGTATCTTTTGATGACAGCTTCCGCAAACGGCCATAGTCTTACGCCGTCTGGCAATCATCAGTTTTTCCCAATTCTCCTTGCCTTTCAGTTCTCCGAGTTTACGCACATGGTGCATAACCAGATTATCCGTAGCACCGCACAACTCACATTTCTGAGCTTTCAGCCTATCTATAAGGCTTGTGGTGCTGACGCCGGGCATTGGATTCGGGCATCTGTCAACCGACCGATCATAGGAAGGTCTTTTTCTTTTGAACCCTTCATTGTATAGGCGACGTTCTTTTGCTTTGCCGTTTTTTACCGTATACCCGACTGTAAAGACTCCGTTGCGTTTGTATTTCCGGCAAATTCGTCTTACTGTGGTTCGGTATTTCCCGGCAAAGGTTTTGTACATACTGTACTGCATGATGTAGTGAAAAGTGTTCAGTTCAGAAGCGTTGTTAGCTATCGAGTAATAGTTGTAAAACCCTCTGATCTCGGCATTGTAACTGTCAAGGATTTCAAGGTCGTCATTATTGATAAGTTCCGACCGGTGTTTGGGAATCCATTGCTCGTGCCCGTTATGATAGCTGAATTTCAGCACGCCGAGTTCCAGCAATTTTTTCTTTATTACTTCGGTCGTCACCTTTAATCTGACCTTGTTTCCATACACACGGGACAGGCTTCCCCGTTTGTTCCGTTTTTGCAGGTTCGACTTGCGGACAGTCACCTCATATCCGAGGAATTTTGCAGGCTTTTCAGTATGAGTGACGAGCGTTTTCTCGTCCGATAGTTCCAATGCCAGTCTGTCTGCAAGGAAACGCTTTATATCGTCCTTGATCTTTACTTTACTTACGATAATTCCAATGAGGAAGTCGTCGGCATACCTCACATATTTAAGCCTCTTGAAGTTTCCGTCCATAGGGTCGAAGCACGGCATCGCGGATCGGGTTTTGTCTATCTCTTTGAGCCGTTTGACGAGCACTTTTCTTTCTACATCATTTGTCGCTGTTTTGAGTTCACGCATAACCAGCCTCTTTTGGTAAGTGAGAGCTTCGTATTCACGGCACGCTCTTACCCTGTTACCCCTGTCGAATCCGGTGGCATATTCTTTCATGTACTTATCCAGCTTGTCCAAGTAAATGTTCGCCAGTACCGGACTGATAATTCCGCCTTGCGGCATGCCGCTGTACGTTCCATGAAATCGCCATTGTTCCAGATAACCCGCCCTGAGGAACTTCCGGATAAGCCGTATGGATCGTTCGTCGGAGATACGTTCCTTCAAGATGTCGATCAGAATATCATGATTGACATTGTCGAAGAAACCTTTTATATCTCCTTCGATGAACCACTTCTTACCCGTAAAAGTCTTCTGTACGGCATTCAATGCGGTGTGGCAGCTGCGATGCGGACGGAAGCCGTGCGAAGTATCTTCAAAGTGACCTTCGTAAATAGCTTCCAGTACCATTCGTACTACCTCCTGCACCAGTTTGTCGTCGAAAGAGGGTACGCCGAGAGGTCGTGTCTTTCCGTTTTTCTTCGGGATGTGTACTCTTCTCGATGGCTGGGGAGAGTAGCTTTCGTCTTTCAACGAAAGGATCAGTTTCTCAATGCGGGGAAGGCTCATACGGTCGATGGTTTCTCCGTCTGCACCTTGTGTCATATTACCCGGCTTGGCATATATTCGCTGATAAGCCAGATAATACATTTCCTCATTGAAAAGAATACGATAAAGCCTCTCAAACCTGTATTCCGTGGTTTGACTATGCTTTGTCAGACTGTTTAATACTCTTGCGGGACTTCTCATAATGCCTCTCGCATTTTCCGTTAATCGTATTAATGAATATTAGCTGCCGCCCTTCGCCTTGTACGAGGCTTTCCCCCGCGCGGACTACTACGGCGGCTCCGTTACCATACCGGATATTCATAGACCTTCGTCCAATAGCCTTACGGCATTCCGGTTTAGGTAATCCCCGTTTACGATATAATAACTATGGCACGACAGATTGTCGGATATGACGTCCGCCTTTTACTGCTTATTGCAGTTGCGTCGTGATAAGTTCTTGCTCTCTCTGTACAACTACCACAATGAGAGTATCACGATATGACGAGTATAGTTACCCTAACGTCACAGTTTCGGCAGGTACCGCTCAGGCTGTCATTCAATCAATCCGGATTTTATCCTCATATCTGTCTTTCATCACCCCATTCAGTCGCAGTCCGATAACTGACTGACTTATGGTTTACCCCGACATGCTACACTCCCTGTCCGGTTTCCCTCTCAGATAAGTCGGTTGATGATAGGTTATTTGCAAAGAACACTTACCTAATAGCTTGCCATCGCTATATTTATTATATCGCCTTGACGGGCGCACAGTTATTGGCCAGTTTCTGAAATTGAAAATAAAACTCGTTCAGCCGGGCAATAAACTGCGTCTTCGACGGGTCGCGTTTGATGACGACAAACTCCTCGGCGAAGATTCTTTTGACGATAAAACGGCTGCGGTTATGCTCCGATCCGGCTTTGCAGAGCAGTTCGTTGAAGCGGATGTTTTGCTCCTCGTTAAGCCGAAACGAGTATTTATAACTCGGCGTTCGGGGCTTCTTGTCGGTCTGTTTTCGGTTGGTATCCATATATAGCTTGAAAAAGGGGCGCGACTTGGGAGCGGCCCCGGCCTCGCAGAGCGAGGACCTTTGTCGGACAAAACGCAGTTTGTCGGACAAAGGTACACCTCGCTGTTATCTGGCGATAACAAAAATCCGCGCCGGAGAATCTCTGACCAAAGTTTCGAAAATCCTCCGTTGCGGCTTCCGGAGCCGGGTCGGTTCCCGGTGCAATATTACAACCGTTTCGGGGTGTCCCGTCCTGAAAAAGGTTTACAGTGATTGATAATTAAAGATAAACATTTTGGTTCAAAAAATATTGTCCTGATATAAGTTTACATATGCCTTCCGAACAACCGTCTTTCGGCCCCAATGATGTTTGAGTTTCCCGGTTCTAAGTTCCGCTTCCAAGGGCGTAAGCCAATCGCAGCTGGCATGAGGTCTGAGTGAATTGTAAAGGATAACGATCTGGTCGATGCGTTCTTTTGCTGCCTGAAAACTTTCAAAACATTCCTCGTCGATCCATTCGCTCTTCAGAATACCGTTCACCCGTTCGGCAACGGCATTCTCATACGGATCGCCCTTTTCAGTCATGCTGATGCGAATCCCATTATCGGTCAGCAATTTCACATATTCTTTCGAACAATATTGGCATCCTCTGTCCGAATGATGGATTAACCCTTGCCGTTTTTGCTGCGGAGTCTGGTCTATGGCCATCCTCAGTGCACGGAGCGCTCCGTCCCGTTCCAATGTCGTATTCAGATCATAGCCTACGATCCGTTTGGAATAGGCATCCGTTATCAAAGCCAGATATGCAAATCCTTCTTTCAAAGAAATGTACGTAATATCTCCGACCCATAAACGATGCGGCCGCTCGAGGTCGAAACCCCGGATCAGATTCGGATATTTACGCATCCAGTGCCGCGAGCAGGTCGTAACGCTGTATTTCTTCCGACGTTTGACCAGAAGATTGTTTTCCGAAAGCAGCGTAAATAACCGATCCCGACTGACCGGAAATCCGTCTTGTTGCAGCAAATGCCACAGTTTACGACCGCCGAGCCTGGGCATCAGTTTCCGGTAGTAACCCACCCGCTCCAAAAGAAGGGTGTCGGACAAAGATCCTTCCCTATTACGCCGTAAATGTTTATAATAGGCCTGACGGGTATAGCCGAACAACCCGCACAGAAACGACAGGCTCATTGCTGTGTGTCTTTCTTTGAGACGCTGGACTGTCCGGCTGCGGATTTTTTTAGCAGGTCGATACCGTATTCTTCTTGGAGGATATCTCCCATGATCTCATAGCCTTCCAGACGTAATAAAGCCTCTTCCAAGCGCCGCCGAAGGGCTTTGTTCTCGGATAATAATTCACTGGCTTCTTCACTCGTAACGCGGGACATGATCGGATAAGGATTAGGGGTACTCACAAAGCTACAACTATTTTTCGCTTTCCACCGCTGACCCATCTTATGAATCGTAGACATGGGAATACCATGTTCTTCGGAGAGTTGGCGAGCCGTCTTGACTCCGCTCAAATACTCCTGTAAAATCAGATGACGCAACTGACGCGATAAATAATGACGTGATAAGTCTGAATTCGTTTTTTGCTGCATAAGATTTACTCTTTTCTGTAAACCTTTTTCAGGACGGGACAGGGCAAAAAAAATCCATCGGTGCGGACTGGAGCGGTCTGGAGCGGACATCGGAACCAAGGTATTTCACCCGGTTGTATCTTGCAGCATGAAAGGTCGGTTTTCTTATTCCGTTCATTATCCCGATATAAACCGCATGAAACGGGAAACGGTATTTTGAATGGTTTAAAACATAAAACCAAACACACGAGCTTTATGACCGTATAACGAATATTCAATCTCAAAAACATTGTACCATGGATTCATTAAAAGAAACTGACAAACCTGCAACAAACCTTCCGAAGCATCCCCGTATCGAAGTCGATGAGGAGTTGATGCGTCAGATGATCGCCGGACAAGCTCCTTTGGACTCGAAAGTCGTCCGTAGGATTCCCGAGCCGGAAGAGGAAAATACGGACGCTCCCGAGGGAAACACATCGGCACCAACTGCTGAAAAAACAAATGTCGACACCCAAACGACTACTGTAAAGGAGCCTGCTGGATTCCGACGGAAAAAGATCATACTGCCGGATTTCGAACGCACCTTCTTCGCTCCGGTAGATTGCCGTAACCGCTCGGCGATTTATGTCAGTGCGCAAACCAAGCGCAAAGTGTCGGAAATCCTCCACCTGTTGGGGAATGAAAGCACAAGGCTTACGGCTTTGGTCGACAATATGCTGCGCTTTGTCATGGACATTTATAGCGACGAGCTGAATTATCTCCATGAAAAGAAAAATAAAAGACGGCCGTTTTGAAAAAGCAGAGGAATTTCGACGGCAGATCACAGGACGGGATGAAATCCGCCGATCGCGGCTGAACATCAGAACCGGATCGTCAGGAGCCGCAGAATGTCGCCTTTTCCGACGGTAGCGACCAGCAAAACGCCGAAGAGGGAAATACGCAAGGCTCGCCCCTCGGGCGATTCGCATGGCCTTGCGTATTTCCATCTCCGGCGATAAATTCCCTGCCGGCGGGAAAACTTACATCGAAAATTACCCTGCCATTGACGAAGCAAGATCGGAAATCGAATTAGCTGTAAGATCGTAGGTCATTACTGCGCGACCTTGAAGACGCTGTCGAGTTTCTCGCTTAATGCCGCCATATCCTGTCCGATCTTGTCATTGGTGATTTTGGCATAGATTTGGGTCGTGGTGATCCGTTTATGTCCCAGCATCTTGCAGACCGTTTCCAGAGGTACACCCTGCGTAAGCGTGACCGTTGTGGCAAAGGTATGCCGCGCCATGTGGATCGTCGGGTTGAACGACAGACCGGCATGTCTGGCAACATGACGTAACGACATGTTCAGTGTTTTATAAGTGCCTTTAAGCGGAAAAACCTTCTCGCTTGTGCGATATGTATCCTTATAACGCTTGTAGAGCATTTCAGCGGCGGGAAGGAGCTTAACACGGAACTGCGTACCTGTCTTTTGCCGTTTGTCGATAATCCACCGCTCTCCGTTATCGTCCGTATGGATGTCCGCGTGGGTGAGTTTCACTACGTCCGCATGGCTCAAACCCGTAAAGGCGCAGAAGACGAAGGCATCCCGGTTGATACCCGTTCGGTAATTGGGGAGCCTGACATCCATCACGGCCTGCAATTCCGAAGCGGATAGATAACGTCGTTCAGCGTATTCCGCTTTGACATAGAACCCTGCGAAAGGATCGGCGGCAATCCAGCCGTTCTTATACGCCGTGTAGGTCATCAGCTTCAATTTCTTGAGCGTAGAATGGATCGTCCCGGAGCGCATCCCTTGTACCGAGGAGAGGTAGACCACAAACTTTTCGATGAAATCCCGCTTCAGCTCTTTGAACGCAATGTCCTTGACGCGGTACTCGTATTCGAGGAAGGAGGCCAGACGCCGGCGGCGTTTGCAGTAGTCCTCATAACTGGAATAAGCGCGGTCTTTGCCCACGCGCTTGCGGAAATCTGCAAGATATTCGTCGAAGGTCTGCAACAGCAGGCGGCAGTCGTCACCCATACCGAGGAAAGCGTTGCGGACCTTTTCGGCCGTAACGTATGAATCACGGTCGCAGAGACGTTGGTACTGCTTGCCGATATTGGTCTTGATGTTCTCCAACTTTTCATTGAGACGCTGGGCTTCAAGACTTCTGCCGGAGGCTTTGTTGGCTTTGGCATCCCAAAGGCTGGAACGAACGGAGAGTTTGCTGCTGAACTGCGACATCGTGCCATTGATGGTGATACGGCCCATAACGGGAACCTGACCGTGTTTTTCCGACTGCCTTTTTACATAGAAAAGGACTTTGAAAGTGCTGCGTTGCATAATAACTTGAACTTTGTGGATGGGTTAAACGTTAAGTCAAGTTATTTGTTATGCGGAAATCCGATGCAACAAACTGAAAACAAACGCCTTAATGCAAACAAAAGCATTTCGGGCAGGTAACGGATAAGTAACAAAACTCACCGTCAAACCTGCCCGATTCTGCAATTTTATTGCTCGGAACAGATGCAGAACAGGGAATTAAATACTTGCAAACAAGATATTTACTCTTTTCTGCATTCTCGTTTACCTACAAATACCGAACCTTGCGGGTCCGCCCCGGAAGTGCAGCCACCTTCGCGGCAGAAAAAAACTCCGGTCAATCAGTCGATTGACCGGAGTTTTGCGTACTCGGAGCGGGAATCGAACCCGCACGACCATTGCTGGTCACAGGATTTTAAGTCCGGCGTGTCTACCTATTCCACCATCCGAGCCACTGTCTTTCGGCGAAAGACGTCGGCAAAAGTACGATTTTTTTACGATTTACCAAAATCTATGTAACTTATAATCGCGTCGGTTTCGTCGGGCCGGAACCAGCGGATCTCCCCGTCGCGGCGAAACCACGTCAGCTGGCGCTTGGCATAGCGGCGCGAATTGCGCTTGATGAGTTCGACGGCTTCGTCGTACGAAATACGCCCGTCGAAATAGTCGAAAAACTCGCGGTAACCGACGGTTTGCAGGGCATTGAGACTGCGGTAGGGGTACACGGCGCGCGCTTCGGCTTCGAGTCCGTCGGCAAGCATCCGGTCAACACGGCGGTTGATACGGTCGTACAGCTCCCCGCGGGGCATATCGACGCCGACCTTCACGATGTCGAACCAGCGCGCGCGGCGCATGCCGGTCCGCAGCTGAGAATAGGGCAGTCCGGTCAGCAGGCAAACCTCCAAAGCCCGGACGACACGCGCGGGATTGCTGCGGTCCACTTCGGCGTAATAGGCCGGATCGAGCGTCCGAAGCTCTTCGGCAAGCCTCTCCACGCCTTCGGACGCCAGCCGCGCGGCGAGATTCCGCCGCAGGGTTTCGTCGGCCTGCGGAAGGTCGTCCATGCCTTCGCACAAGGCGCGGACATAGAGTCCGGAGCCGCCGACGGCCACGACGTAATCGTGTGCGGCAAACAGTTCGCCGAGACGCGCCAACGCCTGCGTCTCATATTCGCCGCAGTTCAAGTTGTCATTTATGTCATGGGATGCAATAAAATGATGCTCAACAGCCTGCAACTGTTCGGGCGCAGGCTGGGCCGTGCCGATAGGCAGCCCACGGTAGACCTGCCGCGAATCGGTCGAGAGAATCGGGGCGTCGTAGTTGAGCGCAAGGCGGATGCTCAGGTCCGTCTTGCCCGATCCCGTCGGTCCCACGACGACGATAAGCCGTTTGTCACTCATCGTCGTAATTGTCGTCCCCTTCGAAATCGCTGAATTCGCTCATCACGTCGTCGAAAATCGAGCCTTCGCCCGAAACGACATTCTTGGACGGATCGTACTGGTCGGGGGCTTCGGCCTGCGCATAGATCTCGCGCGGGTAGGAGATGCCGGGCTTCGATTCGAAGCTGCCCGTCAGTTCGAGGAAATAGGCCCGGTCGCCGAAGATGTCGAACAGATAGATGAGCCGGTCGCGGTTGTTGTGGATGATCTGCCCCAGCGTCACCTTTTCCATCGCCAGCGGGGCGTCTTCCGCACCGTCGTCCATATCCATCCGCGTGAATTCGCGCAGTTTCTCCCAGCGGTCGTCGGCCGTGAAGAAGGACGCCATGCACTCCTCGTATTCGAGCGAACGCAGAATGAAATCATGAAATTCGAGCAACGTCGTGTCGTACAACACTTCGTAATCGCGCACGAAGTTGTCGTTTTCATCGCTCAACATCCGGAATCGGAAAACCATCGACATAGCTGTAGGTGTTTAGAATATATCTCTATACAAATATAATACTTTTTGTCAATTCAGCGCCGCGAGAAACGCAATTACATCCCGGTCGTCGGGATAATCGGTCAGCGCCGGGAACTGGGCGCGGCCGAATCCCGTGCGGCGGCCGTGGGAAACGCACTCCGAAACGACGCATTGCAGTTCGGCGTCGTGCTGCGCGAGCCACGCTTCGACTTCGCCGAGCGTTTTGTAGCGCGAGCAGGCGATGCGGCTCAGCGCGGCGGGGAAAGCCCGCTCTTCGACGGCGACGGCGCTCCCCAGATCCCGGAAAGGACGGCCCGTCATCGTCAGCAGGGCTTTTTGCTGGCGGTAATTGTTCCGGTATTTTTCGTTCACCGCAGGCATCCGCAGCCGCAGGTCGTACCCCTCCGGAACGAAAAGCAGCGACACGCTGCGGCACCCAAGCCCCGAATAGGCCCAGATATCGTCGGCAAGGCCCTCCAACTGCGCTTCGGTCTCGCGGCCCGACAGCACGGCGACCGACTGGCGGCTGCCGCGCAGCAGGGCGGGGATTCCGGCGTACTGCGTCCGGAAATAGCGGTTGGCGTTGTCGCTGCCCGTGGCGATCACCGCATCGACCGGCGACGAGCCGTCGCAAAACCCGACCGGAACTTCGGGATCAAGCTCCCGCAGCATCCCGACGACGTATTCCGTCAGCACCCGGTCCTTGGCCGAAGGCTTCACCAGACAGCGATGGCCGGCGGCCAAGACGCACAACAAGTCGAAGAAGCCGACCAGCGGAATATTCCCGGCCATGACGACCAGCACGCGGCGCGGCACGGCGACCGGAACGGGGTAGGGGGCGAGCCATGTTTCGAGCCGGTCGCGGCGAAGCATGCCGTCGGCGATTGCGGCCACGGCGCGGCGGACATCCGCAGGCGTGAACCAGCCGTTGGCCCGGCAGGCACGCTCCGCGACCTCCTGCGTAGGGGCGTCGCCGCCGAAGTCGGCCAGCCTGCGGCCCAAGGCCGAAAAGAGTTCGATTGCGCTTTTCATGGGGACAAAGATAGTGAAAGCCGAACGGCAAAAAGAAAAACTCGTTTGCATTTTTTTGCCTGAGGCGCATCCTATTTTCCGTAAAGATCGTGAAAACCGCATAAAATATCCAAAGTTGTGCTATATTTGTATTATACGGAAAGTAAAACTCACGACTATGGAAAGAACATTCAAAGAGGCACTCCGCCACCGCCGCAGTTATTACGCGCTGGCCCCCGAATCGCCCGTCGAAGACGCACAAATAGAGGAAATCGTACGCTTCGCAATCAAGCACGTACCGTCGGCCTTCAATTCGCAGTCCACGCGCGCCGTGCTGCTGCTGCACGAACACCACGAGGAGTTGTGGAAAATCGTGAAGCGCACGCTGCGGGCGATCGTTCCCGAAGATGCGTTCGCACGCACCGAGGAGAAAATCGAGCGCAGTTTCGCGGCGGGATACGGCACGGTGCTCTTCTTCGAAGATACGAACGTCGTCCGCGACCTGCAGCAGAAATTTCCGGGTTACGCCGGCAATTTCCCCGTCTGGTCCGAACAGACCTCGGCCATGCACCAGCTGGCGATATGGACGATGCTCGAAGACGCTGGGTTCGGCGCGTCGTTGCAACATTACAACCCACTGATCGACAACGAGGTACGCAAACGCTGGAGTCTGCCCGAAGAGTGGAGGCTGATAGCGCAGATGCCGTTCGGCACTCCGGCGGGCGAGCCGGGCGAAAAGACGTTCAAACCGCTGGACGAACGCATCCGGGTGTTCAGATAAGGGCATTCAGGCCGGTTTCGCAATAAAAAATCCGCAGAACCCGCAGAAAAAATTTGGAGTTTCGGATTTTTTGTTTACCTTTGCACTCGCAATTGCGAAACACGCCATGCGGAAATAGCTCAGTTGGTAGAGCGCAACCTTGCCAAGGTTGAGGTCGCGGGTCCGAGTCCCGTTTTCCGCTCTCGTAAATGGTTGATAATCAGTCGATTATCAACCATTTTCTTTTTTTCGAAAAATACGGAAGACGGGCAGAATGTTTGCCATAACAAGCAAAACGGCGGATAAAACAAGCCGGGCATCAGAGTTATAAACTGCTCCGATGCCCGGTTATTATTTTTGCAATCACATTATTTCTTTTGTCCTTTTGGATAGGTCATTCCCGCAAAAAAATCTTCCAAAGAAATATCGTAAAATTCGCAGAATTTAGAAATCGATCCTAATGAGGGGAATTTTTGTTCACTTTCATAATCCCATATCTTTAAGTGAGTATTATTGGATAAATACTCTTGTGTATGGTCATGCTGTTCCCGAATTTCACGCATTCGTTGAGCGACCAAATTTACTAATATGGGATTTGTCGGTTTCAGTTCGCTGAATTTTTTACAAAAAAATCACCATTTCAATCTTTTTCATTACCCCATAAAGGGGAAATTCGTTTTTTTGTTTATATTTGTAGACCAAACTTTAATGTATGCAGAAATTATGCTAACTTTGCAATTGTATAATTCGGCATAGCCGACGGACATAACATATAGAGAGCAGCAACTCTTTATGCCTTACTGAAAAATTAGGAACTTTTCGAGAATGAGGTATAAATGTTGCCAGCCCTTGTTTTGTTCCGTCCGTAAGGACGGGACTTGCAAGGGCGCGGTACATTTCTCATTCGGGGTCTCCTAATACCTTCAGTAAGGAATGTTATCGCGTCCCTTGCTTTTTTTATGCCTTTGCGGGGCGCGGATTCACACCAACGAAAACCGAAGAAAATGTCCCGCCGCATCCGATTCCGGAATTACCCGAAGGCCCAAAATCCCCATTATATTTTACTGCTCTGGCACAATACGGGCCGGACGTTCCTGCCGCAAGGTTCTGCGCGGCAGGACGTCCGTTTTTGGGCCGGGGAGCGGGGGAACGCCCTCACGCCGCACGATCCGGCGCGGCGGGCGTCATAAGGTTCTCTGAGCGACACATACAATCCCGCATTCCGGATGCAGCCGGCAGGCATTGCGCCGGAAGCGGTCCCTGAAATCTGGCAGCCGGGGCGGTCTCCGCATTGAATTCTTCCTAAAGTGAAGTTGCGTCACTTGTTCGGTCGGAACCGCCCCTTTTTCAAACCCAAAACCACGCGATGAACGAAGAGGACCCCGAATTCGAGAAGACCCTGCGGGCCATCAACCATTATTACATAACGCAGGTGGGCATCTGCACCGCGGCGCTGAGCAAACTGCGGTCGGCGGAGCTAAGCGACAAGAACATCATCATCCGGGCGATCATGTGCGACATGCCCGACTGCGGCGTCGAGACCGAAGCGTCGGCCGACGATTGCGGCGTCGATCTATGGGCCGACCGGGCGGAGTATGTGAACGAGACGTCGTTCAATCTCTACGTCACGCAGGCCGAGGAAAACGTGCTCTGGAACGCCGGGGAGAAAGGCCGGAAACCGGGGCGTCTGGCGGTTCCGCAGCAGCGGATCACGGTGCGGAGCGACGGGATGGGCACGGCGCCGGTCATTCCGCTCATCTACCTGACACTGCTGAGCGCCAAACTGCTGGCGATGGCGTTTCCCGACGGGTGCACGGACGCGGAATTGTCCGGCTACAACGACGAGCGGACGATGGCGGCCCTGACGGACCGTGTGATGACGGTACTGGAGCAGCTGGCCCTGCGGGACGGGGAGGAGGAGACCCGAAGCCCGGCAAGCTGAGCGGGGACGGGCAGGGTAGAGTGCGGAGCAGGCGACGGGGAAACGGGCCGGGCCGGAACGCAGGGCAGGGACGCAGAGCAGGGACGCAGAGCAGGGACGCAGAGCAGGGACGCAGAGCAGGGACGCGAAGCGGGCGGCCGGGAAACAGGCGCCGGGGCCGCGGATGCAAACGGGAGGGGCGCAAGAGGGCGGGCGGAGACGGACGACGGAAGCGGGCAGCAAAGCGGGCGGCGAAAGCGGGCGGCGAAGCCGGCGAAATACGGCAGAAGAGATGAAAAGTGGGGTTCATGACCGATTTGAACCGCACTTTTCGTATATTTGCATCCTGTAAAAGCCAATTCACCCCAAACAACAGCAAAAACAACCACCCATGTCGGAAACAAAAGTCTCTGCGGCGGCATTTGCAGATACGAAACCCCACTACAACATACTCGACGGATTGCGCGGCGTAGCGGCGCTGATGGTCGTCTGGTTTCACGTGTTCGAAGCCTTTGCGACAAGTCACGTCGATCAGAGAATCAACCACGGCTATCTGGCCGTCGATTTCTTCTTCATTCTGTCGGGGTTCGTGATCGGCTACGCCTACGACGACCGGTGGAAACGAATGACGGTAAGGGAGTTTGTCACGCGACGGTTCATCCGTCTGCATCCGATGGTGGTAATCGGCGCGGTGATCGGAGCCGTCATGTTCTACTTTCAGGGCTGCTCCGTATGGGACGTCTCGAAAGTCTCGGTGACGATGCTGCTGGCAGCGACCCTGATGAACGCCTGCATGATTCCGGCCACGCCCGGCATGGAGATCCGGGGCGTGACCGAAATGTTCCCGCTGAACGGTCCGAGCTGGTCGCTGTTTTACGAGTATATCGGCAACATCCTCTATGCGCTGTTCATCCGCAGGCTGCCGACCAAGGCGCTCGCGGCGCTGGTGCTGCTCGCCGGATGCGGACTGGCGGCGTTTGCCGTATGGGGTCCCTACGGCGACATATGCGCGGGGTTCTCGCTGACGGGCGACAACATAGCCGGAGGGTCTCTGAGGCTGTTGTTCTCGTTCTCGGCGGGACTGCTGATGTCGCGCGTATTCAGGCCCGTGAAGGTAAAGGGGGCGTTCTGGATATGCAGTCTGGGCGTCGTCGTCCTGCTGGCCGTGCCGCGAATCGGCGGAGAGGAAAACTACTGGATGAACGGGCTGTACGACACATTGTGCTTTGCGCTGGCCTTTCCGCTGCTCGTCTACCTCGGAGCGTCGGGCAAGACGACGGACAGGACGACCGCAAGGATATGCAAATTCATGGGAGACATATCGTATCCGCTCTACATGGTGCACTATCCGTTCATCTATCTGTACTATGCGTGGGTGAAAAACGGGAACCTGACCTTCGCGCAATCGCTGCCCGGCGCAGCGGCGCTGGTCATCGGGTCCGTGCTGCTGGCATACCTGTGCCTGAAACTGTACGACGAACCGGTGCGCAGGTTCCTGACGAAGCATCTCCTGCGCACGCAAAAGCCGGTACGGCAGACACCCTGAGCCACATAACACGAAACAGACCATGCACCGCATCCGCCTCGCCATCCTCCTGTTCCTGTGCGTCTCAGCCGCAGGCTGCCAGCCCGTTCCCGGCGTTCTGCTCGACGCCGAAGCGATCGTCATGGAGCACCCTGACAGCGCCGCACGGCTGCTGGAGGGCGTTCCGGCTCCGGAGAAAAGACTCTCCCGACGCAACTATGCGCATTATGCGCTGGTGCTGACCCAAGCCCGGTGGCTCGCGGGGGAGAACATGATCGACGACACGCTTTCGGACGTAGCCCTCGACTATTACCGCACCCACACCGACGATTTCGCCGCAGCGCACAAGGCCTATTATTATGCGGCCAAGATCGCCCATCAGCGCCGGCAGCCGGAGGTGGCGATGACGCTGCTGCTCAAAAGCCGCGACATGCTGCCCCCGAAAGGGGAGTGGAGGCGGCATTACGTCGTGGAGACATGGCTCGGCGTATTCTGCGGCCAGCAGCATCTCTTCGAGGAGAAGATACGTCACGCGCAGCAGGCGTACGCCTACGCCGACAGCATGGAGCGTTACGACTGGATGTGCATATCGCTCGGCGACATGGCGCACGCCTATATGGGGCTGGACAATTATGACAGCATGGAATACTATGCGATCAAGGCGCTCAGGCTCGCCGAAGAGAAGGGCATAACCGAAAACACCTCCCCGAAGTGGGCCATGCTGATCGAAAGCGCCCTGAAACGGAAAGAGTACCGCAAGGCCGAAGAGTATTGGGAAAAGGGGTTCGGGCACGCCCCGGCATGGACCCGGTATTCATGGCTGAGCACCAAGGCCGACATCTGCAACCGCACGGGCCGCTACGACACGGCGCTGGAGCTGACAGACAGTTCCCGCCGCATGTGCGCCGACACGACGCACCTCACCTCGCGGGCGTTATGGGCGCTCAACACCTCGAACGCATGGGAGGGGAAAGGCGACGCGGCAAGAAGTCTCGAAGCCCTGAAGCAGTACATCCGGTTCAAGGACTCGATCGACGAGAAGGTGCACAGCGCCGAAGTGCTCAATATCCGCAAACTCTGGCGTTACGAACAGCTCAAAACCCAGAACGCCGCCCTTCAAAGCCAGAAACAGCACCGCGAACGCATCGTCTACGAGACGATTCTGATTTGCGCGGCGCTCATGCTGCTCGGCGCATGGTTGGGACTGCGCATGTGGCACCGCGCCAAATTGCGGGAATTCGCCCAGCAAAAGCGCATCCTGCGGCAGGAAAACGAACTCGACGCCATGCGGCGCAAGGAGGAACACCTGCGCACGACCTTTTTCCGCCAGCTCAACAGCCGTTTCATCGCGCAGGTCCGGCAGGGCGGGGAGAGCAGGAAATGCCGCATGTCGGACGAAGACTGGAAGACGATCTTCACCCATGCCGACGCCGTATTCGACAATTTCACGGTCCGTCTCCGCGGGCAATTCCCGGCGCTGAACGAGGAGGACATCCGCTATTGCTGTATGGTGCGCATGCACCTGTCGCAGGCCGAAATCGCGAGCGTCGTCTGTCTGGAAAAGGATTCGGTGAAAAAACGGCTGAAGCGCATCCGCACCGAGAAGCTGGCTTCCGCGAAGGGTTCGACGCTGGAGGAGATCCTCTCGCGGCTGTAAAATATACCCCCGGCTGCCGCCCCCGACGAATGGAAACAGCAGGCGGTCAGTCTGTTGAAAAACGCCCCGTACATTGCGATATCCCCCTGCAAACCTCCGGAAATAGCCGCGGGGCGTTTAACTTTGCACACGAAACAAGCCCTGCAATCCGGCTCCCGCAGCAGACCCGGAGAGACATACGGCAAGATTTACTAATCCCAAATTCATAGAAAAAAATGCAGAAATTCAACTACACCCCCAGCAACCCGTTCAGCGGCTCGGTCTCCTCGCTGGCCATCGGAGCAGGCATGGTCGTCGTACCTTTGGTCTATCCCTTCGGCATCCGCATCGGCCGCATGCGCATCCTCGGCCCGACGGCCGTCACGATCATCTTCGTGATCGGCGGTCTCGCGCTGCTGGCATTCACGGTCCGCGAAATCATGCAGGCCCGCAAACTCATCGCCCAAGGCGGCGAGATCACCGTGGAGGGCGGCAAGGTGACGATTCCCGTCGTCCGGAAAAAAGAGGTCGTCAACGAGTCGTTCCTGCTTTCGGAGGTGGAATACACCAAATTCGACGAGGAGGAAAACGAATTCAAAATTTCGCTGCCCGCCGACCATCACGTCATCCGCGGCGCGTTTTTCGAAAACGCGGAGGCGTTCGACGCGTTCAAGTCCATTTTCGACAAATAGCATTGCCGGCCGGAAATTCCGGCCGGTCTGCAAACACGACGTACGGAAACCTGCGCCGCTGAAACTTACCGTATAAAACAAAACTCAAACGAATATGACAATGCGCCCAATTATCAGACTCCTCGCCGCAGCCGTCGCCGCTGCCGCAACGATCCAGTCCTGCTCCACCCTGACCGGTTATCCGACCGACGCCGAAGCCAGCTACGCCAAGGCCATCGAACTGACGAAAAAGAGCGTGGACACCGACAAATTCAAAATCTACTCGCTTTCGATCATGGAGGGAGAAACGCTCTCCGACAACCTGTTCCTCGTGACGGTGAAACTGGTGAACAAGGACGATCAGGCATTCAGCCAGAGCTACTACATGAACGGTCTGGAGCCTACCGACCTGCGCGACGTACAGAGCACGTTCGAAGCTCCCGAATACGAAACGACCGTCGGCATCGACCTGTCGGAACTCGATCCCGCCCGGATCGCCGCCCAGATCGCCCAAGCCAAAACGATGCTTCCCGAAGGACACTCCTACAAATCGGTAGGCCGCTACGAAATCGAGGAGGAGGTTCCGGCCGGCAATTCCGCATTCAACCGCAACCGCAAACCGGGCCAACAGCACACCTCGTTCATCGTCCGCTTCACCGAGGACGGCAAGGAAACGGAGAGCAGCGCGGGCAAAACCTCGTACATATATTACGAAGCCAAAGTGACCGTGGGGCCGGACGGCACGCTCACGATCGAAGAAAATTGAGATTTCGATCCGAAAAAACGGGAAGTTTCCCGTTTTTTTTCTAATTTTATATCCCGATGCCCCGCCGGGACATTCCGATAATACCAAAACTATGAAAACTACACACTCATTCGTCGCTCCGGTACTGAACTCCACGCAGAGCAAAGTCAATACGGAGGCCTATGAGCAGGCTATCGACAACTATAACGAGGGCAAACACCTCGAAGCGTTCCGATTGCTGCTCGATCACCTGAACCCGGAATTCCGCACGAAATACGGCAACGCCGAAGGTACGGAATTCCATATTCCCCACGGTTCGATTCTGGTAAACATCCGCATCGGGGAGGGGAAGCTGCACATAAGCGCGGACTTTCTGGAGCTGCCCGAAAAGGGCCACGTCGCCATGCTGCGTCAGGTCGCCGACCTGAACATCAACCGGCTGATGCTGCCGCGCTTCCGCAAGGAGGGCGACAAGCTGAAGATGGAATACGTGTGCCCGCTCTCGCAGAGCCATCCGCACAAGCTTTATTTCATCCTGCGCAACATCTGCCATATCGGCGACCGCTACGACGATGAATTCTGCGCCAAATTCGGCGCCAAGCGCAGTTACGAACCGCAGGTGACGCCTTATTCCGAGGAAGAGGTGACGCGGGTCCACGAGGCGGTGCGGCAGACCTGCCGCGAAACGCTCGAAGCCGTGAAGGAGTATGAGGCGGAACGCAAATACGGCTACTCATGGAACGTGATCGACATCGCGCTCTACAAGATTTCCTATTTCGCCCAGCCGCAGGGCCAGCTGATGAACGACCTCGACAAGGCCGTCGATGACATGGACAAGGAGCTGCCCGTAGCCGAGCTGGTGACCAAAGGCAAGGCGTTTCTTGAACGCCTGCTGGCGATGCCCCGCGAAGAGCTGGCGCGCGACCTCTATTTCGTCGATACGCTGGTTTCGGCCAAACGCCGCTCGTCGCTGAACAACGTGCAGGAGAATTTCAAGGAGGTCTACAAGGAGGCCGCGGATGCCATCGAAGCGGAGAACTACGAACGGAGCGCGGTGCGCATACTCTACAAGTTCTATGAGATGTACTTCTACAACGACGTGCAGGACGACCTGAACGCCGTGATCGCCAATGCGCTGCGCAAATCGGCCGGAAAGTCGATGGAGGAGGCGTCGGAGATTCTGTTCGAAGCGCTCGAAAAGGTGATGGACGACGATCTGACGACGGACGACGACGACGAGGAGACCGGAGAGCAGGGAGCCGCCGCGGCCGCAGCCGTGGAACAGGTACAGCAGATGGCAGCCGCCATGCAGGGCGAGATCGTTCAGATGCAGGCCGCCATGCAACAGGCGCTGATGAAGGGCGACATGGCCGAATACATGCGTCTGGCGCAGGAATTCCAGCAGAAAATGATGGAACAGGCACTCGGACAACAAAAATAACAGCTCAAAATCCGTATATCCATGGAACATAACAATATCTACAAGTCGGTATTCAAAGTAACCCACTCAGGCGGCTCCGGCAGTTGTTTCTACCTGAAAAACTACGATCTTTTCGTAACGAATTACCATGTGGTCGAAGGGTACCGCACCGTCGCCGTACACGACAACGACCGCAATCCCTATCTGGCGAAGGTCGTGCTGGTCAATCCGGCGCTGGACATCGCCCTGCTGGCCGCCGAAGGCGACTTCTCGGCGCTGCCCGAAATGACGCTCGCAGCGGACGACTCGCTTACCATCGGCCGCAAGGTATACGTCGCGGGATACCCCTACGGCATGCCCTTCACGATCACCGAAGGTTCGGTATCGTCGCCCAAACAGCTGATGGACGGCAAATACTACATCCAGACCGACGCCGCGGTGAACCCCGGCAACTCAGGCGGTCCGATCCTGAACGACGCGGAAGAGGTGGTAGGCGTGACGGTCAGCAAATTCACGCAGGCCGACAACATGGGCTTCGGCATCCGCGTCGAAACGCTCCACGGCCTGCTCGAATCGCTCGGCGAGCTGGACCGCACGGCATTCCAAGTGCAGTGCGGCAGCTGCGAGGAGCTGATCTGCGAGGAAGAGGAGTTCTGCCCCTCGTGCGGCGACAAGCTGCCCGAAGGCGTTTTCGACGAGCGCGAGCTTTCGCCGCTGGGCGGATTCGTCGAAAGCGCAATTCGGGAAATGGGCGTCAATCCGGTGCTTGCGCGCGACGGATACGACTCGTGGCTCTTCCACAAGGGCAGCTCCGAAATCCGCATCTTCGTATACGACGGCAACTACCTCTTCTCGACCTCGCCGATCAACCTGCTGCCGAAGAAGGAGGTGGAGAACGTACTGGACTATATGCTCAGCGAGGATTTCGGCCCCTACAAGCTGGGAATCGAAGGCCGGCAGATTTACATCGCCTACCGCATCCATCTGGCCGACATCACGGACGAATCGGAAGACGAAATCCGCAAAAACATCGTCGGACTCGCACTGCGGGCCGACGAGATGGACAACATGCTCGTAGAGCGTTTCGGCTGCGAATTCTCGGAATATTCGAAAACCGACGCCGAGGCATGACCCTCGACAGCGAACGGAAAAGCCGGACCTTTTTGAAAAGGTCCGGCTTTTTCGTATCCGCGTCCCGGCCGGGTGCGCAGGGTCTACCGCGGCGCAAGTCCGCTCAGCGGAAAATCTCCTTCATTTCGAGCCAGAGATTCATCGGCCGGCGGCCCTTGTAAACGCAGTGCTCCGACAACGCTTCGCACAATCCGTCATAGTTTTTGAGGTAGAACGCGGAGACGCGGACGACGCGCCTGCCGGCCTTCATCAGATAGCGGTATTCGTACGCGCCGCCCCGGCTGACGAGTATCATCGAAGTGATGGCGTCGAAACTTTTCAGATCGTACCTGCGCGTAAAACCCAGCCCCGCAAACGATGTAACGGCAAGGGTGCCGCCGTCGATACGCAACCTTACGGCCGAGCGTCTCAGCTCCCCGAACACCAGCCAGCAGACACAGAACAGCATCAGGAGCGTCACGCCGTAAACCGGCAGCCGGGATGCTCCCTCCGCCCGGACGGCACCGCAGATGAACAGGCCGCAAAACCCGATAAAGAGCAGGGCGGCCGCCACGACGAAATACACCTGCCACGAGAAGCGGGAAACGACGGCGTTACGGCCTGCGGCGGGTGCATGATCGCGCACGAAAATCGCCGTCCACAAAAAAAGAAGCACGCCCGCAAAAGCATATACGATCCGCCTCCGGCCGGGCGTCGCAGACTCAGTACCTTCGGGACCGGCTTCGCCTTTCAGCCAGACGACGTAAGAGGGGGCTTCGAACGGTTTTCCGCCGAACGACAGCCGCGGCGTAAGGATATGTTTTCCGGGGGTGTCCACGTCGATCCGGTATCGGTAAATACACTCTTCCCGCCCGTTCCTGCTGGAATAAGCGGTCGAAAACGGGGTGCAGGTCTCCGTATCGTCCAGCACCAGCACCGGATCGGCCTTGTCGGGCTTGCGATCGCAGACCAGCCGGACGATACAGCCGCCCATGGCCGCCATAGCCGCCGAATCCGGTTCCAGCCGGCACTGCGGCTCGCAATGCGCCGAATCGGGAAGCACCGTAATCCTTTTCCGCTCAAAACAACATTCGCGACCGCCGACGACGGCCGTCGTTCCCGGCACGAAGACCTCGCCGCTCACGCGCGAACGGACCCGGTAGCGGTAAGAGAAGAGTTCGGAGTCGGTCCGGACGCCGTTCACGATCGACAGCTGCGAGCCGTGCGACTGTCCCAGTTCGCGGACCAGCGTCAGAGCACCCCAGCGCGGCGGCGCGATCGACTCGATCTCACGGTCCGCCGTGTATGCCACCTCGAACTCCTGAAATACCGTCGGACACGCAGGCGTGACCTCGACGCCGAGCCGCTGCGCCCTCAGGGCGACACTCCAAGACAACGCCGGCAGGAGCATGAACAGAAAATAAAGCTTCCTCATTGCGGGATTTCGTAATTGCACCCCAAAGATACGAATAACCGGCTGAAATTGCGCAATTTCACGCCGCTTTCCTGCAACATTATCCACCCGGAACGCTAAGGCGCCAGCAGTTCGGCGACGGGCTTGATATGGGCGACCATCACCGCAACGAACAGCGCCAGCATGCCGTAACGCAGCCACGGCAAGGCACGGGAATAGGTAAAACGGTTTTTGCGCCGTTTGCCGCCCGCCCACGAAGCGACGTCCTGAAAGACGCCCAGCGGGCAGATCACCGAACAGTAGACCCGTCCGAACAACAGCGTCAACACCAAGAGCGCCGCAACGACGGCGACATTGACCGCCAAAACAGCGGGCAGCAACTGCACTCTGGCCATCCAGCCGAACCACGCATGCAGCGTCCCCGTGAAATCGAGGAAGAGCAGCGTAATCATCGTAAAGAAAACGGCCGCGGCCGCGATTCTGATTTTTCGCAACATCTGGTATAGTTTATTTTGTCAGATTCAATCCCTGAACCCACTTCCGCACGACGTCCCGCGAGTCTTTCACGGCCCCGCCGCGTAGGGGAAGCCCGCCGAGCAGGGTAGCGCCCGCACAAAGTTTCCGAATATCCTCTTCGCTGCGGCCCATGCGGCTGCCTTCGTGGGTCATAAACGGCACGACGGTCTTGCCCGCCCAGTCGCAGTCCGCGAGGAACGTCGCCACCGGCGGCGCGACCGTGGACCACCAACAGGGCGAGCCGACGAAAATCACGTCGTACGCCCCGACATCGGGCAGCCGGCCTTTCAGCGCAGGGCGGACGCCGCCGCCGATCTCTTTCTTGGCCTGATCCACGACGGCTCCGTATTCGGCGGGGTAGGCCGCGGCCGGAACGATCTCGAAAAGATCGCCGCCCGTCGCTTCGGCGATCTGCCGCGC
Source organism: Alistipes finegoldii DSM 17242 (assembly GCF_000265365.1). NCBI lineage: Bacteria > Pseudomonadati > Bacteroidota > Bacteroidia > Bacteroidales > Rikenellaceae > Alistipes > Alistipes finegoldii. The sequence continues at coordinate 3,656,874 of NC_018011.1, forward strand.
CATGGCGCGCGTATTGCCGCTGTGGGAGAAATAGGCCACCAGCACCTTCGTGCCGGATGCGGTCTGCGCCTGTGTATTCATATCGGGTAAGAACATCGTCATAATCGCTATCAAAACAATCCGTTTCATTTTGTTCTCTATTTTAGGTTTACACCCGGCGGCCCAGCTCATAGACTTCGTCCATCGCAGGCATTCCTTCGATTTCACCCGCCTGCCAAGCTCCGACGCCGTAAACGACACCCCGCTCTTCGGGGTCGTCGAGACAGTCGAGAAATCCGCGGAAACACTCCACGGTGCGCTCCATCATCTCAACGCTCTCTTCGGCGGCCGTCAGGATGAAGTAAAACTCCTTGCCGCCCATCTCCGTATAGCGGGCGCAGGTGCGGTCGATCAGGGTCTTCATCTGCGCGCAGAGCGTATAGAAGTAAACCGGCGTAGCCATCACGATCACCTCCGCGCCGATCATCTTGCCGACCACCTCGGCCGCATCGTCCCGCTGCGGACAGGGCTTCGCCCCGCCGTAACATACGCCGCAGCCCGTGCAGTAATTTATCTTCTTATCCCGGAGGAAAATCTTCTCCACGTCGTGTCCGGCCTGCTGCGCCCCGGCCATGAAACGGTCGCACAACAGATCCGAGTTGCCCCCGCGCCGCGGGCTGGAGGAGAGGATCAATACTTTCTTCGCCATATCTATTTCTTCTTTTTTATTCGTTTTCGGGTATCGCTTCGTTCAGGCAGGCGATCGCATTCAGCGTACGCGGATAGCCTGCATAGGGCAGCAGCTGGGTCACCACAGCCAACAACGTCCGCTTGTCGTTGCCGACATTCAGGTTGCCCTGAATATGTCCCCTGAGCTGGGGTTCGCAGCCGCCCAGCGTGAGCAGCATCGAGAAAGTCAGCAGCTCGCGCACCTTCGCATCCAGCCCGCCGCGGGAGACGTAATCGCCGAAACAGTTGGCCGACAGGTAGTCCTGTATATGTTGCTGGTTCTCCGGCGCGGCGGCGCGCATCGCATCGATCCGCTCCCCGAAAATAGCCTTCTGCACCGCCAGTCCCTTTTCGAAGCGGGTTTCGGGCGAAGTCGCCGACTGGCCTTCGAGCGGAAGCGCAACGCCCCGCGCCGTCAGCACCCCGTTGACGATATGCACGAAATCGACCGTCCGCGCCATGCCGACGTAGGGAACCGCCTGATAGACCACCTCTTTCGCTTCGACGGGCGTCACACCCACGTTCAGCGCGCCTTCGAGCATCGTCCGAAACTCGGTCTGCGCGGCTCCGGCAATGCACGACGCGAGGATGCACATCATCCGCGTCTTAACGTCGAGATCGCCGTAGCCGAGTACTTCAGCGAACGTAAAGTTATCAAAAATTTCGATTAATTCGGGATCGGTCGCCGCAAGTTCCGATTCGCACCCGGAAAACAGCTGCGCACGGGTCTCTACGGCCGCGGCGCGCAGGCGCGGAGCCGCGCTCTTGGCCGAGGACAGGGGCGCTGTTGCGGACATGGACATTGCCGCAGGAATGGGCGCTGCGGAGGACATGGACATTGCCGCAGGAATGGGCGCTGCGGAGGACATGGACATTGCCGCAGGAATGGGCGCTGCGGAAGACATGGACATTGCTGCGGAAACGGCCGCGACCGAAGATTCGGCAGTCGCAGCAATCCCGGCAGCGGGCGCGGTCGCAGAGGCGGGTGTGGAGGCGATCGCGGCAATCCCGGCGGTCGCAGCGGAATAGTGCGCGTCGTCCACCGGTCCGAGCCACGTATTGCGGTTGATCTGCGGATTGGTTTCGATCGCCAGATGCGAGAACCAACTGTCAGGAGCCGCGCCGTGCCAGTGCGCCGCGTCGGGAGCGATCTCGACCACGTCGCCCGGCAGCAGCTCGCGGGCCGGCTCGCCCTCGGCCTGATAATATCCCCGGCCGCCCACGGCGACGAGAATCTGGCCGCCCGTATGGCTATGCCAGTTGTTGCGGCATCCGGGTTCGAACGTGACGTTCGAAATCGGGCAGTTGAGCGCCCCGTTCCGCGTCAGCCGGGCCAGATAAGCCTGACCGACAAAATATTTCGAGAATGTTTCGGGCAGTTTATCCCCGACGGGGAACACGCTGATTTTCTTCGGTTTTTCCATATTCCGAGCATTTATCCGGTTACACGTTCCGGCCGCAAGCAGTGCGGCCGCAATTATCAAAAGAAGTTGCTTCATCGTTTCGCGTTTTCATCATATCCTCAGTTGCCGATCAGTCCATCTCGTATTTCATCGTCCCCAGCCACTTCACGGTCTCAGGATCGCGGTGTGACAGAAAACAGCTCCGCCGGGTGTCGAGCGTTGCGATCAGGTCCATGTCTTCCGGCGCGAGGTGAAAATCGAAGACGTCGATATTTTCGGCCATGCGCTCCGGACGCACCGACTTCGGGATCACGACCACGCCGCGCTGGATCAGCCAGCGCAGGACGACCTGAGCGACCGATTTCCGGTATTTCGCGGCCAGCGACACCAGCGTCCCGTTGCCGAACAGATTGTTACGCCCCTCGGCGAACGGCGCCCACGATTCGATCTGCACGCCCTCAGAGGCCATCACCGCGGCCGCTTCGGTCTGCTGGCAGAAGGGATGCGTCTCGACCTGATTGACGGCGGGGACCACCTCGTTATGAAGGATCAGGTCCACCAGCCGGTCCGGCTGGAAATTGCTCACCCCGATGGCCCGGACGGCCCCTTCGCGGTAAAGCTCCTCCATCGCCCGCCACGAACCGTAGACGTCGCCGAACGGCTGATGGATCAGGTAGAGGTCGAGATAATCGAGCTGCAGGCGTTCGAGCGACTTGGCGAAAGCCCGCTTCGTGCTCTCGTACCCGGCATCCTGCACCCAGAGTTTCGTCGTGATGAAAAGTTCCTCGCGGGGTACGCCGCTCCGCCGGATCGCCCGGCCCACGGCCCGCTCATTGAGATAGGCCGAAGCGGTGTCGATCGAACGGTAACCCGCCGCAATCGCATCGCATACACACTGTTCGCAGACCGTCTCTTCGACCTGATAGACGCCGAAACCCAGAACCGGCATTTCGACGCCGTTGTTTAAAATTCTATGCTCCATTTTTTCTCCTTTTATTGATTTCAAACCCGTATTCCGACCGACGGAACCTCCTTTCGTTTTCCCGGTTTATCGGGTTCGGGTCCGTTTCACACTGCAAAAGTAGGGCGATTCCGGCGGGGCGTGTCATTACCCGAATTACGGTTCGTCATACCATTATTACCGATTCGGCCGCGAAGGTGCGGCGGGCATGAAAAAAAGCATTAACTTTGTGACAGACAACAATAATCGAAGCATATGGACGAGATCGTAAAAATGGAGCACGTCTACCAGTACAACGAAATGATGGGGCAGGAGACGCTCCATCCGCTGGTCAGCGTCATCGACTTTTCGAAATGCCCGAAGGCCCGGCACGCCCGGCGCATGTACGGATTCTACTGCGTCTTCCTGAAAGACGTCAAATGCGGCGACATGCGCTACGGACGCCACTATTACGACTATCAGGAGGGAACGCTCGTATTCATCGCACCGGGGCAGGTGGTCGGCATCGAGGACAACGGCGAGGTGTTTCAGCCCAAAGGCTGGGCGCTACTGTTCCACCCCGACCTGATCCGGGGCACGTCGCTCGGACGCAGCATGGACGAATACACCTTCTTTTCGTACGAAGCCAACGAAGCCCTGCATCTCTCGGAGCAGGAGCGGCTCGTGGTGCTCGAATGCCTGCAGAACATAACGGGCGAATTGAACCATGCCATCGACAAGCACAGCAGACGGCTGATCGTCTCGAACATCGAACTGCTGCTCAACTACAGCATACGCTTCTACGAGCGGCAGTTCATCACGCGCAGCGAGGTCAACAAAGACGCGCTGTCCCGGTTCGAACGGCTGCTGAACGACTATTTCAAAGGCGACACGCCCCAGCGCGACGGGGTGCCTTCGGTACGCTGGTGCGCGGAACAGCTGCACCTGTCGGCCAACTATTTCGGCGACCTGATAAAGAAGGAGACCGGCAAATCGGCGCAGGAGTACATTCAGCTGAAGGTGATCGACATCGCCAAGGAACGGATATTCGACGCGACGAAGTCGATCAGCGAAATCGCCTACGAACTCGGTTTCCGCTATCCCCAGCACTTCACCCGGTTGTTCAAGAAGTGCGTCGGCATGTCGCCCAACGAATACCGGACGACAAACTGACGCCGCAACGAAGCATTATCGCATTCAGGCGGCGGCAACCGGAGCCACCCCAGAGGATCGCATCACCCGCGCCGACGAAAAGCCCCCGCTCGCAATGAGCGGGGGCTAAAACATGAAGGCCGGGAATCCGGCACGGCCGGGAATTCTACTTTCCCGCGCCGGAATTCGCGCCGTGCTATTTCCGACCCTGATCGGCGACGGCGGCCATCAGCGCAGCGATCTCTTCGGGATCGCCGAGGAAATAATCCCTGACGTAATTCAGCCCGTCGTCGAATTCGAAGACATAAGGCACGGCGGTCGGGAGATTGAACTCCGAAATCGCTTCGTCGGAGATGCCTTTCAGGTGTTTGATGATGCCGCGCAGGCTGTTGCCGTGGGCCACGACCAGCAGGGAGTCGTGGCGGGCGAGCGCCGGCAGGATTTCGCATTTCCAGTAGGGCATGATGCGGCCGACGGTGTCGAGCAGCGACTCGGTGCGGGGCAACTCCGCTTCGGGTACGTCGCGGTAGCGGGGATCGAAGCGCGGGTTGCGCGGGTCCTCTTCGCCGAGCGGCGCCGGAGCCACATCATAACTGCGGCGCCAGATGTGCACCTGCTCGTCGCCGTATTTCTCTGCCGTTTCCTTTTTGTTGAGTCCCTGCAAAGAGCCGTAATGCTTCTCGTTGAGCCGCCAGCTCTTCGAAACCGGCACCCAATCCTGATCCAGCTTGTCAAGTACGACGCCGAGCGTCTTCACGGCCCGTTTCAGGTAGGAGGTATAGGCATGCCCGAACAGAAAGCCCTCCTCGCGCAACAGCAGGCCGGCCTTTTCGGCCTCGGCGACGCCTTTTTCGCTCAAATCGACGTCCGTCCATCCCGTGAACCGGTTTTCCCGGTTCCATGTGCTCTCGCCGTGGCGGAGCAAAACAACTTTTTTCATCGTTCAATTCATCGTTTTTTCCGGTTCGGCGCGCACCTCGTTCCGCAACTCCCGGTGCACAGCGAAATCGTTGATATTCTGCAAAGTGGTGTGCGCTATATTATCCAGCGCTTCACGTGTAAAGAACCCCTGATGGGAGGTCATGACGACATTGTTGAACGAGAGCAGGCGCGCCAGCACGTCGTCGTCCATGATCCGGTCCGACGTATCCTCGTAGAAATAGGCGGCCTCCTCTTCGTACACGTCCAGTCCGGCCGCACCGATCTTCTTCTCTTTCAGCCCCTCGATCAGCGCTTCGGTGTGGATCAGCTGACCGCGGCCCGTATTGATGAGCATGACGCCGGGTTTCATCCTGCCGATGGCGGCGCCGTCGATCATGTAGCGGGTTGCGTCGGTCAGCGGGCAGTGCAGCGAGATGATGTCGGAGCGGCGGTAAAGTTCGTCCAGCGACACGTATTCTATCTGCGCCCGCACGGCATATTCCGGGTCGGGGTAGATGTCGTACGCGAGGACCTCCATGCCGAATCCCTTGAGGATGCGGATCAGTTCGCGGGCGATCTTTCCGGTGCCGACGATACCCGCCGTCTTGCCGTACATGTCGAATCCCAGCAGGCCGTGCAGCGAGAAGTTGCCGTCGCGCGTGCGCCAATAGGCGCGGTGGACCTTGCGGTTGAGCGTCAGCATCAGCATCACGGCGTATTCCGCCACGGCATGCGGCGAATAAGCGGGAACACGCACGACGGGAATGCCGTATTCCGCCGCGGCTTTCAGGTCCACGTTGTTGAATCCCGCGCAGCGCAGGGCGATCAGCTTCACGTCCATCGCCGCCAAAGAGCGTATCGTGGCGGCATCGGCCGTATCGTTCACGAAGATACAGACCGCATCGGCCCCCTGCGCCAGCGAAGTGTTGTTGCCGTTCAGGTGGCTGCGGTGGTAATTGAATTCGAATCCGTAACGCTCGTTGGCGCGGTCGAACGACTCCCGGTCATAGGGCTGCGTGCCGAAGAAGGTTATTTTCATAATGCACGATTTTATCTTTTTCTTACTTATATAGAACGGTATACGCCGGGCCGTTATTACGCGATCGTCACTTCGGGATCGAGATATACGTCCTGAATGGCGTTGAGCAGGGCTATGCCTTCGTCCATGGGCCGCTGGAAAGCCTTGCGGCCGCTGATGAGACCCATGCCGCCGGCGCGTTTGTTCACCACGGCCGTCATGACGGCCTCCTGCAGATCGGACGCGCCGTGCGACTCGCCGCCCGAATTAATCAGCCCCACGCGGCCCATATAGCCGTTGGCCACCTGATAGCGGCAAAGGTCGATGGGGTGGTCGGTGGTCAGCTTCGTGTAAACCTCGTCGCGGGTCTTGCCGAAACCGATGGCGCGGAAACCGCCGTTGTTCTCCGGAAGCTTCTGCTTCACGATGTCGGCCTTGATGGTCACGCCCAAGTGATTCGCCTGCCCCGTGAGGTCGGCCGAAGCGTGGTAATCGACGCCGTCCTTCCTGAAGCTCCCGTTGCGCAGGTAACACCACAGGATCGTCGCCATGCCCAGCTCGTGGGCATAATCGAACGCCTCGGCGATCTCGACCAACTGGCGGCGGCTCTCCTCCGAGCCGAAATAGATCGTGGCGCCGACGGCGGCGGCGCCCATGTTCCAAGCGTCGCGCACGGTGCCGAACATCACCTGATCGTAGGAATTGGGGTAGGAGAGCAGTTCGTTGTGGTTGAGTTTCACGATGAACGGAATCCTGTGCGCGTATTTGCGCGCCACGGCGCCCAGCACGCCGAAGGTCGAAGCCACGGCGTTGCAGCCGCCCTCGACAGCCAGCTTCACGATATTCTCCGGATCGAAATAGGCCGGATTCGGAGCGAACGACGCGCCGGCCGCATGTTCGATGCCCTGATCCACGGGCAGGATCGACACATAGCCCGTACCGGCCAGACGGCCGTGGGAGAGTATCCACTGCAGGCTGCCGAGAGTGCGGATATTGCGGTCGGACTCCATCCAGACCCGGTCGACGGTGTCGGGCGCGGGAAGATACAGCAGTTTCTTGTCGATGGTCCGGCACACATGGGAAAGGTAGTATTCGGCCTTTTCCCCAAGAATTTCAATCGTCTTGCTCATAATCTTTCGTATTTTACGACATGCCCTGCAATTCAGGGTCCAAACACGACAGACGGCGCGAAACAAAAACTGCCCCGGTATCGGGGCTGCTTATTTTTTCGTGTTGCGGTACTCGGTGGGAGACTCGCCCGTATGCTTCTTGAAATAACGCCCCAGATAGGACTGGTCGGGAAAATGCAGGCGGTAGGCGATCTCCTGCACCGACAGATCCGTCGACTGCAGGAGCATCTTGATCTCCAGCAGCACCGAGCGGTCGATGAACTCCTTGGCCGAGCTATGCGCGATATTGCGCACGATGGTCGAGAGATAACGTGTCGAAATGCAGAGTTTGTCGGCATAGAACGACACCTCGCGCTGCTGCGAACTGTGTTCGTGCACCAGCGCGACGAAACGGTGGAAAAGCTCCGTCTGGCGCGTCGTCGTTTCGGGCGTCTGCTGCTGCATGTTGGCGTAACGCTGCAATTTGTCGTAAATCTCCAGCAGCACGTTCTGCAGGCGGTTGCGGATGATCGTATTGCGGAACACATTGTTGCGGTCGCGGTAGGTGTATGCGGCCATCTGAAACCAAGTACTGGCGCCTTCCACGATGCGGGCGGGCGGATAGGTGATCGGATTTTCGCGCAGGATTCTGAAAAACGACGGTTCGAGACGGAAACCGGCTTCGGCGAAAAGGTCGCGCGAGAAGGCGCAGAAGGTCATCCGGAAATCCTCCGTGCGGTTGGTCAGCATCAGCAGCGAGCCGGGCAGCACCAGAATCAGCGTGTTGCGCCGCACCTGACCGCAATATTGGTTTACGGTGGCGTCGGCGCTGCCCTTGCGGCAGTAGAGAATCGCCCCGCCTTCGCAGCGGCTCGCATAATTGCCGAAAAAGGCGAAATCGGACTCTCCGACGACGAACTGTTCTTCCGGTGTGGTTATTATGGGGTTAGTCGCTGACATAACAATTCTTTTTTCGAACAAATTTAACGCTTTTTTCATTAATTTCCTAAATTTTGTTCCGGAAAACACCAACACTGTTCGCAATATAATGGCACATCGTCGGCCTTTTTACGGTACTTTTGCACCGTAAAAAGTTTTTTTAGTTTAAAAAAGAGGAGAATTATGAAGCAAACATTTGTGAAAGCAGCCGTCATGGCCTGCTTCATGGCAGCCGTTTCGTGCGGACAGGCACCGACGGCAATGGGCCCCGCGGAATACGCCGTGATGACCATAGCCACTACCGACCGCGAAATCCCGATCAACTACTCGGCGACCATCCGCGGACGTCAGGACATCGCCATCTATCCGCAGGTTTCGGGAACCATCTTCGAACTCTGCGTAAACGAGGGTCAGACCGTTTCGAAAGGCCAGCCCCTTTTCATCATAGATCAGGTGCCGTACAAAGCGGCGCTGCAGACCGCAGAAGCCAACGTGGCGGCTGCCAAAGCCGGCGTAGCCACGGCGCAGCTCACCTACGACAGCAAAAAGGAGCTTTACGCCAAGAACGTGGTTTCGCAGTACGACCTGCTGACGGCCGAAAACACGCTGCTGACCGCCAAGGCCCAACTCGCGCAGGCCGAAGCGCAGCGCGTAAACGCCGCCAACAACCTCTCCTATACGGTCGTGAAGGCTCCGGCCAACGGCGTGGTGGGAACGCTGCCGTACCGTGTCGGCGCGCTGGTCAGCGCATCGATTCCGCAGCCGCTGACGACCGTATCGGACAACTCGGACGTATACGTCTACTTCTCGATGACCGAGAACCAGCTGCTCAACCTGACCCGTCAGTACGGTTCGATCGCCAACACGCTCAAGAACATGCCCGACGTACGGCTGGTGCTCAACGACGGTTCGGTCTATGACCGGACGGGCCGCATCGAGTCGATCAGCGGCGTCATCGACACCTCGACGGGCAGCGTACAGCTGCGCGCCGTGTTCCCCAATGCGGACGGCCTGCTCCATAGCGGCGGCGCCGGCAGCGTGATCGTGCCCAACATCCACAAAGACTGCGTAGTCGTACCGCAGGTGGCGACCTTCGAACTGCAGAACAAGGTATACGTATATAAGGTAGAGGACGGCAAAGCCACATCGTCGATGATCGACGTGGAGAAGATCAACAACGGCAGAGAGTATATCGTCAAGTCCGGACTTACGCCGGGCGACGTGATCGTTGCCGAAGGCGTAGGTCTGCTGCGTGAAGGTACGCCCATTGTCGTCAAGGGGCAGGGCGCCGCAGCACAGACAGCTCCTGAGGCCGCAACCCAAACCGAAAAGGAGGAATAACCTATGACACTGAAACATTTTATCGAACGACCCGTACTGGCGTCGGTCATATCCATCGTAATCGTAATCGCCGGTCTTATCGGTCTCGCGACGCTGCCCGTCGAGCAGTATCCCGACATCGCTCCCCCGACGGTGATGGTGCGCGCCTCCTATCCGGGAGCCAGCGCAGAGACCATCCAGAAATCGGTCATCGTACCGCTCGAACAAGCTATCAACGGGGTGGAGGACATGACCTATATGACCTCCAGCGCCGCAGTCGGCAGCGCATCCGTAACGGTTTACTTCCGTCAGGGAATCAATGCCGACATGGCCGCCGTCAACGTGCAGAACCGAATATCGCGCGCTACCGGACAGCTGCCCTCGGAGGTGACGCAGATCGGTGTGACCACCATGAAGCGCCAAACCTCCATGGTGAAAATATTCTCGCTTTACAGCCCCGACGACTCCTACGACGAGACGTTCCTGTCGAACTATCTGAAGATCAACATCGAGCCGCGCGTTCTCCGTATCGCGGGCGTCGGCGAAGCCTTCACGCTGGGAGCCGACTACTCGATGCGTATCTGGCTCAAGCCCGACGTGATGGCCCAGTACAAGCTCATCCCGTCGGACGTAACGGCGGCCCTCGCCGAGCAGAACATCGAGTCGGCAACCGGTACGCTGGGTGAAAACTCGCAGAACACGTTCCAGTATACGATGAAGTACCGCGGACGTCTGATGACTCCGGAGGAATTCGGGGAAATCGTACTCCTCGCACAACCCGACGGTACGATCCTGCACCTGAAAGACGTCGCCGACATCGAGTTGGGCAGCGAATCCTATGCCTACAAGGGCTACACCAACGGCCATCCGGGCGTTAGCACGATGGTCTTCCAGACTGCCGGTTCGAACGCCACGCAGGTCGTCAACGAGATCAACGCACTGCTCAAAGAGGTCGAAAGCGAACTGCCCAAAGGCGTCGCCATCGCACACCTGCAGAGCGTGAACGACTTCCTCTACGCCTCGATCAACGAAGTGATCAAGACGCTGATCGAAGCCATCCTGCTCGTTATCCTCGTGGTATACGTCTTCCTGCAGGATATCCGTTCGACGCTGATCCCCACGATCTCGATCCTCGTGGCGCTGGTCGGAACCTTCGCGTTCCTCTCGGTGGCCGGGTTCTCGATCAACCTGCTGACGCTCTTCGCGCTCGTCCTTGCCATCGGTACGGTCGTCGACGACGCCATTATCGTGGTGGAGGCTGTCCAAGCGCGTTTCGACGTGGGATATAAGTCCTCCTATATGGCAACCATCGACGCCATGTCGGGTATCACCTCGGCGATCATCACCTCGACGCTGGTCTTCATGGCCGTGTTCATTCCCGTAGCCATGATGGGCGGAACGTCGGGCGTATTCTACACGCAGTTCGGCATCACGATGGCCGTGGCCGTCGGTATCTCGGCGATCAACGCCCTTACGCTCTCCCCGGCCCTCTGCGCACTGCTCCTCAAACCGTATCTCGACGAGAACGGCGAAATGCGCGACAACTTCGCGGCACGCTTCCGCAAGGCTTTCAACAGCGGATTCAGCGCCATGATCAACAAATACAAGCACGGCGTACTGCTCTTCATCAAGCACAAATGGCTGATGTGGTCCACGCTCGGACTGGCGTTCGCCGCCCTTGTCTTACTGATGAACACCACGAAGACGGGTCTGGTGCCCGACGAGGACCAAGGTACGATCATGGTCAACGTCACAACGGCTCCGGGCACTTCGCTCGCCGAAACGCATCAGGTCATGGAAGAGGTCTCCGCCCGCATCAAGGCCATTCCCCAGATCAGGGACTTCATGCAGGTGGCCGGCTACGGTATGATCGCCGGTCAGGGCTCGTCCTACGGTATGTGTATCATCAAGCTGAAGGATTGGGAGGAACGTCCCGAAAAAACGGATGCCGTAAACGCGGTCATCGGTCAGATCTACGGACGCACGGCCGATATCAAGAACGCGCAGATCTTCGCCGTGGCGCCGCCGATGATTTCGGGTTACGGCACCTCGACCGGCTTCTCCATGCACCTGCAGGATAAGTCGGACGGCAGCCTGACCGACTTCTACAACATCTACCTGCGGTTCATCGGAGCGCTGAACCAGCGTCCGGAGATCGCAATGGCCTACTCGACCTTCAACATCAACTTCCCGCAGTACGTCGTAAGCATCGACGCGGCGAAGGCCAAACGCGCCGGCGTATCGCCCAACGCGATTCTCTCGACGCTTTCGGGTTACTACGGCGGCCAGTACGTTTCGAACGTCAACCGCTTCTCGAAGATGTACTATGTGACGATTCAGTCCGACCCGAAATACCGTCTCAACACCGAGTCGCTCAATAACGTCTTCGTGCGTACGAACAACGGGGAGATGGCTCCGCTGGGACAGTTCGTGGACCTGACGAGGGTTTACAGCTCCGAAGTGCTCAACCGCTTCAACATGTACAGCTCGATCGCCGTGAACGGCACCGCCGCCGACGGATATTCGTCGGGCGACGCCATCCGCGCCATTCAGGAAGTCGCGGCGCAGGTGCTCCCGAAAGGCTACGGTTACGACTTCGACGGCATCACCCGCGAGGAGGCGCAGACAGGCAGCAACACGACGATCATCTTCGGCATCTGTCTCCTGCTGATCTACCTCATCCTGAGCGCTCTGTACGAGAGCTTCCTGATTCCGTTCGCCGTCATTCTCTCCGTGCCGTGCGGTCTGCTGGGTTCGTTCCTCTTCGCCAAGATGATGGGGCTGGAGAACAATATCTACCTGCAGACGGGTATCATCATGCTGATCGGTCTGCTTTCGAAGACCGCCATCCTGATTACGGAGTACGCCGCCGACCGACGCGCCGCGGGCATGAGCCTCACGCAGGCCGCCGTATCCGCCGCCAAGGCCCGTCTCCGTCCTATCCTGATGACCGTCCTCACCTGCGTATTCGGTATGATTCCGCTGGTGTTCTCGCACGGTGTGGGCGCCAACGGCAACTCCACCCTCGGTTCGGGTGTCGTGGGAGGTATGATCGTCGGAACGCTGGCGCTGCTGTTCCTCGTACCGACGCTGTTCATCGTCTTCCAGACCCTGCAGGAGAAGGTCAAGCCGCTGGAGTTCGATCCCGATCCGCAGTGGGCCGTGCGCGCCGAGCTGGAGGAGTGTAAAAACGAGAAAGAGTAACAAGATGAAAAAGCTTATTATCATACTGGCCGCAGCGGCCATGACCGGCTGCGGCATCTACAAGCCCTATACGCGTCCCGAAGTGAAAACCGACGGACTCTACGGCACGGCCGAAACCGCCGATACGATGACGATCGGCAATATCGGCTGGGAAGAGATGTTCTCTGATCCCTACCTGCAGACGCTTATCCGGCAGGGACTGGAGAACAACACCGACCTGCAGTCGGCGCAGTGGCGGGTAAAGGAGGCCGAGGCGACGCTTAAATCGGCACGTCTGGCTTACCTGCCGTCGTTCAACTTCGCACCGCAGGGCAACCTGAGCAGTTTCGACTGGGCGACGCCGTCGAAAACCTACAACATTCCCGTGACGGCAAGCTGGCAGATCGACATTTTCAACGGTCTGACCAATGCCAAGCGCAAAGCCAAAGCGCTCTACGCCCAGAGCCGGGAGTACGAGCAGGCCGTGAAGACGCAGCTGATCTCAGGCATTGCAAACCTCTATTACACGCTGCTGATGCTCGACGGGCAATATGAGGTAACCGAGCAGACCGCCGTGAAATGGCGCGAGAGCGTGCGCACGATGCGGGCGATGAAGGAGGCCGGCATGGCCAACGAAGCCGCCGTCGCCCAGTACGAAGGCACCTGTCTTTCGATCGAAGCGTCGCTGCACGATCTGGAATACCAGATCCGTATGGCCGAGAACAGTCTCTGCACGCTGCTGGCCGAAGGCCCGCACCAGATCGAGCGCGGCCGGCTCGAAGGACAGCGGCTGCCCGACGACCTGACGGTGGGCGTGCCCGTACAGATGCTTTCGAACCGTCCCGACATCCGCAGCGCCGAGTATTCGCTCATGCAGTCTTACTACGCCACCAGCGAAGCACGTTCGGCCCTTTATCCCACGATCACGCTGAGCGGCACGCTCGGTTGGACCAACAACAGCGGCATGGGGATCAAGGATCCCGGCAAGATACTGTGGTCGGCAGCGGCATCGCTTCTGCAGCCGATCTTTAACGCCAATGCCAACCGCGCCCGCGTGAAGATCGCCAAGGCGCAGCAGGAGGAGACCAAGCTGGCGTTCCAGCAGGCGCTGCTCAACGCCGGCGCAGAGGTGAACAACGCCCTTACGCAGTGCCAGTCGGCCCGCGCGAAGGCCGATCTGCGGGTACAGCAGATCGAAGCGCTGGAGCGCGCCGTGGAGAGCACGGAACTGCTGATGAAGCATAGCAGCACGACCTATCTGGAAGTGCTGACCGCCCAGCAGTCACTGCTTTCGGCCCAGTTGTCTCAGATAGCCGACCGCTTCGACGAAATACAAGGCGTCGTGAACCTCTATCAGGCTCTCGGCGGCGGTCGTGACATGGCTGAGGAGGCGAAATAATGAAGCGGGGAGCGACCAAGGAGGAGATCATCCGCATTACACAGGCGCTCATCGCCCGGAACGGCATCCGTGCCGTCCGGGTGGATGAGATCGCCCAGACGCTGGGTATCTCCAAGCGCACCCTGTATGAAATGTTCGCCGACAAGGACGATCTGATAAACGCCTGTCTCGACGCGATGAGCAGCAAGCAGCGCGAACGCATCGCAACGTACCGGAAACAACGCAGCGGCAGCGCCCTGCAGAGGACTTTCAAGCTGGCATACGAATATATCGCCAACCTCTACATGGTCGAAAGCAGTTTCCTGTCGGACCTGCGCCATAAAATAATTTATGCGGACCATTTCGACGAACACCGCGAGTTCTGGCGCCGCGAGCTGGCGCACCACCTCGAAGCCAGCAAGGAAGAGGGGTTGCTGCTTCCCGAAATCGAGGGCGCAAGTTTTGCAGACCGCATACTGGAGACGATTCTGGAACTACGGCTCAACAACGCCACGCGAGAGGAGGTTTACCTTTTTTGCAGAACGATTCTGCGCGGTGCGGCGACCCGGCAGGGCATCGAACGCATCGACAGAAAACGATAAACCGTATTTCGTAACATCAGAACGCTTCGCAACGATTCGTTGCGGAGCGTTTTTTTCGACGGTTCAATAGAGGAAGAGGAAGGTCTCCCCACACAAAACAAGCCCGCAGGAAAAACCTGCGGCCTTGCGGTTCGGAATAACCGATACGAATCTTTAATAGAGCATATCCTCGTCGGCTTCGTCCTCGTACCAATCCACATGCTGGGCGCCGCCCGATGCGGCCCATGCGTTGAAATAGGTATAGGCGGTGCGGATGTCCTTGCGCTCGGCAGGGTAGCGGAACTCGCCCGAAATCATCAGCGCCCACATCATGTAGTTGTCCTTCATACCCGTTCCCTTCGACACGAAGTATTTGTACGGCTCGGCTTCGGCGAACGTATTGCCCGAAACGACCGCGAATCCGGTCGGCTTGTAGGTCGGCATATGCACCTCGGTATCGCGGCTGAATACGCCCGAACTCTTCGAATTGACGACGATAAAGGCGTTGACGGCCGATTCCAGCACCGCAGCCGCATCGACGGGCCGGGTGAAAGTCACGGTAGTCGTATGCTTCACGGTCGGAACGGGCGCCGTACCTTTGGAGGTATTGATGTAGGTGCCTTCGCCGAGAATCTCCTGCGCGGTGTTGAAGAGCGGAATGACGGCATATTCGTTGCCGGATTCGAGACCCGGTCCAGCGAATGCCCCCTTGCCGAAGGCCGTGTTCGTCGTCTCGACACTGGCGACCTGCGAAGCGGCGACCTTGTCCAGCTGCACGGCGAACGCATTGAGGTGCGCGGCGCCGGCGGCTTTCAGCTCCCAGTTGATGCGGATGGAACCCACCTTGCCGCTTTCCTTGTTCACGAGCCGGTCGATGCCGGTCACGACGACCACGTCGTTCATATCGTAATCGCCGATCCACGGCCAGCCGTCCTCGAAACAATAGGTGTAGGGCGCACCGATCACCTCGATGATTTCGGGTTCCGGCTCCGGATCGGGAGTCACAGGCTCCTTGCCTCCGTTGCATTTGCTCTCGGCAATCACGACCGTCTGCTTGTCGCGCATCACGGCGCCGCCAATCAGGCTGCCGGCGTCGATGACGTATTTCGCATCGGCCGCATTGTCGTAGACGACCTCCATAAGTCCCTCGAACTTGGTGCCGTAATAACGCGAGCTGACGCCCTTTTCCCGGATCACGACCACGGCCATCGGCTGGTCGGCCTGCGCCTGACTGACGATGCGCACGTTGCCGCCCGATCTGCTCGCATTGTATTCGTTCATGGAGAAGATCGAACCGGCTGCGGCATACAGCTCCGTATTGCTGTTGAAATATACCGTTCCGGCGTCGAGACCCGAACCCGAAGCGATGTAGAATTTCGCACCTTCGGCAATGACGTCGTCCGCTGCGGTATAGCAGTTCACGTAAAGCGTACCGCCGCCGCGGGCTTCGAGTTTATCCATCGTGGCCACACCTTTCTGGTAGGTCACCGAATAGTTGGTCACGTAGAAGGTCCCGTCGATGGCAACCGTGCCGTTCTCGCAGTTGTGAAGCTCGGCGTAGGTATTGAGCCGGAAATCGGCGCTTTCGACCTTGCCGTCATTGTAGAGCTTCGCCTTGTTGGTGACTTCGACTTCACCCGCCTGCAATGCGGCCGACGCTCCGTTGTAGAACTCGCAGGAGGTGTTGACGTTGAACAGTCCGTTGACAACGAACGTGCCTTCGTTGACGATGGTCTTGCAGGAGAAGCTCGTCTGATCGGTGGTGAAAGTACCGCCCTCGAATACATAGATGGCCGGATAGACCGCATTCTGCTGGAGGTTGGCTTTCGCCTCCCTGATATATACTTCACCGCCCGGAAGCACCGCAAGGGTCGCCTGTCCGATAGTAACCGACGCATTGAGCGTCAGTTTGCCCGCCACGTAGAGAACCGGAGCGGAATGGGGCGAGAACTTGCCGTTCAAATTGATATTGCCCGTAATCTCGGCGCCCGCGGGAATGTAATATTCCGCCGCCGCGGCATAGGGTTTGGCGATCCAGATGGCTCCGAGGTCGATATTGCCCGCCGGCGTCTGGCGGATAACCGCGCCTTCGGCGAAGTCGCTTTCCGTCTTAACCGGCAATGTCGGATAATCGGGCATCGACGAGCTTTCGCTGCGTGTAGCAGCGGAAGTGCGGATTTTGTGCGCTTCGGCGCTTTTCATCACGGCGCCCGCAACATTGAGAGCCGCGGAAACCGGCTGCATGCTGACCGACACGGTACCGTCGGGCAGGGTAGTCTGCACATAAAGGTTCCTGACCCCGGCGGGCAGCGTCATGGCCGTCGAGAAAACAGGCTGCGAAGCCTTTACCTTGTGCATTGCGCACATTCTTCGAGACAAAGATAAACATTATTTTCAACTCCAAATCATTTCCGCTCATTTATTTAACAAAACAGGCCACAATCGCATCTTTGGCATGCAAAATTCCGACCGAGGGAAAGGTTTTTCCAAAAAAATATCCCGCGGCGAGCGTAAAACTCAAAAAAACCGCTATATTTGCACCATTGGAAACAGATCCGAAGCTGAAATGACTGCAATGAACACATACGACAGCCCGTACCGCGGAACACTCCGCGGTATGATGACCATGGGTATGATGTGCATGCGCAGCCGATTCCGCCGGGTGTAACCTTTCCGTATGCACGAACGACACAATCCGGCTTCCTTTGAGGTCGGATTTTTTTGTAACGAACAAACAGCGAAATATGACTCCGAAAAACTACCGATTCGAAACGCTGCAGGTACACGCAGGCCAGCAGCCCGATCCCGTGACCGGTTCGCGCGCACTGCCGATCTACCAGACCACGTCCTATGTTTTCGACAGCGCCGAACAGGGCGCGGCACGCTTCGCCCTGCGCGAAGAGGGTAACATCTACACCCGTCTGAGCAATCCCACGACTTCGGTTTTCGAAGAGCGCATGGCTGCGCTCGAAGGGGGCACGGCGGCCGTGGCCGCCGCATCGGGCATGGCCGCCCAGTATCTGGCGTTCAGCAATCTGGTCGAAGCGGGCGACAATATCGTCAGCACGTCGTTCCTCTACGGCGGCACGTTCAGCCAGTTCAAGCATACGTTCGCCCGCATCGGCGTCGAAGTGCGCTTCGCTCAGGGCGACGACATCCGAAGCATCGCATCGCTCATGGACGACCGTACGAAAGCGGTTTATCTGGAAACGATCGGCAATCCCGAATTCAACGTACCCGACTTCGAACCCATCGTCGCGCTGGCGCACAAGCACGGCATTGCGGTAGTGACCGACAATACGTTCGGCGCGGGCGGATTCCTCTGCCGGCCGATCGAATGGGGCGTGAACGTCGTGACGCACTCGGCGACCAAGTGGATCGGCGGGCACGGCACGAGTCTGGGCGGGGTAGTCGTGGACGGCGGCAACTTCGACTGGGGCAACGGCAGATATCCGCTGCTGAGCGAACCCTCGGAGGGATATCACGGCTTTAATTTCTGGAAAGAGTGCGGCAAAACCGCCTTTGCGACCCGCACCCGCTGCGAAGGGCTGCGCGACATCGGCCCCTGCATCAGCCCGTTCAACGCGTTCCTGCTGACGCAGGGACTCGAAACGCTCTCGCTGCGCGTACAGCGCAGCGTGGACAACGCACTTGCGGTCGCGGAGTGGCTGGAAAAGCATCCCAAGATCGAACACGTCAGCTATCCGGGACTCAAAAGCAGCAAGTACCACACGCTGGCGAAGAAATACCTCCGCAACGGTTTCGGCGGCGTGCTGACGTTCCGCGTGAAAGGCAGTGCGGAGCAGGCGTCGAAGATCGTAGACAACCTCGGTCTGATCAGCCATCTGGCCAACGTCGGCGACGCGAAAACGCTGCTCATACACCCCGCATCGACCACCCACGCCCAGCTCGGCGAACAGGAACTGGCCGCTTCGGGCGTATATCCCAACCTGCTGCGGCTTTCGCTCGGCATCGAGCATATCGACGACATAAAGGAAGACCTGAACGAAGCGCTGAAACATCTGTAATGGAACCCCGCATTTACATAGCCCCCGGACCGTTCCGGCTGGAAACGGGACACACGCTGCCGGAGCTGAAGATCGCCTATCACACCTACGGCGAACTGAACGCCGCGCACGACAACGTGGTGTGGGTATGCCATGCGCTGACGGCCAATTCGGACGTCGCGGACTGGTGGCCGCACACGGTCGAAACGGGGAAGTTCCTCGATCCGGCGCGTCATTTCGTCGTCTGCGCCAACATCCTCGGCTCGCACTACGGCACGACGGGACCGCTTCATACGAATCCGCAAACCGGCACACCGTACTACCGGGATTTCCCGCCCTTCACGATCCGCGACATCGTGCGGGCGCACATCCTGCTGGCCGACGCCCTCGGCATCGGACGCATCGGCGCGCTGGTCGGAAGTTCGGTGGGCGGATTTCAGGCCGTCGAATGGGCCGTCACGGAGCCGCAGCGCATCGGCAAACTGGTGCTGATCGCCACCTCGGCCAAGGCGTCGCCGTGGAGCATCGCCATCGACGAGACACAGCGCATGGCCATCGAAGCCGACCGGACGTTCGGCGAGCCGCGCGACGACGCGGGAATGGCCGGTCTTGCGGCGGCCCGCGCCATCGGCCTGCTGACCTACAGGGGATCGCTGGGCTACAACCTCACGCAGCAGGACCGCGAGGAGCTTCCGGCCGTGCACCGCGCATCGAGCTACCAGCAGTATCAGGGAGAGAAGCTCTGCAGACGCTACAACGCCTACTCCTATTACGCCATTCTCAACGCATTCGACACCCACGACGCAGGACGCGGACGCGGCGGGGTAGCGGCCGCCCTGAGTCGGATCGCGGCTCGCACGATCGTCGTCGGCATTACGACC
Source organism: Alistipes finegoldii DSM 17242 (assembly GCF_000265365.1). Classification (NCBI taxonomy): domain Bacteria; kingdom Pseudomonadati; phylum Bacteroidota; class Bacteroidia; order Bacteroidales; family Rikenellaceae; genus Alistipes; species Alistipes finegoldii. Next base: position 3,676,414 of record NC_018011.1, read on the forward strand.
GACATCATCTTCACCCCGACCGAGATGCGTGACCTGCAAGGCATGATCGCCGGAAGCGTCTACCACGAAATAGACTCGCCGTTCGGACACGACGGATTTCTGGTCGAGCACGAACAGCTGAACGACATCCTCCGTCCGTTCATGAATAACGAATAATCAACAAACATGCAGCATATGGGTAAAATTAAAATCGGCCTGTTCGGATTCGGCGTCGTCGGACAAGGTATTTACGAAGTGGTCCGCAAATCGAAGAACGCCAATGCCGAAATCGTCAAAATCTGCGTCCGCTCGCTCGACAAACCCCGTTCGATCGACCGTTCGCACTTCACGGACTCTCCGGCGGAGATCCTCGACAATCCCGAAATCGACCTGATCGTCGAGGTGATCGACGACGCCAAAGCGTCGTACGACATCGTGAAAAGCGCCCTGCTGAAAGGGATTCCCGTCGTTTCGGGCAACAAGACGATGCTGGCGCACCACCTGCCCGAAATGATCGAAATCCAGAAAAAGCACAACGTGGCGCTGCTTTACGACGCTTCGTCGTGCGGTTCGATTCCGGTCATCCGCAACCTCGAAGAGTATTACGACAACGACCTGCTGCTCGAAGTGAAGGGTATCCTGAACGGTTCGTCGAACTACATCCTCTCGCGCGTTTTCGACCACAAGGATTCGTACGCCAACGCACTCGCGCAGGCGCAGGCGCTGGGATTCGCCGAAAGCGACCCGTCGTTCGACATCGGAGGCTACGATTCGCTGTTCAAGCTGGTAATCATCACGGTACACGCACTGGGCACCTATGTCGCGCCGGAGCGTATCTTCACGTACGGCATCTCGACGATTCACGATGCGGACATCCAGTACGCCCGCGAGAAAAACGTCAAAATCAAGCTGGTGGCGCAGGTCGTGAAGGTGAGCGACGAACACTTCACGATGTTCGTCATGCCGGAGTTCGTGACGCCCGCCAAGTATATCTACAGCGTTGACGACGAGTACAACGGCGTGGTGATCCGCGGCGAGTGCTACGACCGGCAGTTCATGTTCGGCAAGGGCGCCGGAAGCCTTCCGACGGCTTCGTCGATCCTGAGCGACATCATGGCCCGCCTGCACGGCTACCGCTACGAATACAAGAAGCTGAGCTATATCCAGAAGCCCGACTATACGACCGACATCACGCTGAAGATATACGTCCGGTACACGGATACCGACATTCACGGCATCCTGAACTTCACGAAGATTCACGAACAGTACACCAGCGAAAAGAGCAACTACGTCATCGGCGACATCCTGTTGAGCGAACTGATCGCCAAACGCGACCGGCTCTGCGGCGACGACGTGTTCGTGGCCAATATTCCGATCTTCTTCCTGAACCGCGACTGACGCCGGGCGCGACCGGGCAAAACACAAAAAACGCAGTGCAACCGCACTACAGAAAAGGTCCCCGTTTTCGGGGACCTTTGTTTCGTTGCAGCGCTTCAGCGCACTATTTCGCGTCTTTCACGCAGCGAAGCGAAACTCCGTTACCCGCCGGCAGCGATGAAGGCGACGGATTGCCGCCGGACGCATAGAACAACAGCGCACTGTAGCTGCTTCCCCCGTCGTCGGTCGCGGCGCTCATCAGATAACCGCTTTTAGCAGACGAGACATAGTTCTTTGAAACGGAATTCCACATGCCGGCGAGCGTAAATCCGCAATCGGGACCCACGGCCAGCGTTTGCAGTTCGTCGATATAAGGTACATGCCAGCCCTCCGGGCAGATTCCCCGGACCGGAGCGCCGGAAACGGCCTGTGCGCCGCCCAGCGCCACAGTAAAGCTGTACAGCATGCCGTGTTCGCGGACGTACTCCGCATCTTCGTTGCCGTCGGGATACCAAATGCCCTTCGTCAGCAACGCTTCGTCGGGCACATAGCGCAGGTTCTCGGCCATCCAGACCGTCTCCCCGACAGTCGTCGTCCGGTAGGTCACGCCCCCGTAGGAGAGCGTCTGCGAATCGTCGCCGTCGTCACCGCCGCCGCTGCCGTCGAGCGATCCGCCGTCTTCCCAATCACCGATATCGCCGCTGAGCGAAATTTGGATCTCCTCGTTGGTAACGAGAACCGACATATCGTACCGTCTGCCGCTTTCGAGCTGTGCCGAAGAGAGGGTTTTAGTGTGGCTCCTGCCGTCGTCCGTGGTGACCGTGACGGTCAGGGCGGCCTGCTGGGGCGCCAGTATCACGCGATAGGTAGCGCCGGGCTTCACCTCGCAGGCTTTGACCTCCGCAGCGGCAACGCCGCTTTTGGCCGCCGCCTTCGGCATCGAATAGTCGATCTCGGCCGTCGGAACGAGTCCGCCGACGCTGACTCCGGTCACCACCGCACTCGAACTGTTGGAGACCACGATCGTCAGCTGCGACATCACATGGTAGAAAATCATGCCGACAGGCGCCGAAACGGGCGTAACATCGGTTTTCACGGCCGCCAGCAGGTCGGACGGCCCGTTGCCCTGCGTCTGGTCCGAGGAGACGGTGAATTCGTCGGGTCTTCCGCCTTCGGCATAGGGATAATAGGCCGTCAATACGGACTTTTCATTCAGGTCGTTGTACCACGACAGCCCGGACGCCGTAAAAGCCGTGCCGTCGTAGGTCATCGGCACGTTCTCGGCGTACGGGGCACTCCCTTTGGAGATCGTCAGACCGATACGGTCGCCGGTATCGAAATGCAGACCCGTGACGCGCGTACGGATAGCCGGAGCGATCTTCACGCAAAGCGTACCTTTCTCGGACTCCGCGCAGCCGGCCGCAATAAGGACCGCCAGAGCCATGAACAAAATCTTTCTCATCTCTTGATAATCGTAAAAAGTGACTTTTCAGTACAAAAATAAACCTTTTTACGTTATTACCAAGTGTTTCCGCTAATTTTTGTAATAGGATTCGTCGAGTCCGAGAATGAAATCGTCCCGGCGGCGGAACGTGACGAGCGTGAGCGCCAGCACCAGCGCCGCATTGAAGAAAAACGGGAAACGGTCGCTGTGGGTTCCGAACAGATGCCGGAAAAGGTCCACGATAAAGGGACAGACCATCACGGCCAGATAGTTCATCGCCATCACGAACGACAGCGCCAGCGTCGCCGAGCGCGGCGGAGCGATCGTCGCCGCCTTGTCGTAAATGACGGGCTGGATCACGCCGTAGCCGAAGCCCGCGCACAAAACCCCGACGACGAGCATCGTCTTGTCGCGGAAAATACCCACGCAGAGCAGCCCGGCGCAGATCAATGCGAGCGAGACGAGATTGACGCTGCGCGTCAGCCGCCGGATAATCTTGTCGATGAAGAGTCCCGGCACCATGATCGCCAGAAAGAAAAGCGAGATCAGCACGCCGGAGAACGAGCTGTCTATCTTGTAGTCGTCGACAAGAAACGAGGCGTAGAACGTCACGACCAGCACGGCGTAGGTGGCGAAAAAATAGAACAGCATCAGCCCGACGAGCTTGCGGCGGTCAATCATCTTATGGCGCATCTGGATGCTCTGCTCCGGTTCGGGAGTGGAGCGTCCGCGCCTGAGGAAAAACGACAGGGCCAGCGAGACGCCCGGCAGGGTATAGACCAGAAAGGGCAGATGCCAGTTCACATCGGCCAGATAGCCGGCGACGACGGTGGCCAGCACGAGGGTCAGGTTGTTGATCGCCGAACTGTAGCCCAGCTGGCGCACGCGGTAATCGCCCGTGAAATAATCGACCACGAGTCCCGTCGAAAGCGGAATCACCATGCCTGCGCCGATGCCGAGAATACAGCTGATGACGATCAGCCACGCCATGCTCTTGGCAAAAATGCAGGCGACGCCGCTCAGGAAGAAGACCGCAAGTCCGACGGTGAGAATCCGGAGTTTGTCCCTGCCCACGGAGAGGCGTCCCGAAAGCAGCACGAAGGGGATGATAAGCAGCGACGGAAGCGAGGTCAGCATCTGAATTTCGAGGTCGGTGGCTTTGGGAAATATCCGGTTCAGATCCCCCAGAATCGGAGATATGGCAAGTCCCGGCAGCGAGGCGATCGCCGACACGGACCAGATCGCCAGCAATACCGTAAGCGTGATCGTACCTTTTCCTGTTTTGATTTTCATTGCCCGGCAGTTTACCGCCCGACACCGCAACTGTTATACCAAACAACAACAGGCCGGCATGCTGCCGGCCCGTTGTCTTGTCTTGCATATCGGTCGTCTACAGATTCTTCACCTTCACGCAGCGCACCTGCATGCCGTTGGCGCGGGCATACGCTTCGGCAGGCGCGATGCCGCCCGTCCCGGTGAGCTTCTCGTACCAGAAATGAAGCGCGTGCGACTGCGTGCCGTTCACGGCGGTAGTCCAGTAAAGTCCCTCCCAAGGCTGCGCGATATCCGCACGGGTATACAACTTCATCTTCGCTTCATCCTTCGGAATATAAATATTCTGAATCTTGCCGTCGTCGTAGCGGCGGCGTCCGCCGCCCATGAAGAACGATTCGGCTTTTCCGTCGGTCAGCGTCCAGCCGAATTTCTCCTCGTCGCCCGCGGCGGGAGTTCCGACGATCTCAAGCCCGGCAAAAGCGGCCGAAGGAGCGACGCGCCAGCCGTAGGGGCAGGGGTCGTTCACGCTCTTTGCGCCGGCATCGCCGTCCGACGACCAGCCGGCATCGGACTTGCTCCAGAGCCAGTCGTTATTCGACTCGGCGACGCCCGTAACAAAGGTAAGCGGGTGTTTGACGGCATAATCCATCGTTCCGGTCTCGGCACTCGACGCGACCATCGTCACATAGGTGCGGCTGCCGCTGTCGTTGTACATCGCGGCGCCCTGACCGCTGGAGATCTTATAGGTGCTCGGCCCGATGAACGGATCCTTGCGGCCCCACTGGTAATAAAGACCGTAGGAGGCCAGTATCTCGGACGTCGTCGCATTGCCGTTGGCCAGCGCGCCCAGATTGCGGGTCATCATCGTATAGCCGTTCAGCTCGACCGAACCGTTTTCGCCTTCGGGATCATAATCCGTCGCCCAGACATGCCAGCTCCAGATCAGTTCGTCGTTGGCATCGTAAGCGCCGATCACGGCGTTGCCCTTGAGAATCTTGTTGCTGTCTTCGGTGTCGGCTCCGATGTAGAACGACGCCTTGCCGTTCTCCATCTGCAGATACTGCACCAGTCCCGACGCAGATTTCCAGATAACGCCCAGATGATCCGTCGCCAGCGGCGAACCGTCGCCTTTGTGCATGACGTCGAACAGGTAGTTGGTCTCTTTCACGGATGCCATATAACTGTTGGCCACGCCCGCCGCGCTCAGGTCCACGGTCTTTACGACGCCGACGAAAAGCACGCCCGAAACGCTCGTCCCGCCCGGAGTGACCCCGGCCAGCACGACCGTACCCGATTCGACGGCCGTACCCTTTTCGAGTGCCGTGGCCGAAGGAGCTATGACCGTAAGCATGCCCGTGGTTTGGTCGAGCATCGGCTCGTCCCAGCCCGTGGGCTGGCTCGTAACGGAGAGCGTCTTGATGTTCCGCAGGGTGAAGCCCACTGTAGCCATGCCGCTCGGCGCGTCGATGAAGACCGCAGGTTTGTCGAACGATACGGCGCCCGAATCCTTGTCCTTACTGCACGACACGGCAAACGCCGCCGCAGTCACGACCACGGCTATCAGTTTTACGAATCCTTTCATATTGCCCAAATTTACTTTATGTCAGTTTAAAAAATCTCTGCAAAGATACCAAAAAGCGGGATAAATCCTATAAAGGCATCCCAAATATTTCATCCGTCGGGATTTGGGAATAATTATTGCCGCCTACACCCAAACGAAATATAAACTCAAATAGTATGTCCAACATGTCCAATTTGAAAATTGAAACGGGAAGCTCCCCCGCAGAGGAGCGGTTCAGCATCACCGTAACCGAAACTGGCCCCTATCTGGTATACGGGCGGCCGCCGCTGGCCGAACAGTTCATCATGCCCGACGAGTCCAACGACAGCTGGTATTTTCAGGAGGGCAGGCACTTCTCGACCGAATCGGAACCCACGGCGCTATGCCGCTGCGGAGCCTCCCGCCGCAAGCCCTACTGTGACGGCAGCCATGAAAAAGCCAGCTGGGATCCGCGACTCACGGCGCAGCGGGATGCGCTGCTCGACAATGCCGAAGTGATCGACGGCGGCACGCTTCAGATGACGGACAACGAAAAATACTGCGTCTTCGCACGCTTCTGCCACCCGCATGGCGACGCATGGTCGCTCACCGAGCAGTCGGACGATCCCGAAGCGCGCAGGCTGGCCGTCCGCGAAGCTTCGATGTGTCCCAGCGGCCGTCTCATGGCATGGGACAAAGAGACGATGAAACCCTACGAATTCCGGTTCGAACCGAGTCTCGGCCTGATCGAAGACATTACGATCGGCGCCAGCGGCGGTTTGTGGATACGCGGCGGCATTCCCATGCGGCGCGAAAACGGGCAGACGTACGAAATCCGCAACCGCGTCGTCGCATGCCGCTGCGGACAGTCGGCCAACAAGCCTTACTGCGACGGCACGCATGCCGCAATCAAGTGGCGGGACGAACTCAACGGCGAACCGGTCGGCGAAACGCTCCCCGAAGAGGTGTACTGAACCGGCGGCGACGGGACGGAGGCTTCCGCGCCGTAGCGCCCCCGGCATCCGAAACGGGAAATCCGGCGCCCGGCTCCGGCGTTATCCGGCAGGGCCGCCTGCGATCCCGCCACAACATCTTCCACGATACGGAAAGAGAGGACCGTCCGGGACGGTCCTCTCTTCGTATTTCAATCCGGCACAATCCCGGAAACGCAGATTCCCGCAGGCTTTCCGGCCTTGCGGGAATCCGGAGTTCTGTCATTTGCAGAGAAAGTCGATATAATCGACAATAGCCTTGCTGCAGACCGGACAGAGCTCGTCCGTTTTGTGCAGGTTGTTCATCAGGCAGTTCCGCCACGGGCGGTAGACACCCTCGGCGGCATACCCGCCGCCTTCGAAAACGCCCACGACACCGTCGTACTCCTCCGTGTCGGGCGTCGGCACGGGAGTTCCCTCCGCCACCATCCGGCTCCAGAATTTATCCCCGAACCCGACGAGCGTCGTCAGGTTGGGTTCCCACGGTTCGATACTTTTCGCGTACATGTCGTCATAGGAGGTCGTGCCGACATATTCGTCGCCCAGCCCCAGCAGCAGATGGCCGAACTCGTGGACATGGATTTTTCCGGTGCGCGTGGGGTGGTGCGCGGCGCTGATGCCGTAAAAGTTGAAAATCCCGCCGCCACCGTATTTCTGTGTGTTCGAAAGCACATAGATATAATCGTAAGGCACATGCGCCGCCATGTCGCGCAGACGCTGGAAATCGGTCACCATCTGGTAGCGTTCCGAATCGAAGGTATAGAAACTCGCGCCGCAGGCCGTATTGCGCCAGACGTTTTCACCGGGGATGGTCACGCCCGAATCGTCGGAGGGAGCCCACACGGCGCGGACGTTGAAGCGCGCGGCGTTCTCCTTATAGGGCGAATAGCTGAAAAATTCGTCGGCGAACGTGCGGCAGGCCGACTCGAATTTGGCCCGCTCGCCGGCCCCGTAGCCCTCAGGCAGCAGGACGATGTCCACACGCTGCGCCGAATTGCCGGAATACATCACCTCGAACGTCTCGCAGCGGGGCGTGAACCGCTCGATAAAATAGGAATCGGGGTCGATATTCTGGCTGAAACGCTTCTCGAAACGCCCTTTGCCGTTGCGGGTGAAAATCTCGATCCGGCACGGACGTTTGGGATAGGGGAATACCACCGATTCGGGATAGGAGCGGCGCACGCTGTCGGCTTCGGGCGTACTCTGCCACTCGTTGAAAAGCGTGCAGAAGCCGCGGGAATAGATCTCCCGGCCCGACGCCCGGTCCACGATACGGAAAAACTGGTTGCCGTATCCGGTCGTATCAACCAGCGAGACCTTAGACCCTGCCCAGTAAGGCTCCTCCTTCAGCGCGTCGAAGAAATACTCCTCCGAGCGGCTGTCTCCGGCGTGATAGTAGTCGAAGCGCATCGTTTTGTCGAAAAAACAGTCGGCGAACGGCGTCTGCGCAGCGGCGGAGACGCCGGCTCCGAGAAACAGCAAAATAAAAATCTTCTTCATGGTTCGCAGCATTTCAGGGCGACAAAAAAGGGGTACGCACAGACGTACCCCCGAATCGGCCCGTTACGGGTTATTTCTTCTCCGGCCGTGCGATCGTCTCGCGCATCGTCGTGTCGGCCATGATGTTTTTCATTTTGTAGTAATCCATGATCCCCAGATTGCCGTTGCGGAACGCTTCGGCCATGGCCAGCGGCACCTCGGCTTCGGCGAGAATCACCTTGGCGCGGGCGTCCTGCGCCTTGGCCTTGTTCTCCTGTTCCAAGGCGACGGCCATGGCGCGGCGCTCCTCGGCCTTGGCCTGCGCGATGTTCTTGTCGGCCTGCGCCTGATCCATCTGCAGCTGGGCGCCGATGTTCTTGCCCACGTCGATATCGGCGATGTCGATCGAAAGGATTTCGAACGCCGTGCCGGCGTCGAGTCCCTTTTCGAGCACCACGCGGGAAATCGAATCGGGATTCTCCAGCACGATCTTATGCGAAGCCGCCGAACCGATCGACGAGACGATACCCTCGCCCACACGCGCCAACACGGTTTCCTCACCGGCGCCGCCGACCAGCTGTTTGATATTGGCGCGCACCGTAACGCGGGCCTTGGCGATCAGCTGGATGCCGTCCTTGGCGACGGCCGCTACGGGCGGGGTGTTGATGACCTTGGGGTTCACCGACATCTGCACGGCTTCGAACACGTCGCGGCCCGCGAGGTCGATGGCCGTGGCCATCTTGAAGTCGAGCATGATGTTGGCTTTCTGGGCCGATACCAGTGCATGCACGACGCTGGTGACGTTGCCGCCCGCAAGGTAATGGGCCTCCAGTTCGTTGGGATCGAGACTCAGGCCGGCTTTCGTGCTCTCGATCATCGAAGAGACGATCGTCGAGGGCGGCACCTTGCGCCAGCGCATCAGGATAAGCTGCAGCAGGCTGATCCTCACGCCCGACACCAACGCCGAGAACCAGAGTCCTACGGGTATAAAATAGAAGATGAGCCAGATCGCAAAGAGGCTCACGAAAATTATAAGAACGATCAATCCACCCTGAAAATCCATAGTTTTTTGTTTTTATTTGGTTGTTTTTACGATGACGCTGAAATTCTCGAACCCGACGACTTCGATCTCCTTCCGGGGGTCCACATAGGCGCCCAAGGATTTGGCCTCATAAGTCCGTCCGTTCACCTCGATCTTGCCCATCGGCGAAAGGCGCGAGAGGGTCGTGCCGCGGTCGCCGACGCTCAGCTCCTGTTCGGGCAGGGTAGGCATGCTCGACGAATTGATTTTCTGTTTGAGCGAGAAGCGCTGCCACGTCTTGGCGCGCAGCGAAACGACGGTGGCGATCAGCGACAACACCAGAATAACCAGCACGACCACCGAACCGGCCACGGGGCCGAGATCGCGGAATGCGAGGTAGATCGAACTGCCGTAGCAGACCAGCGCCAGAATCGCGCCGATCGACACGCCCGGCAGCAGGACCAGCTCCGCCACCAGAAAGAGCAGGCCGAAAAAGATGAGGAGTACAATATAGAACATCGTCATAGGGAAGTTGTTGAATATTGGACTAAAGATAGGAATTAAAATCAATTATTCCGCAATTTCAGCGACTTTTATTTCCAAAGCCGGGTCGGTCTGCGTCACCGCGGCCGCCACGCGGTCGGCCACGGCCTTGTCGTCGAACGTCCCGACGACGAAGAGCTGCTGTCCCACGCGCGAAAGCTCGCACCCCTCGGCCGTATCCGTAATCGCCGCCTTCACCGCGTCGGAAAGCGCTTCGGAGCTGACGATCTCGACCCGGTAGGCGATATGCTGCGCTTCGGGGTCCTTCGAAAGATTGCGGTACTCGCCGTCGGTCCACACGACGATTTCGGGGCGGACGAAACCGCGGGCCTTCAGCAGCTTTTGGGCCGCTTCGGCCTCCTCCCTCGTGGCGAAACCTCCGGCGTAGTAACACCATTTCCTGTCATCGTTGACCAGATAGGAGAGCGGGTAAGCGCCCCGGAAGGTCGATACGGCGCGCTTGGTATTGAACGTGCCGAGCAGGATGCGGTATATCGTCCCGTGCTCGTAGACCTTGCATTCGGGAATGGGGTGCTGATAGCTGTACTTCGGCGTCGAGGAGAAGGAAACGCTGTCGTAATCGAGGAAATAACGCTCTGCGACGTCGATCCGGGGCAGCCGGAAGTCGATGCCCTCCAGCTGCGCCGTCACGCCACGCAGCGAATCGCGCGCGGAGGTCAGCCCCAGCATATCGGCCACGGAGGTTTCATACCCGACGAGCACCTTCTTGCGCAGGAAATAGTCGGTCACGGCGTCCGAAGCGGTCTCGCCGCGCAGTTCCGAGAGCTGACGGGCGGCCTCCGAGAGCCGCTCCTCCTCGCGGGAAAGAATCTCGTCCCGCCCCAGCTTGTCCATCAGGTAGCCGTAAGCATAGCTCTTGTTGTCGAAGATGTAGTTCCATGCGTCGGAGAGCGAATCGGCCAGCACGCGGTTGAAGCCCTGCAGAGTCTTGTATTTGTCGTAAATCTCCGCCGCATCGGCTTCGGCCTGAGCCGCGGCGTAGGCTTCGGCCAGCTCGGAAATCGTGCCGTAATTGGCAAAATAGCGGTTCACGTAATCCACGGCATCGAATTCCAGCCGCTGCGCTTCGACGAGCGCGGCATAGTCGGCCTCCGGGAGCTGTTCCCGGAAATAGGGATTGCTGACCAGATTGCGCACCTTGAGCGAATCGGGAATCTCCGCCGCCGGATTTTCCGCGGCAGGCCCCGCCGGCTGCGACGCCGCGCCGTTCAGGTTGGCGAGCACCCACTCCTGCTCGATGGTGTTGATACGGTCGATCAGGCGGCCCTTAGCATTGCGGATTTCGAATATCCGGCTTTCGAGCTGCAGAATATCCTGCGAATACTGCTGGCGGGCCGCCGGGTTCTCGCGCAGCTGCCGCCGGGCGCGTTCCACGGCATTGACGATCGAATCTTCGCGCATCTGCAGCTGCGCATCCTCGCGCAGAAGCGACATATACTCCTCGTTGCTTTCGAGCCCCGCGATGCGGGCTTCGACTGAAAGCTGCTGCGCACGCAGGCTTCCGGCGCCCAGAAGCGCCGCGAACAGAAACAATATGCAAGTTTTACGAACCAACATTCCGGTTACCTCCACCATTTAATGAAAAAGAGTTGTATAAGCCCGAAAATCTCCAGACGCCCCAGAAGCATCAGCAGCGAACTGGATATCTTGAAAACGCCCGGCACGGACGAAAAATTATCCATCGCCCCGACTTGGCCGAATCCGGGACCGACATTGCCGATCGAAGCCACCGAGCCGGAGAAGCTGGTCATCAGATCGACGCCGAACATCGTCCCCAGCACCGTGCCGGCGAGAATCAGCATCAGGTATGCGACGATAAATATCATGACCGAATGGAGCGCTTCGTTCTCCTGAATGACCCCGTCCAGCTTGATGCGGATGATCGCGTTGGGGTGCTGCTGCTGGCGCAGGCGCGTGCGCATCATCTTCATCGCCAGCACCAGCCGGTTGGTCTTGATGCCGCCCGCGGTGGAACCCGCGCAGGCACACACGATCGAACCGAAAATCAGCAGGATAACCGCAAACGACGTCCATTGGTTGGAGTCGGCCGTGGCGAATCCCGTCGTCGTAACAAGCGACACGAACTGGAAAAGCGCATGATGGAACGCGGCCGAAAACGTAGGGTATATGTTGGCGGCGAAGAGACTGACGGCGATCAGCAGGCCGCCGCCCAGCAGCATGACGAGGTACCAGCGCGTCACCTCCGAACGGAATATGTTGTTGCGTTTGCCGGTCACCGTCGCATAGATCAGTCCGAAGTGGATACCCGCCGTAGCCATGGCGAAGATCAGGATCGTATCGATCATCGGACTGTTGAAATAGGCGATGCTGGCGTTCTTGGTCGAGAAACCGCTCGTGGCGCACGCCGACATGGCGTGGCAGAGCGAATCGAACCAGTTCATGCCCGCCATTTTGAGCAGCACCGTCGTCAGCACCGTAAGCCCCACATAGACTACCAGCAGTATCTGCACGATGATCTGGGTCCGGTAGCGGTAATTATCCTTGGCCAAGGTCGAAAGCTCGACGCTCGACAGCGTCATCTTGTTGCGCCCCAGCGAGGGGAGGATCAGCAGGGCGAACATGACTACGCCCATACCCCCGATCCACGTCGAGGACATGCGCCAGAACTGCAGCCCCCGCGGCAGCACCTCGATATCGTTCAGGATCGTCGATCCGGTCGTCGTAAAGCCCGAAACGCTTTCGAACCAAGCGTTCACCAGACTGAACTCCCCGCCCCAGATCAGGTAGGGGAACATGCCGACCAGACAGGCGACCAGCCACGAGCCGACCACGATGCAGAATCCCTCCTTGTTGGTGATCTGCTGCGTACGTTCGACGAAGATCAGCGGAAACGCCCCCAAGAGGGCCGTGAGCAGCGACGCGAGCAGCAGGGGATAGAACGCCGAATCCATGCCGCTGACAAAGGAAATCCCCGCCGACAACAGCATGAACAGCGCAATGAAAAGCATCACGACCCCGACATATCGCAAAACCACGTCTACTCGCATCGCAATCAGGATTTTGGCTGCTTGGAAACGGTTATCAGGGTCTCGATCTTCTCCTTCAGCTCCAAGACCTCGTCCTTGCAGTCGGCCTTGACGGCGAACGGCACGCGGAACGAGAGGTAGTCGCCCAGCCCCTTGTTCATCCGGATGATGGGGTTGACGCAGTAGACCGACATGAAGTAGTAGAGCATCAGCACGATGGCGATCATCACCACGAGCGAGATCAGCACCGGCGTAACGGCCCGGTAGGCGTTTTTCTTCATCTGCTCGGCACGCGGAGCCAGCGAACTCTGCGTCGAAGTCATATAGTTCTTGATGGCAGCGGTCAGACGGCCGTAGAGGACTTCGTATTCGCTGTCATACCAGCTGCGGCCCACCGAATCGGGCGCGGCCGGATTCGCCGCGGCATGCGCTCCGAAAGCGAGGTAGTTGTCGGTCAGCAGGCGCAGCTCGGTCGTCGCGAAAGCCAGCGAGTCGAGAAACGACTTGTCGAGGGCTTCGCTCTGGGCCACGAGCAGCGTGTTCTCAAGCCGCTCCATACTCGACCGGCAAAGGCTGTCGTAGGAGTTGTCTCCGAACACCGAAAGGCGGATAAGCGCCACGTTCTGCTCATAGGCGGCGTCGAGCATCTCCTTGGCCAGCTCGATATTACGCTTGTTGGCCTTCAGGATTTCGCCCGTATCGCGGCTCAGGTGGCTCAGTTCCACGAACGAGACCATCCCCGAAAAAAACAGCAGGCAGACGATACTCAAAAAACCGATCGTCACTCTTCTGCGCATACCCGTCATACTTCTTTTGATTTTATCAATGCAAATATAGTGAATTAATCGAGAATATCACCCATCAGATCGTGAGATTCGTCCATCGCCCCGAAGCGCACCCGGCAAATGGCGTTGATGCGCGTCCGGTCGTAGGGGGCCTTCACCCGGCGGTAGCTGCCCGTATAGCCGAACATCATGCCGCCGCGCAGGGTGCTTTCGAACAGCACGGTATCCTCGGAGCCGACGGCTTTGGCGCAGAATGCGCCGTGCAGCCGCCCGCAAAGTTCTTCCAGTTCGGCGACGCGGCGCGTCGCCACCGACGGCTGCACCTTGCCGGGCATATCGACGGCAGGCGTTCCGGGACGCTCCGAAAAAGGAAATATGTGAAGGAAAGCGGGCTTGAGTCCCTCCAGAAAATCGTACGTCGTGCGGAAATCCTCCTCGGTTTCGCCGGGAAAGCCGACGATGACGTCGATGCCGATGAAGGCGTCGGGCATCAGCGCCCGCACGGCGGCGATGCGGTCGGCGAAACGCGCCGTGGTATAGCGGCGGCGCATCAGTCCGAGAATTTTGTCCGAGCCGCTCTGGAGCGGAATATGGAAGTGATGCTGGAATTTAGGTGACGCGGCGCAAAACGCTATGATTTCGTCCGTTAGAAGATTAGGTTCGATGGACGAAATCCGGTAGCGTTCGATGCCTTCGACTTCGTTGAGCGCACGCAGCAGGTCGATGAAACGCTCGCCCGTCGTACGGCCGAAATCCCCCGTGTTGATTCCCGTGATGACGATCTCCTTCTGTCCGGCCGCGGCGATCTGGCGGGCTTCGGCGACGAGGTCCGCGATCGGCATATTGCGGCTGCCGCCGCGGGCATAGTGGATCGTACAGTAGGCGCACTTGTAGTCGCAGCCGTCCTGCACCTTGAGGAAAGCGCGCGTGCGGTCGCCGCTCGAAAAGGCCGCAAAGAACGAAGTGAGCGATTCGGTATCGCAACTGTAGATCTGCGCACGGCCCTTGCCGGAGAGTTCGACCACCCGTTTATATAACATTCCTTTATCATTATTGCTCAGCACGATATCAACACCTTCGATTGCCGCTATTTCCTGCGGTTTGAGCTGCGCGTAACAGCCCGTCACGGCGATGATGGCACCGGGATTGCGGCGGTGGAGTTTGCGGATCAGGTTGCGGCATTTCTTGTCGGCGTGTTCCGTGACCGAACAGCTGTTGATGACGCATATGTCGGCCTCGGCGTCGGGTGCGACGCGCACGAAACCGCCGCGCTCGAACTCCCGCGCGAGGGTCGAGCTTTCCGAAAAGTTGAGTTTGCAGCCGAGGGTGTGGAAATTTACTCTGCGTTGTTGCATAAATTGTCGTTATTTACCGGGCGAAATTACGAAAACTGTGCGAAAAGGGAGGGCTTTTCCGAGAAAAAAGCGTAAATTTGCGCGCAATATAAGGAGCGAGGCATGGAATTTTTCAGCGACCTGATTCAATACGGCTACTTGTCGAACGCGCTGGCGGCGTGTGTCCTTTCGGGCATAACGTGCGGCGTGATAGGCACCTATGTCGTATGCCGCCGGATGGTTTTCCTCGCCGGAGGCATCACGCATTCCTCGTTCGGCGGACTGGGCATCGCGTTTTACCTCGGCACCGACCCGATCGCCGGGGCGATGATCTTCGCCGTACTCTCGGCGCTGGGCATCGAATGGGCCGGCAGCAGGGGCCGCATCCGCGAAGATTCGGCCATCGGCATCATCTGGTCGGTGGGCATGGCCGTCGGCGCGCTCTTCATGAGCCTGCGGCCGGGCTACACGTCGGGCGATCTCTCCGCATACCTGTTCGGCAGCATCGTCACCGTGACACACGGCGACGTCGCGGCGCTGACCGCTCTGACGCTGTTCATCATCGCCGGAGCGCTGCTATGGCTGCGGCCGGTGATGTACGTGGCCTTCGACCGCGATTTCGCCCGCAGCCGGGGCATTCCGACCCGCGTGATCTCCTACGTGATGGCGGCGCTGATCGCCGTGACGATCGTCCTCTCGATCCGCATCATGGGAATCGTCCTGCTGATTTCGCTGCTCACGATGCCCGTTGCCATAGTCAATTCGCTCTCGCGCTCGTACCGGACCATCGCGCTCTGCGCGCCGCTGGTCGCCGTGGCGGGCAACGTCGCCGGACTCGTCGCAAGCTACAATTTCGAAGTTCCGCCCGGAGCAGCCATAATATTTACACTCACCCTTACGCTTATTGTAGTAAAACTATTACCTTTGCGTAACAAAAAAGCCGGTGCCGCCGCATGAAAACCATCCATAAACTCGTACTGAAAGCCTACTTGGGGCCGATGGTCCTCACGTTTTTCATCGTGATGTTCGTCCTGATGATGAACATCGTGTGGCGTTACATCGACGAGCTGGTGGGCAAAGGACTCAGCGCAGGCATCATCATCGAGCTGATGACCTACTTCATGGCCAACATGATCCCGCTGGGACTGCCGCTGGCCATGCTGCTGGCGGCCATCATGACCATGGGCAATCTGGGAGAGAACTACGAGCTGCTGGCCATGAAGTCGGCCGGCATGTCGCTCATACGCATCACCAAGCCGCTGATTATTCTGGTAAGCCTGATCTCCGTGGGCAGCTTCTTCATCGGCAACAACCTCGTGCCGTACGCCAACAAAAAGGTGTTCAGCATCCTGTACGACATCCGCCAGCAGAAACAGAGTCTCGAATTTCAGGACGGACTGTTCTTCAACGGCATCGACAACATGTCGATCCGCGTCAGCAGGCAGGAACCCGAAACGCATCTGCTGCACGACGTGCTGATATACGACAACCGCGCGGCCAACGGCGACATGAACACCATCGTGGCCGATTCGGGATACATCCGTCTTTCGGACGACAAGAAATACCTGCTGGTGACGCTTTTCAACGGCGAGACCTACGAGCAGACCCGCAGCAGCCAGTGGTTCACCCAGAGCAAACTGCGCCACCATATCTTCGAAAAGCAGGATCAGGTGATCCCGATGGAGGGCTTCGCGATGGGCCGCACCGACGCCAACCAGTTTTCGAACAGCCAGACGAAGAATATCAACGAGCTGCAGCACGACATCGACTCGCTCGAAAAAATGGTGAACAGCGCGACGACGCGCTCGTACGAACCGCTGCTCAAGGAGCAGATTTTCTCCCGCGACAACTCGGTGCTCCCGCAGCCCGACAGTCTCCGCATCGACAAGAGCCGGTTCCGCGACATGGCGACGATGGACTCCATCGCTACGCTGCAGATGCGGGAAAAGGAGCGCGTATGGAATCAGGCGCGCACGCTGGCCAAGAACTCCCGCAACATGTTCTCGTTCGACGAGTCGGCGGCAAAAGAGGCGCTCAACCAGCTCTACCGCAGCAAAGTCGAATGGCACAAGAAGATGTCGCTGCCGGTGTCGATCATGATCTTCTTCCTGATCGGCGCACCGCTCGGCGCCATCATCCGCAAGGGCGGACTGGGACTTCCGGTCGTCGTGTCGATCATCTTCTTCGTGATCTACTACATCATCAGCCTGTCAGGCGAGAAACTGGCCAAGGAGGGGAGCTGGGACGCCGTATACGGCATGTGGCTCTCGACGTTCATCCTCACGCCCATAGCGATCTACCTGACCTACAAGGCCACGAACGACTCGGCGCTGCTCGACACGGACTGGTACGCCGGAAAATTCAAGGCGCTCTACGAACGCATGCGACCCGCGATCAACAAATTGAAAAACGCTATAAAACTCAAACGAAATGGCAAAAAGCACGATTCTGAATAGTGTGGAAGAGGTTATCGAAGATTTCCGCAACGGCAAAATAGTGATCGTCGTCGATGACGAAGACCGCGAAAACGAAGGCGACTTCATCGTAGCGGCGGAGAAAATAACCCCCGAAATCGTGAATTTCATGCTCAAGGAGGGCCGCGGCGTACTCTGCGCACCGCTTTCGGAGGACCGCTGCGCCGAACTCGGCCTCAACATGATGGAGGAGAACAACACCTCGCTGCTGGGGACTCCCTTTACAGTGACCGTCGATCTGCTGGGCCACGACTGCACAACGGGCGTCTCGATCCACGACCGTGCGGCGACGATCCGCGCGCTGGCCGACCCGGCCACGCGGGCCACGGACTTGGGCCGTCCGGGACATATCAACCCCCTGCGCGCACGCCAGAAAGGCGTACTCCGCCGTCCGGGACATACCGAAGCGGCGATCGACCTTGCGCGGCTGGCAGGCTTGCAGCCCGCGGGTGCGCTGATCGAAATCATGAACGAAGACGGCACGATGGCCCGTCTGCCGCAGCTGATCGAGATCGCCAAGAAATTCGACCTCAAAATCATCTCGATCGCGTCGCTGATCTCATACCGGCTGAAGGAGGAATCCATCGTCGAGAAGGGCGAAACCGTGGACCTGCCGACCGCATGGGGCGATTTCCGCATCACGCCGTTCCGCCAGAAGAGCAACGGGCTGGAGCATGTGGCGCTGACCAAAGGCGAATGGACCGAGGACGAACCGGTGCTGACCCGCGTACACTCGTCATGCGCCACGGGCGACATCTTCGGCTCGTGCCGCTGCGACTGCGGCGACCAGCTGCACGAAGCGATGCGCATGATCGAAAAGGAGGGTAAGGGCGCGATCATCTACCTCCAGCAGGAGGGGCGCGGCATCGGACTCTGCAACAAAATCAAGGCATACAAGCTTCAGGACGAGGGACTGGACACCGTGGACGCCAACGTGCAGCTGGGCTTCGGCGTGGACGAGCGCGACTACGGCATCGGCGCGAGCATCATCCGCGAAATGGGCATCAAGCACATGCGGCTGATGACCAACAACCCGCTCAAAAGGGCCGGGCTGGAGGGCTACGGACTGCGGATCGACGAGATCGTGCCGGTGGTCATCGCCCCCAACGAGCACAACCTGCGCTACCTGAAGACGAAGGAGGAGCGCATGCACCACACGCTCGGACTGGACAAGAAATAACCCGGCTCAGAAGGCCCGCATTCCAAATATAACACACGAAGAAGAATGAATCCGAAAGAGCTGCGCATCGTATTTATGGGTACGCCCGAATTCGCCGTACCGTCGCTCCGGGCGCTGGTCGCCGGGGGCTACAACGTCGTGGCCGTGGTCACGACGCCCGACAAACCCGCCGGACGGGGCCAGAAACTGCATCAGAGCGAGGTCAAGCTGGCCGCGCTCGAACTGGGACTTCCGGTATTGCAGCCCGAAAAGCTGAAAGCGCCGGAGTTCGTCGAAGCCATGCAGGCGCTGAAACCCGATCTGGGGATCGTCATCGCGTTCCGCATGCTTCCCGAAGTGATCTGGGCCATGCCGCGGCTGGGAACGTTCAACCTGCACGCCTCGCTGCTTCCGCAGTACCGCGGGGCTGCGCCGATCAACTGGGCCGTCATCAACGGCGAAACCGAGACCGGCGTCACAACGTTCCTGCTCAACCACGAAATAGACAAAGGCGCGATCATCGCGCAGGTGCGCGTGCCGATTCTTCCGAAAGACAACGTGGGCACGATGTACGACAAACTGATGCACACCGGAACGGCGCTCGTGACCGAGACCGTGGACCGCATCGCCGCAGGGGATGTCCAGCCCATGGAGCAGACGGGAATCGACGAGAGCCGCCTGCATCCTGCGCCCAAAATCTTCAAGGAAGACTGCCGGATCGACTGGTCGTGGGAGGGACGGCGGATCGTGAACTTCGTGCGCGGGCTTTCGCCCTATCCGGCCGCATGGACCGAAATGCGCAAAGAGGGCGAAACGGCATCCCTCACGGCGAAAATTTATGCGGCGGCGTTCGAAGCGGCGGCGCACAACGAAGCGGCAGGAGCCGTCGAAAGCGACGGACGCACCTTTATCCGCGTGGCATGCGCCGACGGGTGGATCACCCTCGGCGAGTTGCAGATAGCCGGTAAAAAACGGCTTCCGGTGCGCGAGCTGCTGCTCGGACTGCGGGAGATCGGACAGTACCGGTTTCAGAAATAACCTCATCCGGCGATCGGCAGGAATATATCAATAAAAAAGGGGCTTGCGCAAGCCCCTTTCGATTATCCTTTGATTTCGTATCCTTTGCCGAGTTTCTTTTCGATCTCTTCCTTCGGCAGCGGGCGCGTGCAGAAGAACCAGTCATAGCACTTCACGCCTTCAGGCTGGTCGTTCATGTCCTCGCCCTTCATCGGAACGATCACCTCGTCGCCCGGACGCCAATCGGCCGGCATCGCCACGCCGAACGCGTCGATGGCCTGCAGGCCCACCAGCACGCGCTTGATTTCGTCGAAATTGCGGCCCAGCGCCAGCGGATAATAGATCATCGCCCGCAGCACGCCCTTGGGATCGACGAAGAACACGGCGCGCACGGCAGCGGTCTGGCTTTCGCCGGGCTGGATCATGCCGTAGAGATTGGCAACCTTCATCGACACGTCGTCGATAATCGGAAATTCCACCTTTATATCCTTCATGCCCTTGTATTCGATCTTTTCGCGGATCGTGCGCAGCCACGCGATATGGCTGTTGCGGCTGTCCACCGAAAGACCGATCAGCTCGCAGTTCAGCGCCTTGAACTCCGCAGTGCGGGCGCCGAAAGTAAGCACCTCCGAGGTGCAGATAGGCGTGAAATCGGCAGGGTGGCTGAAAAGAATCACCCATTTGCCTTTGTAATCGGCCGGGAAGCTGACCTTCCCCTGCGTCGTCATCGCTTCGAATGCCGGAACGGGTTCGCCCAGACGCGGCATTTGCTGTTCGTTCTTGTCCATAACTGAATGATTTAATGTATATGTCCGGACATGCAAAATCAATGCCCCGCATCCGCAAATTCTTCGTCGTACGCTAAGATAATAATTTTAAGAATATGTTATTCACCGATTTACGTTCCTGTACGGATCGGTCTACACAAACGGCGGATTCGCTTACGACCGCAAAAGGCAACCAATACGTCCGGTCCGAAAAATGCGAAAAAGCGGCATTCGGAGACTTCACTTTTTGAAATTATTCGTATATTTGTTCGAATAACTCTAAAAAGCGTTGCCTATGGATATATAGTAATGATTAACTTATCGAAACACACGTACCGTCTCCGCACTAAAAGCGCCGGTACATACATATAAAAAGCGTTAGCTTTATTTCTTGCTTATCGAAACTTCGACAATTTCAGAGCAGACAAGAGTAAAGTGTAAACGCTCACGTTCCAACGTGGGCTTTACTCATTTATTTGTCTGCAAGGTAGTCGAAGACCTCGATAAGCAAATAAAAGTTTAGCCTGCGTTTTTTATATGCCTCTCTCTTTTTTTCAAACTTCTAATTTTGTATTATGGCAACTTGGATTATCAAAACATTGTTCGACATTCTTTTACCCGATGGCACCAAAATATCAAAAGGAACCGGGGTCAATATTGTTGGGAATCATATTAATCCCATGTTCACTAATGCCGGAAGAGAAGCCGTCAAAGAAGCTTTTAAGCGCCAATACGGTGTTGACATTCCCTCGCATAAAATTAATAGTGGAAACATGAAATAGCAAAAACGGGAAACATTTTTGTTTCCCGTTTTTCAATCAATACCATAATAGCATCATCGCACCTTGCGGATGATCTCGCCGCCGTGGCGGATGGCCTCCTCGTTGGCCGGGAGCATCTTCCACGCACGTTCGGGAAGCGACTTTTTCAACCCGACCATCACATTCTCCATCTCGACCACGGGGCGCACTTTCAGATACCCGCCCAGGATCATCGTGTTGAACAGCTTGGCCTGGCCCATCTTCGCGCACTCGGCCGTGGCGTCGATCGAGTAAACCTCGATGTCGGTACGCACGGGGTGGCGCGTGATGCCGTTGGTATCGTAGATCAGCACGCCGCCCGGCTTTACCATCGGTTCGAATTTCTCCATCGACTGCTGATTCAGGATGATCGCCGTATCGAATTCATGGGCGATAGGCGACGAAATCTTCCGGTCCGAAAGGATCACCGTCACGTTGGCCGTGCCGCCGCGCATTTCGGGACCGTAAGAGGGCATCCACGTAACTTCGAAATCCTGCATGACGCCCGAATAGGCCAGTATCTTGCCCATCGAGAGGACGCCCTGTCCTCCGAATCCTGCGATAATTAAAGTCTCTTTCATATCGGTCCTCTTATTTTACGTCCTTGATATCGCCCAGCGGATAGAAGGGCAGCATGTTCTGCTCAAGCCACTCGTTCGACGCGACGGGCGAAAGTTTCCAGCCGCTGTTGCAGGTCGAAACGACCTCGACCAGCGAGAAGCCTTTGCCGGCCATCGAATTCTCGAACGCCTTGCGGATCGCCTTCTTGCACTTGCGCACGTTAGCCGGCGTATGCACGCTCTGACGCGTGATAAAGGTAGCGCCGTCGAGGTGGGCCATCATCTCGGCGATCTTGTAGGGATAGCCGTTCAGACGCGGATCGCGGCCGTAGGGGGTCGTCGCGGTCTTCATGCCCAGCAGGGTAGTCGGAGCCATCTGGCCGCCCGTCATGCCGTAGATGGCGTTGTTGATGTAGACCGCCACGACATTCTCGCCGCGGGCGGCCGCATGGATCGACTCCGCGGTACCGATGGCCGACAGGTCGCCGTCGCCCTGATAGGTGAAGACCAGATTGCCGGGATGCAGCCGTTTGACGGCCGTAGCGACGGCCAGCGCGCGTCCATGCGCCGCTTCGATCCAGTCGATGTCGATGTAATTGTATGCGAATACGGAGCAGCCCACGGGCGAAACGCCCACGGTCTTCTCTTCGAGACCCATCTCTTCGATGACCTCCGCAATCAGTTTGTGTACCGTACCGTGACTACAGCCGGGGCAGTAGTGCATGACGTTGTCGGTAATGAGCTTCGGTTTGACATAAACCAGATTCTCCTTTTTGATTTCAACCTCTGCCATAGTCTTTACTTTTTAATCAGTTTTTCCTTGAGTGCGGCAAGCACCTCGTCGGGGGCGAACATCATACCGCCCTGACGGCCGAAATGCTCGACGGGAGCCGCGCCGTTCACGGCCAGCCGAACGTCCTCGACCATCTGACCCGCATTCAGCTCGGCGGAGAGGAAGCCCTTCACGCCGCGCGCGGCCAGTTCGGCAAGCGGCTTCTTGGGGAAAGGGTAGAGGGTGATCGGACGCAGCAGGCCGACCTTGAGTCCTTCGGCGCGCGCCATCTCGACCGTGGCCGAGCAGATGCGGGCCGACGAGCCGAACGCCACGATGACGTAATCGGCATCGTCGCAGTCGATCGCTTCGTAGCGCACCTCGTTCTCTTCGAGGGCCTTGTATTTCTCCTGAAGGCGTTTGTTGATGATCTCCATCTTCTCGGACTGCAGTTCCAGCGATGTCACGATATTGCGCTGACGGTCGGCGGGTTTGCCGTAGGTCGCCCACGACTTGCACTCGGCGGCGATCTCCTCGTCGGTCTTGCGGGGACGCTGCGGCGCGAGCACCACTTTCTCCATCATCTGTCCGATGGCGCCGTCGGCCAAAATCAGCGCCGGATTGCGGTACTTGAACGCCAGATCGAACGCGACGGCCACGTGGTCGTGCATCTCCTGCACGGAATTGGGCGCCAGCACGATCAGGTGGAAGTCGCCGTGACCGCCGCCCTTGCAGGCTTGGAAATAGTCGCCCTGCGAAGGCTGGATGGTGCCCAGCCCCGGACCGCCGCGCTGGCAGTTGATAATCAGGCAGGGCAGCTCGGCGCCCGCCAGATAGCTAAGCCCCTCGGACATCAGGCTGACGCCGGGGCTAGACGAGGAGGTCATCACCCGTTTGCCGGTCGATGCGCCGCCGTAGACCATGTTGATCGACGAGATCTCCGATTCGGCCTGCAGCACGACCATGCCCGTGGTTTCCCACGGTTTGAGTTCCATCAGCGTCTCCATCACCTCCGACTGGGGCGTGATCGGGTAGCCGAAATATCCGTCGCAACCGTAACGGATCGCCGCATGGGCGATCACTTCGTTGCCTTTCATCAGTTTTACCTCTTTCTCTGCCATAGCTTACTCGATTTTTTGACGATAAACCGTGATGACGCTGTCCGGGCAAATCACCGCGCACGAAGCGCAGCCTATGCAGGCGTCGGGATTTGCCATCCGGGCCACGGGGTAGCCCTTGCTGTTCACCTCAGCCGACATGCCCAGCACATTGCACGGACACGAAGCGACGCACACTCCGCATCCTTTGCAGCGTTCCTTATCGACAACGACTGTTCCTTTTATTTTAGCCATAAGCCGTAGTTTTGTTAAGTTCCTTACAAATATATAAAAAAATCCCGAAGATTCTAAACGAATGCAACAAATCTTATCACGAAAAACGGATAAGTGAAAGCAGTGCGGCCGGAATCCAGCATCCCGAACGCTCTGCACACAAAACATTTCGGAGGTTTTATTCCGCCTTGGGATCGGGTCCGTATTTATTTTCGCCCCTATGGCCGCCGATGCAGAACCAGACGAGGAAAAAGAGGCTCCACACGGAAAAGACCAGCATTACTGCAAGATAGCGATTCCGGCGCATCCGCAAAAAAAAGACAGCCCGAAAAGGCTGTCTTTCAATCGAACGCGGACGGCGGCTACTCCTCGAAGGAGTGGATCACCACGCCGGAGCGGAGTTTCGGCTCGAACCACGTCGTCTTCGGAGGCATGATGTTGCCCGTGTCGGCGATGTTGATGAGCTGCTGCATCGAGACGGGATAGAGGGCGAAAGCCGCCTTCATCTCGCCGCTGTCCACGCGGCGTTTCAGCTCGCCCAGACCGCGAATGCCGCCCACGAAGTCGATCCGCTTCGAAGTGCGCAGGTCTTTGATGTCCAGAATCCGGTCCAGCACCAGATTCGACAGCACCGTGACGTCCAGCACCCCGATCGGGTCGTTGTCGTCGTAAGTGCCGGGCTTGGCCGTCAGGCTGTACCAACGGCCGTCGAGGTACATCGAGAAGTTATGCAGTCCCGAAGGGCGGTACTCTTCGGCGCCCTTGTCCTCGACGGTGAAGTTTTCGGCCAGCTTTTCGAGCAGCTGGGCGGAGGTCAGACCGTTCAGGTCCTTCACCACGCGGTTGTAGTCGATGATGCGTAGCTGGCCCGCGGGGAAGGTCACGGCAAGGAAGTAGCAGTACTCCTCACAACCCGTATGGTCGGGATTCCTGCGCTGGCACTCCTGTCCCACACGCGCCGCGGCGGCCGTGCGGTGATGGCCGTCGGCGACGTACAGCGCCGGAATATCCTTGAAAATCTCCGTAATACGGTTGTTGGTCTTCCTGTCGCGAATCACCCACAACTTATGTCCGAAGCCGTCGGCGGCCGTAAAATCGTACTCAGGAGCGTTGTTTTCCACCACGCCGGCCACGATGGCGTCGATCTCGGCGTTGTCGGGATAGGCGAAAAACACCGGTTCGATATTGGCTTTCTGGTTGCGGACGTGGATCATGCGGTCCTCCTCCTTGTCGGGGCGCGTCAGTTCGTGCTTCTTGATCGCGCCCGAAAGGTAATCCTCGTAGTTGCAGCACATCGTCAGACCATACTGCGTACGGCCGTCCATCGTCTGCGCATAGATATAATAGTACTCTTCGGGATCCTGTTCGAGCCAGCCCTTTTCGCGCCATGCGCGGAAGTTTTCGACGGCCTTGTCGTAAACCTCCTGCGAATGTTCGTCCGCAATGGGGTCGAAGTCGATTTCGGGCTTGATGATGTGCAGCAGCGAACGCTCGGTGGCTTCGGCCTTCGCCTCGGCGGAGTTCAGCACGTCGTAGGGACGCGACGCCACCTCGGAAGCGTACTGTTTCGGGGGGCGTATTCCCCGGAAAGGTTTGATTCTTACCATATGTTATGATTCATATGTTATACACTATTTGTTCACCTGAAACCGGGTATTGCCGTTCTTGAAGAAGTCCACGATCTGATTCGCGGCGGCAAGGCCGGCGTTGATGTTGGCTTCGGCGGTCTCGGCGCCCATCTTCTTCGCCGTGGCGAACACCCGCCTGCCGAATTTTTCGTTCAGCTCGGACTGGATGCCGGCGGCGATGTCGGTAATGTATTTCAGGTCTTCGCGTTCGGTCAGGGCCTTCATCACTCCCTGCTCGTCAATCACCTCCTTGCGGGCGGTATTGACCAGCGTCGCGCCCTTGGGCATCGACATCAGCAGGTCGTAGCCGATCGAGCCTTTGGTCTGCTCCGTCGCGGGGATATGCAGCGAGAGGTAGTCCGAGTTCTTATACAATTCTTCGACCGAATTCACTTTTTTCACGCCGTCGGCCTCGAAAACGGCCGAATCGGTGATAAAAGGATCGTAGGCGATCACGTTCATGCCCATCGCCTTGCCCTTGCGGCCCACCAGCCGGCCCACGTTGCCGTAAGCATGGATACCGAGGGTCTTGCCCTGAATCTCGGAACCCGTGCCGGGCGTGAAGCCGTTGCGGGCCATGAAAATCATCATGGCGAGCGCCAGTTCGGCCACGGCGTTGGAGTTCTGGCCCGGAGTGTTCATCACCACGATGCCGCGTGCGGTAGCCGCCGCGAGGTCCACGTTGTCGTAACCGGCACCGGCACGCACCACGATCTTGAGGTTCCGCGCCGCTTCGATGACTTCGGCCGTCACCTTGTCGCTGCGGATAATCAGCGCATCCACGTCGGCCACGGCCGAGAGCAGTTCCGATTTGTCGGTATATTTTTCGAGCAGGGCCAGTTCGTATCCGGCGCCTTCGACGATCTGACGGATGCCGTCTACGGCCTTCTTGGCAAAGGGCTTTTCCGTCGCAACCAATATTTTCATACCTGTATTTTCGATTAAATGAATAAAATCTATGTCCGACGCCGCACGTTTCCTCGGTGTAAAGGTAAAAAAATGCGCCATGGACGGATGTTATTTCGCGTGTTTGGCGGCGAACTCCTGCATGCACTCCACAAGCACCCTGACGCTCTCGACGGGCAGTGCGTTGTAGCACGAAGCGCGGAAACCGCCCACCAGCCGGTGGCCCTTGATGCCCACGATGCCGCGGCTCTTGGCGGCCTCCATGAATTCGGGAGCCAGCTCCTCGTAACCGTCGGCCATCACGAAACAGATGTTCATCAGCGAACGGTCCTCCTTGTCCACCGTGCCGCGGAAGAGCGGGTTGCGGTCGATCTCGTCGTAGAGCAGCGCGGCCTTGGCCTGATTGCGGCGGTAGATTTCGGGAACGCCGCCGATCGACTTGAGCCACTTGAGGGTCTCCTTGAGCACGTAGATCGGGAACACGGGCGGCGTATTGAACATCGAGCCGTTCTCGACATGGGTGCGGAACGAAACCATCGTCGGCAGGTCGCGCACGATC
Organism: Alistipes finegoldii DSM 17242; assembly: GCF_000265365.1. Classification (NCBI taxonomy): domain Bacteria; kingdom Pseudomonadati; phylum Bacteroidota; class Bacteroidia; order Bacteroidales; family Rikenellaceae; genus Alistipes; species Alistipes finegoldii. The sequence continues at coordinate 3,703,164 of NC_018011.1, forward strand.
TTGTCGAGCATATCCTCGCGGATGATGGCGAACGCAACGCCCGCAGGGGCGAGGTTCTTCTGCGCGCCGCCGTAGATCATGGCGTACTTGGTCACATCGACCGGACGCGAAAGGATGTCCGACGACATGTCGGCGATCAGGGGAACGGGCGAAACGAGGTCCTCGTGGTACTCGGTGCCGTAGATCGTATTGTTGGAGGTGATATGCACGTAATCCAGATCGGAGGGGATGGCGAAACCCTTGGGAATATAGGTGAAATTGCGGTCTTCGGACGACGCCAGCAATTCCACTTCGCCGTAACGCTTGGCCTCCTTCATGGCTTTCTTCGCCCAGACGCCGGTATTCACGTAACCTGCTTTCTTACCGAGGAAGTTGGCGGGCACCTCGTAAAAGAAGGTGCTGGCGCCGCCGCCGATATAGAAAATCTTGTAGTTCTCAGGAATGTCGAGCATCTCGCGGAAAAGCGCGTCGGCTTCGGCCATCACGTCGTCGAAATCCTTGGTGCGGTGCGAAATCGAAAGCAGCGAAAGGCCCGACCCGTTGAAATCGATAATCGCTTTGGCCGCATTTTCAAGTACTTCGTCTGCAAGGATCGACGGTCCCGCGTTGAAATTGTGCTTTTTCATAATATTCTGATGTGAATTTAGGGTTTCGGAACTCCATTCTGTTAGTTTGCTAACACAAATATAAATAAAATATTCCTGAGAATACAACACTTGTGCAAAACTTGTTCAAAGAAATTTCACCCGGCGTCCCGAACACCCGGCATTTTTGAATTGTTTTTATTACTTTTGCCGAAACTTAACATCCGCCGCAATGGTAAAATCGATGACGGGCTTCGGCAAAGGCGAAGCCGCTCTGCAAAATAAAAAGATCACGGTAGAAATCCGCTCGCTCAACTCCAAACAGCTCGACCTCGGACTGCGGCTGCCGGCCGTATACCGCCAGTCGGAATACGAAATACGCAACATCATCGCCCGCACGATCCAGCGCGGCAAGGTCGATGTCTTCGTGACCGTCGAGTCGCAGGCCGTGGAGACGCCGGCGCGTATAAATAAAGAGGTGTTCCGCGAATACCTGCGCCAAATGACCGACACGCTGGCCTTCGCGGGCATCGACGCCGACTACGACGCCATCGTGCCCGTCATCATGCGTCTGCCCGAAGTGGTATCGACCGAAACGGAGAGCATATCCGACGAGGAGCATGCGGCGCTGATCGCCGCGACGGAAGCCGCCGCCGCCCGGCTCGACGCATTCCGCATGCAGGAAGGCGCCATCCTGATCGCCGACCTGCTCGGCCGCGTGGACAGGATCGAAAGCTACAAGGAAGAGGTCGTGCCTTTCGAAAAGGCCCGCACGGAGACCATCAAGGCCCGGATTCTGGACAACCTCGAAAAGCTGCAGGCCGACGTGGACCGCAACAGGCTGGAGCAGGAGATGATCTTCTACCTCGAAAAGCTCGACATCACCGAAGAGAAGGTCCGCCTTGCGAACCACTGCAGATACTTCCGCGAAGTGGCCGCGGGCGAAGAGGGCGCAGGCCGCAAACTGGGCTTCATCGCGCAGGAAATGGGCCGTGAGATCAACACCATGGGGTCGAAGGCCAACGAATCGAACATCCAGATTCTGGTAGTCAAGATGAAGGATGAGCTGGAAAAGATCAAGGAACAGGTACTGAACATATTATAATGGGCAAGGTCGTAATATTCTCCGCTCCGAGCGGTTCGGGAAAAACCACCATCGTACGCGAATTGCTGAAGCGTTTTCCGCAGTTCGAATTTTCGGTTTCGGCGACCAGCCGCGCACCCCGCGGATGCGAACGGCACGGCTGCGACTACCACTTCATGACGCACGAAGAGTTCATGCAGGCCGTGGCCGAAAACCGGTTCGTGGAGTGGGAAGAGGTTTACAAAGGCACCTGCTACGGCACGCTGCGCTCGGAAGTTGAGCGCATCTGGGCCAAAGGCAACATCATCGTTTTCGACGTGGACGTGATCGGCGGCATCAATCTCAAGCGTATCTTCGGCGGCGACGCATGCTCGATATTCGTCATGCCGCCTTCGGTCGAGGAGCTGCGCCGCAGGCTCGAAGGCCGCGGCACGGATGCCCCGGAGGTGATCGACCGCCGCGTGGCGAAGGCCGAATTCGAGCTGACGAAAGCCCCCGAATTCGATCACATCGTCGTGAACGACTCGCTCGACGAAGCCATCGCCGAGACCACCCGCATCATCGACGAATTCATAACCGGCCGGTCATGAAACGCGTAATGCTCTATTTCGGGTCGTTCAACCCCGTACACAAAGGCCATATCGCCTTGGCCGAATATGTCGTGGAGCAGGGATTGTGCGACGAAGCGGTGCTCGTCGTCTCGCCCCAAAGCCCCTACAAGCGGGCCGCCGAACTGGCGCCCGAAATGGACCGCTTCGAGATGGCGGAAAGGGCCTGCGCCGCATCGCGCCTGCCGGAGCGGATCAAACCTTCGGTGGTGGAGTTTCTGCTGCCCAAACCCTCGTACACAATCGACACGCTGCGCTATCTGACCGAGAACCACGGCGCGGAGATGGAGTTTTCGATCCTGATGGGCGCCGACCAGCTCGAACGGCTCGACGGCTGGAAGGAGTACGAAAAAATACTCGAATACCCGATATACGTCTATCCCCGCCGCGGCGAGCAGGTCGGGCGTTTCGCCGGACGCATCACCGTGCTGGAGGATGCTCCGCTGCAGGATTTCTCCTCGACGGAGGTGCGCGGACGGATCGAGCGGGGCGAGGACGTCTCGCAGATGCTCGACGCGGGAGTCGCGGAGTACATCCGCCGCAAAGGGCTTTGGAGCCCGGCGGCACGCAAGGCCGCACTGACGGCGCAGATCGCCGCGGAACCCGAAAATACGGAACTGTACACCGAGCGCGGCAAACTCCATTACCGGCTCAACGAGTGGGGCGCGGCGCTCAACGACTTCAACCGCGTGCTGCAGCTGGACGACAGCCACGCCGAAGCGCGGCAGTATGCGCAGATGGTGCAGGAAATACTGGAATTCAGATACAAAGACATATACAACCCCTGACAATGACACGTTTGAAGATTGCCCTCATGGCGGGCGGCGATTCGCCCGAACGGGAAATCGCGCTTCAGAGCGCCGCGCAGATCGAATCGGCGCTGGACCACGAAAAATACGACATTACGGTCATAGACCTCCACCACCGCGACTGGCACTACACGGCCCCCGACGGCCGCCAATGGCAGGTGGACAAGAACGACTTCTCGCTGACGGTGGAGGGCGAACGCAAGGTTTTCGACTATGCGCTGATCATCATCCACGGCACGCCCGGCGAGGACGGCAGGCTGCAGGGTTATCTGGACATGATGGGCGTTCCCTATTCGTCGTGTTCGATGACCTCTTCGGTCATCACGTTCGACAAAGTCACCACCAAGCGCACCGTGGCGGGCCGCGGCATCAACCTCGCCCGTGAAATTTTCCTCTGCAAGGGCGAGACCGCGGACCCGGACGAAGTAATCGCCGAATTCGGGCTTCCGCTTTTCATCAAGCCAAACGCCAGCGGCAGTTCGTTCGGCGTGACGAAGGTCCACACGCGCGACGAGGTGCTGCCCGCCGTCGAAGCGGCTTTCGCCCAGAGCGACGAAGTGCTGATCGAAGAGTGCATCGAAGGCCGCGAAATGGGCTGCGGCATGATGGTGGCGGGGGGCCGGGAATATCTGTTCCCGATCACGGAGATCGTCTCCAAGAAGGACTTCTTCGACTATCAGGCCAAATACACCGAAGGGTATTCGGACGAGATAACCCCGGCGCAGATCGCACCCGAAATCGCGGAGGAGCTGCACCGCATGACACGCATCGCCTACAAGGCGTGCCGCTGTTCGGGCGTGGTGCGCGTCGATTTCATCGTCACGCCCGAAGGCAAACCCTATATGATAGAGATCAACTCCATTCCCGGCATGAGTGCGGGAAGCATCGTGCCCAAGCAGGCGAAGGCCATGGGCATGACGCTGGGGGAGATGTTCGACCTCGTTATCGCCGACACCTGCCGCAAATGATCGAGATAGACGACAAAATCGTAAGCGCCGACCTGCTGCGCGAGTGCTTCGCATGCGACATCGCGGCCTGCAAGGGCATCTGCTGCGTCGAAGGCAACGCCGGAGCGCCGCTCGAAGCGGAAGAGGTCGATATTCTCGAACGCGAATACGAAGCCTACAAGCCCTACATGACGCCCGAAGGCATCGAAGCCGTCGAGCGGCAGGGCTTCATGGTCGTGGACGAGGACGGGGACCTGACCACGCCGCTGGTCGACGACGCCGAGTGCGCCTATACCTACCGGGAGAACGGCATCACGCTCTGCGCCGTGGAAAAGGCGTGGCTGGAGGGGAAGACGGCGTTCCGCAAGCCGATCTCATGCCATTTATATCCGATCCGGCTCATGCGGTTTTCGAACGGCACGGTAGGGTTGAACTACCACCGCTGGTCGGTGTGCGCCCCGGCGCGCGAGTGCGGACGGAAACTGGGAATCCCGGTCTACAAGGCACTCAGGGAGCCGATCGTGCGACGCTTCGGTGAGGAATTTTACAAGGCGCTGGAAGCCGCCGAGGAACTTATCAGACAACAATAGACTGCGTATGAAAAAATACTGCCTTACATGTATGGCCGCCGTAGCGGCGCTCACGGCCGCGGCCGCCGAACCGCAGGCCGCGGAGAAAACCGATTCGCTGCACGTCGCAGCCCTGTCGCCCGAAGAGGCCGCAGCGGTGGATTCCATCGCCGCGCTGCGCCTGCGGCTGGCGCCCAAGCAGATCGAGTCGATTTTCGATACCAACGACGTCGTAGTCCTCGACACGCTCGACTCAGGCAACGACGCGGTGCAGGTGGTGCTCTACAGCAACAACACATGGAAATACGTCCGCAACCGCGAAGTGGCCAAGGACAGCACCATCTTCGAGAAATACTGGGACACGAAGACGCTCTTCCCCTACAAGGAGGTAGACATGTCGTCGATGCCCCAGTCGGTGGTCATCGACCTGATCGACTCGCTGACCGGCTACCACTGCCCGTATCAGGGCTCGGTGCATCCGCGCGGCAAGTACGGTCCGCGCCGTCGCCGCCAGCATCAGGGCGTCGATCTGCCGCTCAAGACGGGCGATCCGGTTTACGCCACATTCTGCGGCCGGGTGCGAATCTCGGAATACAACAAGGGCGGGTACGGAAATCTGGTCATCATCCGCCACGACAACGGGCTGGAGACCTATTACGGCCATCTTTCGGAGCGCATGGTCGAGCCGAACCAGTGGGTCGAAGCGGGACAGATCATCGGTCTGGGCGGCTCGACGGGACGCTCGACGGGTCCGCATCTGCATTTCGAGACGCGCTATTACGGCCAGTCGTTCGACCCCGAACGGCTGATCGACTTCAAGAACGGCATCCTGAGCCGAGAAACGTTCCTGCTGAAGAAATCGTTCTTCAGCATCTATTCGAACGCGGGGCAGGACTTCGACGACGAGATCGCCAACGAGGAGCAGGACAAGAAGGAGGCCGCCGAAAAGGCCGCCATGAAGTATCACCGCATCAAGTCGGGCGATACGCTGGGTGCAATAGCCCGCAGATACGGCACGACGGTAAACAACATCTGCCGCATGAACAATATCAAATCGACCACGGTGCTGCGCATCGGCCGCTCGCTGCGGGTGAGGTAGGGCGGCGCACCGCATACGGGGCTCCCAAGCCCCGGACACGAAATAAGCCGGAGTCTCGGACTCCGGCTTATTTCGTCAAAAGACCGCGCCCCCAAGGAGCCGTCTCCCAGACCGCAGGGGTATCTATCTGTACTTCGCAGGCTTCGAAGAGAGCTCCCGCACGAAGAATCGCAGCACGGCATCCTGCTGTCCGGGCGTCAGGGTGAGCACCGTATGCTTTCCGCGCGGCGTCGGCGTGAAATAGGTGTATCCCTGATCGTCCACGCAGATGATTCCCGGTTCGGACACCCCGAACATTTCGGGACGCAGGACATACAGCACCGACATCATGTCCCATGTAGGACGGTCGTAAGGCATCTTGCGGTAGGCTTTGTAGCCCTCGACCATCGGGTGCTTTCCGGCCCACGCAAAATCGGTTTCGATACTGGCTCCGGGATAATTCACCGTCTTGCCCAGTTCGAGCGACACGACCGCCACGGGTACGGGACAGAGCGCGAAAAGCCGCTTGGCGTTGGGGATGTCGTTCACGATATTGTATTCGGCGCGGGGCTTGTCGCCGAAGCTTCCGCCCATCACCGAACAGAACTTCACCTTGCGCTTCACCAGTTCGATGCCGTCCAGCGGCGAATATTTGTCGCCCCAGCTCTCCAGCAGGCGGCCGAGATTGGTCGAGAAACCGACGGAGACGACCACGACCGAGCTGTCGGGACTCTCGGCCAGCAGGCGGCGGTAAAGGGTTACGGGATCGCCGTAGTCCCGGTCCCTGCGGCTGCGGGGGAAAAGTCCCGACTCGCAGACAGCGCGCGCGTAGTCGTCGCGTTTGAGCACCACGCCGTCACGGACCCTTCCGACCGGTATTTCGGGATAGCCGTACCACGTATTCATCATATCTATATAGCGGGGCGAGAATTCGGTATCCTTGCTGCTGAGGATGCCGAGCAGGATGATTTCACCCCGGTCCACCGCCTTGTAAAGCATATCGAGCGCCAGCGGATCATCCACGTCGTTGCCCATGTCGGTATCGAAAATCACCCGCAGGGGTGCGGCGGGCGTCTGCTGCGCCCGGACCGCCGGCATACAGAGGGCAGCAAGCGCCGCCAGAATCAAAAGTTTCTTCATCGTTTCAGGTTATTCAGTTGCCTCCGGAGAGAATGACACATGCCAGACCGAGAATAAAGAAGAGGAACATGACCGCCAGCAGCCAGCCCACCGAGCGGCCCGCGCCCCGGAACTCCTTTCAGACGAAAACGCCCCAGACGGCGGCGACCATCGGCGCACCCTGTCCCAGCGCATAGGAAATGGCGGCCCCGGCCTTACCTGCGGCGATATAGCTGAACGCCGTACCCAGACACCAGACCGCGCCGCCCAGCATCCCGACCAAATGGGTGCGGGCCGAGCCTTTGAAATAGGCGTCGTAACCGACCGGCGTACCGACGAAGGGCCGTTTCATGACGAGCGTGTTGAAGACGAAGTTGCTCAGCAGAACGCCCACCGAGAAGATGAAGATCGCCGAATAGGGCGTCAGCATGCCGGGGGTGGGGGATTCGAAGTTGTCGAGGTCCATCGCCGCGCCCACGAAGCGGTAGAAGAACGACATCAGGACGCCGGCCAGCACCGCCAGCAGAATGCCTTTGCGGTTTTGCGCCGAGGAACCCGGCTCCTTCCGGACCCGTCCTGAAGCGATTCCGTTGCAGACGATGGCGATGACAATCAGCACCACGCCGAGGAACAGAATGACGGGGTCGCCCTTCGGCGCTCCCATGTAATTGATGACCACGCCCAACACCAACGCCAGACCCACGCCCAGCGGAAAGGCAACGGCCAGTCCGGCCAGCGACACGGAGGCGGAAAGCAGGATGTTCGAGGCGTTGAAGATGACGCCGCCGAGCAGTACGCTGCCGAGGGCCTTGGGCGCAGCCTGCGCGAGATCTTCGAGGAAGGGACGCCCTTCGCTGCCGATGCTGCCCAGCGTAAAGCAGAGGATCAGCGAAAAAAGGAGCATGCCGACGACATAGTCCCAGTAGAAGAGTTCATAACGCCATGTCCTGCCTGCCAGTTTCTGGGTGTTGCCCCACGAGCCCCAGCACAGCATCGTGACAATGCAGAGTATCACGGCTGTCGCATAATTGTTTACTACAAACATATTCGAAGTTTTAAAGGGTTGTCATTCGGTCGGCGGATCGGCCGTTATTCGCAAAACGGGCGTCGTCCACTTCGCGGCGCGTCGGAATCGAGCTTTGCGCCCCGATGCGGGTCACCGAGAGGGCGGCGGCGTGGGTGGCGAAGCGCGCGGCGTCCAAGAGCGGCAAGCCTTCCGCCAGCGCCACGGTCAGCGCCCCGTTGAAAACGTCGCCCGCCGCGGTCGTATCGACCGCCGAAACACGGCATGCGGGCACCACGGCGCAGGTATCGGCATTTTTCACGAGCGCGCCGCGCGAACCGCAGGTGACGATCACGTTCTTCACCCCCTTGTTCAACAGCGTCTCCGCTGCGGCTGCCGCATCCGTCCCGTTCAGTACGGGACGTCCCGTAAGCAGGGCGCACTCCGACTCGTTGGGCGTAAGGAGGTAGACGTATTTCAGGTACTTTTCGTCGATCTGCGCCGCAGGCGCCGGATTGAGAATCACCCTCACGCCCAATTCGGCGGCGGTCTGTATCGCGTATTCCACGGTTTCGAGCGGTATTTCGAGCTGGATCAGCAGATAGCCGGCCTTCGCCAGTTCGGGCCGGACGTCGTCGATATCCTTTCTGGAAAGCCGCGCATTCGCACCGGGAGCCACGACGATGCAGTTTTCGGCCGAATTATCGACCGTGATGAGCGCCACACCCGTAGGGGCCTGAGAATCGCGGACGACATGCGAAGTATCCATCTTTTCCGCGGTGTAGCGGGCCATCAGCTCATCTCCGAAAAGGTCGGTCCCGATACGCGCCACGAAAAGGGCGTCGCCGCCCAGCCGCGCGACGGCGACGGCCTGATTGGCGCCTTTGCCGCCGGAAACGATCCGGAATTCGCCGCCGAGAACGGTCTCGCCGGGCGACGGAATCCGGTCGGCCCGGACGATCAGGTCGGTATTGGCGCTGCCGACAATCACAATTTTTTCCATAGGTTATAATTTCAGATTATCAATGTCAAGTGTTGCGCAATCGTTTGTGCAATCACATATGCAAGTATAAAGACAATAAAAGAAAATTGCAAGCTTTTTTATGGTATTTTTTCATATGCCTATCATTATTTTCTTGCCGCATCCGAAAAAATGGCTACTTTTGTTCGGAACAAAAACCGGGCAACAATACGCACCGGCCTATTCGGGCAGGCGGGACTGCCGGCCGGAGAGCCGGTTGAAGAGCAGGTCGGGAAGCAGGTCGGAGAGCAAGTTAAAGAGCAGACCGGGGACAGACCGGGGAGCAGACCGGAAGGACCGGAAGGACCGGAAACGGGGCCGGCAGCCATACGGGTTCCGGCAGCCATAAGATAAGATAATATAACAGAACGCCGCATGAAAGAGACGCTGGTCACCATATCCAAACGGACCGGATTCGCCATATCGACCGTTTCGCGGGTGCTGAACGGACAGGCGGAGAAATACCGCATCAGCCGGAAAACCGTCGAGCTGATCCTCGCCGAAGCCAGACGGTGCGACTACACGCCGAGCCTTCTGGCGAAAGGACTGCGCATGAAGCGCACCAATACGCTGGGCTTACTGATTCCGCAGGTGTCGAACCCCTATTTCGCCGACATCGCCAGCGCCATCATCCGGGAAGCCCGCAGCCACGGATATACGGTAATGGTGGTCGATACCATGGAGAACGAAGAAAACGAGCAGGAGGGCATCCGGACGATGCTTTCGCGCCGGGTGGACGGCATCGTGGCCGTTCCGTGCGGCCGGACGCCCGACCACCTCGAAAAGGTGGACCGCTCGGTTCCCGTCATGCTGGTGGACCGCAGTTTCGAGCGCACCTCGCTGCCGTACGTCTGCACCGACAACTACCGCGGAGGCGTGGAGGCGACCCGGATTCTGCTGCAGAGAGGACACCGCAGAATCGCCTGCATACAGGGCGTTCCCCATTCGATGCCGAACCGCCGGCGCGTGCAGGGTTATCTCGACGCGCTCCGACAAGCGGGACTGCAGGAGGAAGCCATCATAACCGGCGACGCATTCTCGCTGGAGAACGGCTACCGGCAGACCAAGCTCGCCGTGGCAGGTCCCGACCGCCCCACGGCGATATTCGCCCTGAGCAATACGATCCTGCTCGGCGCGGTCAAAGCCATACGCGAATCGGGTTTGCGGATCCCCGAAGATATTTCCGTGGTGTCGTTCGACGACAATCCCTATCTGGATTTTCTGGTTCCGGCCATAACCCGCATCGGCCAGCCCGTCGAAGAGATCGGAAAAACAGCCGTCAGGCTGCTGCTGGAGAGCATCCGGGAGGAGGTACGCTGCCGGACGCAACTGCAACTGCCGCCTGAAAGGATCGTCCGCGACTCGGTCGCAAACCCGCGTACCGCAAAGTAACGTCCGCTCCGGACATACCCCCGCCGCAGTCACAAGACAAGCGCCGGCATCCAAGTCCGGTCGAACGCGCACGACACGTCCTTCGCGGCGCTCCTGCACACTGACATGACAGACAAAAAAGCCCGGACGTCCGGTCCGGGCTTTTTTAGATAAAATCCGATTACTTTTTGTTCTGAATCGCGTCCACGGCGTCGATCACCGCGCCGCGGAAACCTTTGCGTTCGAGTTCGGCGACGCCGACGATCGTCGTGCCGCCGGGCGAACAAACCGCATCCTTCATCGCGCCGGGATGCTGTCCCGTCGCCAGCTGCAATTTGCCCGTGCCGACGACCATCTGGCTGACCATGCGGTAGGCGTCGGCGCGTGCGATGCCGTGTTTGACGGCGGCGTCGGCGAGCGCTTCGATGAACATCGCCACGAACGCGGGACCGCAGCCGCAGATCGTCCCGGCAAGTCCCAGCAGGGGAGTATCGACCTGCATCACCAGCCCGACGTGCGAAAACAGCCGCTCCGTCTCTTTCCACTCGGCATCGGAGAGCGAGTGGAGACGTTCGCAGACAACGATTCCCTCGCCGACGGCGACCGGCGTGTTGGGAACCGTACTGAGATGGTGCGTTCCGGGCGCAAGTATGGTTTCGTACTTTCCGAACGTCATGCCGGCAGCCACCGAAACGACGATTTTCCCGGCCAGCAGCTCCTTCACGGGCGACAAAACCGCTTCGACCTGATGGGGTTTCACGGCTACGATCACCATGTCGGCGAACTCCGCGACACGGGCGGCATCGTCGAAAGCCAGAAAGCCTTTCGGCTCCGTATTGCGCCGCAGTTTGGCCCGGTCGCGGGCGCAGGCGCCGATCTGGCAGGGCTTCAACGCCCCCGTCGCGGCAAACCCTTCGGCAAGAGCCTGCGCCATATTTCCGAATCCGATAAATCCTACCTTCATAATACGATTCATTTTTCAAATTTAGGCTTCATTCCGGCTGTCCGCCGTTTATAATCCCGCTCCTGCGCACCTCCGGGGATTTACCGCGGCCGGAACGGACGGCTTCTCCGTTTACTTCGCGTAGTCCCTCTCCCCGAAAATCAGCGACCCGACGCGCACCATGTTCGACCCGCATTCGACGGCGAAGGGGTAGTCGTGCGACATGCCCATCGACAACACGTTGAACCGCGCCCCGAAATAGGGCTGCAAAAGGTCGAAACAGCGTTTCAGCTCCGTGAAATCCCGGCGGATAACCTCCCCGTCGTCGGTATTGGTCGCAATGCCCATCACGCCGCGGACGCAGACATCGGGCATCCGGGCGAAGGGCGCCGTGCCGACATACCGCATAAGCTCCCCGATCTCCCAGCCCGACTTGGTCTCTTCGTCGGCGACATGTATCTCCAGCAAAATCTCGATCGTGCGGCCGCATTTGGCGGCCTCGCGCTGGATGGCTTCGGCCAGACGCGCGCTGTCCACCGAATGGATCAGCGAGACGAACGGCGCAATATATTTGATCTTGTTGGTCTGCAGGTGGCCGATCATGTGCCACTCGATATCTTGGGGCAGCGCCTCGTATTTTTCGCGCAGCTCCTGCGGACGGCTCTCGCCGAAGACGCGGTGTCCCGCGTCGTAGGCTTCGCGTATCGCCTCCACGGGGTGGGTCTTCGACACGGCGACCAGCGTGACGTCTTCGGGCAGCGTGCTGCGCACGAACGATAATTGACATGCTATAGACATAGTAAGCTTGATTTCGATGCGTAAAAATACGCAAAATTCGTACAAGACGGAACAAGCCCGGAAAAATTCCGGGCCTGCATGCCGTTATTTTCCCGCAGGATCAGCGCACCAGCACGATTTCCGTACAGTAAACGGTCCCGGAAAAGATGTCGAGCGACTTCGCCGCACGGTCGTAGACCTGCACCCGGCTTCCGCCGTCGCCCAAGTCGCAGAGCATGTAAATACGATCCTGAATATCGCTGTCGGGGAAGGTCACGGCCGTTACCGAGCGTACGGCGGCCGGCACTGCCGCCAGCACCTCTCCGAAGGTCATCGCCACGGGATCGTACAGCCGGAGTTCCGTCGCGCCGTCCTTCACCACGGCATAGCCGCAGCAGACGGAGTGTTTCGGTCCGGCGGCATCGGACGCGGATTCCACGATCCAGAAGGGGATCATCCCGTCGGCATAGACCGGATCGCCGAGCCGCGCTTCGGCGCCTGCCGAACGCATGCCGAACACCATCGGCGTATAGCATCCCTCGGCGTTGTTCACGGAGAGCATCACATAGCCGTCGCTGTTCATCACGAAGGGACTGCCGGTCAGCATTCCGGCGCCGATACCCTCCGGCATCCGCCACGAAGGCGGCACGACGACGCTGGTGCGGGTTTCGGTCATGCCCAGAATGATGCAGTAATTGTCTTCGCACAACAGGTAGGCGGCTTCCGAATTGGGCAGCACGCCGGTCGTCACGACACGGTCGCCGCCGGAATTTCTGAAATAGCGCATCGTCAGGTCGTAGAAGGCGGCCGACCGTTTTCCGCCGTCGAGCGAGAGTCCGAAGATGCAGTTCGAACCGGGGCGGTTCACCGGATGGATGAAGTGGCTGCCGGGGAACCGTTCGGTGCGGACGATTTCGCCCGTTTGCATGTCGAATTCGCTGATTGCGACCTCGCCCGTATCGTCATTGCAAACCCCGTAGAGCGTATACGACGCAGGTGGCGTGCCGTCGGAAACGGAGATCCTGCCGAGCGGCATGGCTTTGCCGCGGCGGAAAAGCTTCACCTCGGCCGTACCCGCAGGATAGCCGCCGGGAGCGAGGAACGTGATGCTCGACTCGGTGCGGGAGGTCACTACGCCCCAGACGCCGTCGGCGTAGCCTTCGCTGATCGCCGCGTTGGTCAGGGGCCACGCGATGCGCAGCATGATGTCGTCGCCGGCTTCGAATCCTTTGGCCGAAACGGTCACCTCGTCGCCGGGGGCGAACGTCCGCGCCTCGGAGGGCATCACCACGTCGGTTACGAAAGGGATTCCTTCGCCGTCGTCCGAACTGCATGCGCAGAGGAAAGTTCCGAGCAGCAGCAAAAGCAGGTATTTCTTCATCGTCGTCAGTCTGTTGTCATCCTCCGGCACCGGGGGAGGGCCGGAATACGACCGGTTCGCATTCGACGCAAAGATAAGGTTTAACGCCCTTATATCCAAATAAAATCGCGCTTTTCACCCGCGCGGCGTTTTGCCGTTTAGGATTTGTTTCGTACATTTGGAATCAAAACCTTAGAAATCTATGAAAAAACTCCGCTATTGCCTTGCTGCAACGGCCGTATTCGCCTACGGCGCGGCAGCGGCCTGCACCAATTTCATCGTCACCAAGGGAGCCTCGACCGACGGTTCGGCCATGGTCTCCTATGCCGCCGACTCGCACGCGCTGTACGGCGCGCTGTACCACACACCCGGCGGAAGCCACAAGGCCGGCACCATGATGCCCGTCTACGAATGGGACACGGGACGCTATCTGACCGACATTCCCCAGCTGCGCGAGACCTACTCGACGGTGGGCAACATGAACGAACATTCGCTCATCATCGGCGAGACGACATACGGCGGCCGGCCGGAACTGGCCGACTCGACCGGACTGATCGACTACGGTTCGCTGATTTACATCACGCTCCAGCGTGCGAAGACGGCCCGCGAGGCCATCGCCACGATCGCCGAGCTGGCCAACACCTACGGCTATGCGTCGAGCGGCGAATCGTTCTCGATCGTCGACCGCGACGAAGTGTGGATCATGGAGCTGATCGGCAAGGGATACAAGGCCGACGGCAAGGGCGGCAACGCCAACAAGGGCATCGTATGGGTCGCACGCCGCATTCCCGACGGATATGTTTCGGCGCACGCCAATCAGGCGCGCATCACGACCTTCCCGAAGAACGACCCCGAAAACTGCCTTTACGCGCCCGACGTCGTTTCGTTCGCCCGCGAAATGGGGTATTACGACGGCCCCGACGCGGATTTCAGTTTCTGCGACGCATATGCGCCGCTCGACTTCGGCGCCCTGCGCGCCTGCGAAGCCCGCGTCTGGGCCTTCTTCCGCACGGTGGCCGACGATATGGACCGATACGCGGATTATGCGATGGGCCACAACGCCGCGAACCGCATGCCCCTGTGGGTCATGCCCCGCGAAAAAGTGTCGCCCAAAACGGTCTTCGACTGCATGCGCGACCATTACGAGGGAACCCCGATGGACATGACCGCCGACATCGGCGCGGGCGGCAGTGCATGCCCTTACCGCTGGCGTCCGATGGAGTTCGAGGTGGACGGCGTGAGCTATGTCAACGAACGCGCGACGGCTACGCAGCAGACCGGATTCTGGTTCGTGGCGCAGGCCCGGCCGTGGAATCCCGCCGACATGGGCATCCTCTGGTTCGGCGTGGACGACGCGGCGACTTCGTGCCTGACGCCGATCTACTGCTCGGCGCAGGAGGTTCCCGCATGCCTGAGCGAGCAGAACGGCTCGATGCTCGAATATTCGCCCACGGCGGCGTTCTGGCTCTTCAACCGGGTCACCAACTTCGCCTACATGCGTTACGACATGATTTCGGCCGACATCCGCAAAGTCGTGGACAAGTGGGAGAACGGCATGCTGAAAACCGTACGCGAGGTGGACGCCGAAGCGCTGTCGCTCTCGCCCAAAGCGCGCGGCAAGTTCCTCACGGCGTTCAGCACGGCGACGGCGCAGCAGTTGTTCGACCGTTGGTCTAAGCTGGACAAATACCTGCTGGTGAAATATATGGACGGCAACGTCAAGAGCGAGAAAGCCGACGTGCTGACCTTCCTCGACGGCGACGGCGGACCGGCGCACTTCGTGGACAACGGCAACGGCAGGAACATTCCCGACAAGATCCAGTTCCCCGGTTACAACGAGAAATGGAAGCGCGCCGTGGCGAAGGACAACGGAGAAATCCTCCGGGTCGTAAAATAACGCGGCAAAGCCCCTTCCGGCAAATCCCGTCCCGACGGGCCGGACCGAGAGGGGAACGGTAACGGACAACAAACATTCAACCGAATTATGAAATACGATATTATCGTCGTGGGAAGCGGACCGGGCGGCTACGTCGCCGCCATACGCGCTTCGCAGCTGGGCCGCAAAGTGGCGCTCGTGGAGCGGGCCGAAGCCGGGGGCGTGTGCCTCAACTGGGGCTGCATCCCGACCAAGGCGCTGCTGAAAAGCGCGCAGGTTTACACCTACTGCAAATCGGCCGCACATTACGGGCTCGACCTCACGGGCGAAGTGAAGCCCGATCTGGAAAAAATCGTGGCCCGCTCGCGCGGCGTGGCCGAGACCATGAGCAAAGGCGTGGCCTTCCTGCTGGGCAAGAACAACATCGACCTCATACCGGGATTCGGACGGCTCACGGCCCCCGGAAAGCTCGACGTGGACGGCACGGAGTACGAAGCCGACCACATCGTTCTGGCCACGGGGGCGCGCCCGCGCGAAATGGCGTTCATGCCCATCGACGGCGAGCGCGTCATCTCGTCGCGTCAGGCCCTGACGCTTGCGAAACTGCCCGAAACGATGATCGTCGTGGGTTCGGGCGCCATCGGCAGCGAGTTCGCTTGGTTCTATGCGGCGCTGGGGGTCAAAGTCACCGTCGTGGAGTACATGCCCCGCATGATGCCGCTGGAGGACGAAGAGGTGTCGAAGACCATGGAGCGCGCATTCCGCAAACTGCGCGCTGCGGTGCTGACATCGACGACCGTAAAGTCGGTCCGCGTCAATACGGAAGGCCGCTGCGAGGTGGAGATCGAGGGCAAGAAAGGCGCTGAAACCCTGACGGCCGACATCGTGCTTTCGGCCGTGGGCATCAAATCCAACATCGAAAATATCGGTCTCGAAGAGCTGGGCGTCGCCGTCGAGCGGGACAAGGTAGTCGTAGACCAGTTCTACCGCACCAACGTTCCGGGCGTTTACGCCATCGGCGACATCGTGGGCGGCCCCGCGCTGGCGCACGTCGCCTCGGCGGAGGGAATCTGCTGCGTGGAGGCCATATGCGGCCTCAATCCGGCTCCGGTGGACTATTCGACCATTCCGTCGTGCGTCTTCACCTCGCCCGAAGTGGCGTCGGTCGGCATGACCGAGCAGCAGGCGCAGGAACGGGGCATCGCCTACAAGACGGGGCGTTTCCCCTTCACGGCGTCGGGCAAAGCCACGGCCGCAGGCGACCGCGACGGCTTCGTGAAACTCCTCTTCGGCGAGGACGACACGCTGCTGGGCGCCCACATGGTCGGCATGAACGTAACGGAGATGATCGCCGAGCCGACGCTGGCACGGATGCTGGGCGCGACGGGGCACCGGATAGCCCGCACGATCCATGCCCACCCGACGATGAACGAGGGCGTCATGGAAGCTGCCGAAGCGGCTCTGGGCGCCGCGATCCATTTGTAAGGCCGAAACAGATCAAGCCGATAAACAAAAGAACCGCCCCTCTCCTGCCGGAAGGGGCGGTTTTCGTATCCGCGGCGGCCGGCCTCGCCTTAAAGCGCAACCACGAGACGCATCCCCCGCCCCGGAACAAAAAAAAGAGTCTCGTTTCCGAGACTCTCCGCAGCTTATCTGAACCACTCTTCCAGATGGTTGCGGCCGTAAAAATAATAGACCGCAAGTCCCAGCCAGCTGGTCAGCAGTACCACGATCGCGGCAATGACTTTGCCGGCGGTCGAAATGTTTTTCTTGAAGATGTCCATGACGCACCAGATTGCGCAGGCGACACCGATCAGCCAAATGATAGTTCCGATCATAATTTTAAAGTATTAGAGTTTAGTAAAACGTTTTTCGTTCGAATACGCCGGGCGGGTAGACCACGTCGCTCAGAAACAATCCCTGCGCCGGAGCGCCGCCGCTCGACCGCGAAAGGTCGCGGCTCCCGACGATCTCGCGGAAGCCGTCGGGCGTATAGCGCCCGCGTCCCACATCGACCAGCGTCCCGACCAGCGACCGGACCATGTTGCGCAGAAAACGGTCGGCGCGGATCGTGAAGCAAAGCACGCCACGCTCGTCGGCCGTCCATGCGGCGTGCATGATGCGGCAGATATTGGTCTTGTTGTTCGAATTGAGCTTGGCGAACGAGGTGAAGTCGTCGTATTCCAACAGCGAAGCCGCCGCCTCGTTCATCCGTTCCATGTCCAGCGGCACGTAATACTGCCACGTCGCATCCCGCGTAAAGGGATTCTTGCGCGGTTCGATATAGTAACGGTATTCGCGTTCGCGGGCCGCGAAACGCGCGTGCGCATCCGCTCCGACGGGCGTCATGCTCCCGACGGCGATATCGCCCGGAAGCAGGAAATTCAGTTTGTAGACGACCTGCGCCGGATCGGGCACCGGTTCCTCACAGTCGAAATGCGCCACGTAATAGGAAGCGTTGACGCCCGTATCGGTGCGGCCCGCCCCCGTCACCTCGATTTTTTCGCGCAGCAGGGTAGTGAGCGCCCGCTCCAGCGTCTGCTGCACCGACGGCATGTCGGGCTGGCGCTGCCAGCCGCAGTAGGCGGCTCCGTTGTACCGAAGTTCGAGAAAATAACGCATGGCGATCAATGAGGTTTCCGCAAAATTACAAAAAATTTTCTAACGCCGCGGCCTGATATTCAGTTTTACGGGACGGATCATGTTTTCGGGTTTCAGCACCTCGTCCAGCTCCTCGCGGCTCAGGATGCCGTGTTCGAGTACCAGCTCGTAAACGCCGCGCCCGGTTTCCAGCGCCTCCTTGGCGATTTTCGTCGAATTCTTGTACCCGATGATCGGATTGAGCGCCGTCACCACGCCGATACTGTTATGCACGTACTGCAGACACCTCTCCTCGTTGGCCGTGATGCCCTCGACACAGCGGATGCGCAGCGTGTCGAAGCCGTTGACAAGCAGTTCGGCGGACTCGAAACAGCACTGGGCCATCACCGGCTCCATGGCGTTGAGCTCCATCTGCGCCGCTTCGTCGGCCATCGTCACGCAGAGTTCGTTGCCGATGACCTTGAAGGCGATCTGGTTCATCACTTCGGGAATCACCGGATTGACCTTGCCGGGCATGATCGACGAGCCGGGCTGGCGGGCCGGCAGGTTGAATTCGCCCAGCCCGCAGCGGGGACCCGAAGAGAGCAGGCGCAGGTCGTTGCAGATTTTGTTCATCTTCGAGGCGATGCGCTTCATGGCCGAAGAGTAGCCGACCATGCAGACCGTGTCCGAAGTGGCCCCCACGAGATCCTCGGCCTGTTTCACGTCCCACCCCGTAATCTCCCGGATGGCGGCCGTACAGCGCTCGGCATAGCCCGGTTCGGCGCAGATGCCGGTACCGATGGCCGTGGCGCCCATGTTGATAGACAGAAACTCCGAAGCCGCATGGTCGAGGTTCTCGACTTCGCCCTGCAGGACGCTCGCAAAGCCGTGGAAAGTCTGGCCGAGGGTCATCGGTACGGCGTCCTGCAACTGCGTGCGGCCCATCTTGAGCACGTGGGCGAACTCTTCGCCCTTGCGGGCAAAGGAGGCGATCAGCTCCATGAGGTGTTTGCGCAGTTCGAGGTGCGTGGCATAAAGTCCGAGGTGGATCGCCGAAGGGTAGGCGTCGTTGGTAGACTGCGAGCAGTTGACATGGTCGTTGGGCGAGCAGTACTGGTATTCGCCGCGCGCGTGCCCCATGATCTCCAGCGCACGGTTGGCGATCACCTCGTTGGCGTTCATGTTGGTGGTGGTGCCCGCACCGCCCTGAATCATGTCCACGGGGAAGAATTCGTGGAATTTGCCCTCCATGATTTCACGGCAGGCCTGCGAAATGGCGTTGAAAAGCTCGTCCGAAAGCAGCCCCATGTCGTGATTGGCGACGGCGGCGCCCAGTTTCACGATCGCCAGCCCCCGGATAAAGAGGGGATACTCGCACAACCGGAACTTGCTGATCGGGAAATTCTCCAGCCCGCGCATGGTCTGCACGCCGTACAATACGTTTTCCGGCACCTCAACACACCCAAGCAGGTCGCACTCGGTGCGTGTCTTTTTCTGTTCTTTTTCCATACTCATTACAAACTATAAAGATTAAAGCCTTCTTTCATTTCGAATTAAAATCGAACAACCATTTAAAGTTAATAAATATTTCCCGAACAGAAAAATATTTTCCCGTTCTTCGTCCGTTCAGCGTCCATTGGAAAGATAAACGCGCCCGCGGCGGCAGTTGAAAAATTTGGCAGTGCGGCCGGGTTGTATTATCTTTGTACGAATTTGCACGACAATAAAGACGGAAAGCATGAAAGCAGCTATCATAGGTTACGGCAAAATGGGCCGCGAGATCGAAAAAATACTCATCGAACGCGGTCACGACGTGACGCTCGTGATCGACACCGACAACGCCGCGGACCTCAACGCCGCGAATCTCGCCGGAGTGGACGTGGCGCTGGAATTCACCATGCCCTCGACGGCCTACGCCAATATCCGCACCTGCATCGAAAACGCGACTCCCGTGGTGAGCGGCACCACGGGCTGGACCGACCGCTTGGGCGAGTTGCAGCAATTGTGCCGCGAGAAGGGCGGGGCGCTGTTCTATACTTCGAATTATTGTCTGGGCGTAAACCTGATGTTCCGCCTCAACCGTCAGCTGGCGGCGATGATCGACCGCGTCGGCGGCTATGACGCGAAGATCGAAGAGGTACATCACACCCAGAAGAAGGACGCTCCGAGCGGCACGGCCATCACGCTGGCCGAAGGCGTCATCTCGGAGCTGCACGACAAGACCGCGTGGGTGAACTACGCGCCGGGGATCGAACACGCGACGAACCGGATCGAAACTCCGGCGGACGCCGCCGCGGACCAGCTCGAAATCCGCTCCGTGCGCGAAGGCATGGTTCCGGGCATACACACCGTGACCTACGAATCGGCAGACGATATTCTGGAACTGAAACATACGATTAAGAACCGCCGTACGTTAGCAATGGGGGCTGTCATAGCCGCCGAGTTCTTATGCGGCAGGCAGGGCGTCTACTCGATGGACGACCTGCTGAAATAAATTTACGAATATGGGAAAAATCAAGGCATTCTTCCGCAACAAATGGGTCGGCTTCGCGCTCGCCTCGCTGCTTTACACGCTCTGGTTCGTCGTATGGACCGGCAATCTCTGGATGCTGCTGGGGCTGGCGGTGATCTTCGACCTCTACATCACGAAGTTCTTCTACCGCTACGTCTGGTGCCACAACGCGCGTATGTGCCAGCAGAGCAAGGTCTACAAGACCGTATACGAATGGGTAAACGCCATCATCTTCGCCACGGTCGTGGCTTCGCTGGTGCATATCTTCGTCTTCCAGATGTACGTCATCCCGACCTCGTCGATGGAAAAGTCGCTGCTGATCGGCGACTATCTCTATGTGAGCAAGGTGACCTACGGACCGCAGATGCCCAACACGCCGCTGTCGTTCCCGTTCGTGCATCACACGATGCCCTTCTCGCAGACCAAAAAATCGTTCTCCGAAGCCGTCAAGTGGCCGTACCACCGGCTCAAGGGGTTGCGCAAAATCAAACGCAACGACGTGGTGGTCTTCAACTTCCCGGCGGGCGACACCGTCCTTCTGGAGAATCAGAACGCCACCTATTACGACGTGCTGCGCAGCTACGAGGATTCGTTCGGCAAAGAGGAGGGACGCAAGCGTCTGGCCGAAAAATACACCATCATCAGCCGCCCCGTGGACAAACGGGAGAATTACATCAAACGCTGCGTGGCCGTTCCGGGCGACTCGCTCGAAATACGCAACGGGCAGGTGTGGGTGAACGGCGCGCCGCAGGAGGGGATTCCGGGCATCCAGTACCAGTACGCAGTACAGGTGTCGTCGCCCCTTTCGCAGTACGCCATCGAGAATCTCGGCATTACGGAGTACCGGGGCAACGGCTCGGTATACGACATGTTCCTGACCGAAGAGGCCGCCGGGAAAATCGAAGCCCTGAACAACGTGATCTCCGTCCGCCGCTACATTTTCTCCCCCAATACGGAGGTCTTCCCGCAGTGGAAGGAGCCGCACTGGAGTCAGGACAACTACGGACCGATCTGGGTGCCCAAGAAAGGCGCGACGGTGGAGCTGACGGCCGAGAACCTGCCGCTGTTCCGCCGCATCATCGAGACGTACGAGGGGCACTCGCTCGAAGAGCACGACGGCAAAATATTCATCGACGGAGCCGAGGCCAACAGCTACACGTTCGGCATGGATTACTATTGGATGATGGGCGACAACCGCCACAATTCGGCCGACTCGCGGTTCTGGGGCTTCGTTCCCGAAGACCATATCGTCGGCAAGGCTTCGTTCGTCTGGCTGTCGCTCGACGCGAACAAATCGTTCCCGGCGAACATCCGCTGGAACCGTCTGTTTACAAAGGTGCGGTAGGGTGGAACCGGAGGACAGCTATCTGACCATTGCGGCGCCCGCCGAGGCGGCGTCGAGGGAGCGGAGCAGCAAGTTCCTCGCCTATGCCTACCCCGTGCAGCAGGAGGAGCAGATACGCGAAATCCTCGACGGACTGCGCAAGAAATACTACGACGCGACGCACCATTGCTACGCATGGCGGCTGGGGCCGGGAGGCGCCGCATTCCGGGCCAACGACGACGGAGAACCGTCGGGAACGGCCGGGAAGCCGATTCTGGGACAGCTGCTTTCGAACAACCTGACGGACTGCCTGATCGTCGTGGTCCGCTACTTCGGCGGCACGAAACTGGGGGTTCCGGGGCTGATCGCCGCATACAGGGAATCGGCGGCGGAGGCGATCGCGGCGGCCCGAATCGTCGAACGCACCGTAGACCGCACGATCCGCGTCGATTTCCCCTACATCGCCATGAACGACATCATGCGCGTCATCAAGGAGCAGCAGCCTAAAATCGCATCGCAGGAGTTCGACAACCTCTGCACGATGGTGCTCACCATCCGCGAAAGCCGCGCCGGGGAGCTGACCGAAAAACTGAAAAAAGCCGGAGGAAGCATCGCCGGCGAGGACATTTGAGAATCGAAAGTTAAAAATCGAAAACCGGAAATGCGGTCCGCCGCATTCCGCGGTTTCAGCGATACGAAATGACACACGAAAAATCCATCTATATCAAAGGCGCGCGGGTCCACAACCTCAAGAACATCGAGGTCGAGATTCCGCACGACAAACTGGTCGTCGTAACGGGCCTTTCGGGTTCGGGAAAATCGACGCTGGCCTTCGACACCATCTTCGCCGAGGGACAGCGCCGCTACGTCGAGAGCCTTTCGGCCTATGCCCGGCAGTTTCTGGGCAAAATCAACAAACCCGACGTGGACATCATCACGGGCATCGCGCCGGCCATCGCCATCGAACAGAAGGTCAATACGCGCAACCCCCGTTCGACGGTGGGCACGACAACCGAGATATACGACTACCTGAAACTGCTGTTCGCCCGCATCGGACACACCTTTTCGCCCGTATCGGGACAGGAGGTGCGCTGCTACAGCGTGGACGACGTGGCGACATACATTCAGGAACTGGGCGAGGGGAGCCGCGCCGTCATCGCCGCGCCGCTCGTGCTGGCCGAAGGGCAGGGAATCATCGAAAAACTGACGCTGCTGCTCTCCGACGGCCTGATGAGAGTCTACACCGACGGTCAGACGCGCCTGATCGAGGAGATACTCCCCTCGATCGACGAAACGACCGGAGCCGCGGATATTCAGGTCGTGATCGACCGCATGCGCATCGCGCCGGACGACGACACGCAAACCCGCATCCGCGACTCCGTGGCGCGCGCCTTCTCCTACGGCGACGGCATCTGCACCGTCATCTCGGACAAGGGCGCGGCCGAATTCTCGTCGCGCTTCGAGGCGGACGGCATCGAATTCGAACATCCGTCGGAACACCTTTTCAGCTTCAACAACCCGCTGGGGGCATGTCCCCGCTGCGAGGGATACGGCAAGGTGATCGGCATCGACGAGGATCTGGTGATTCCCGACAAGGGCAAGACCATCTACGAGGACGCCATCGCCTGCTGGCGGGGCGAGACCATGCGCAAATGGAAGGAAAAGCTGGTGGAGAACGCCTATAAGTTCGATTTCCCGATCCATACGCCGTTTCACGAGCTGACGCAGGAGCAGAAACGGCTGTTGTGGCGCGGCAACCAATATTTCCACGGTCTGGACGAGTTCTTCGCCTACATCGACTCGGAGCGACGGAAAATCCAGTTCCGCGTGATGAAGGCGCGCTATACGGGCAAGACGACCTGTCCCGAATGCGGGGGCAGCCGCCTGCGCAAAGAGGCGCTTTACGTCCGCATCGGCGGCCGGAACATCGCCGACCTCGTGGTGATGCCGGTGGACGAGCTGATCGTATTCTTCAACGGACTGCAGCTCGACGAACACGACACGAAAACCGCGGCCCGCATCCTGATCGAAATCCGCAGCCGCCTGCAATACCTCACCGACGTGGGACTGGGCTATCTGACGCTCGACCGGCTTTCATCGACCCTGTCGGGCGGCGAGAGCCAGCGCATCAACCTCTCGACCTCGCTGGGCAGCAACCTCACCGGCTCGCTCTACATCCTCGACGAACCCTCGATCGGCCTGCATCCGCGCGACACCAACCGGCTTATCAAGGTGCTCAGACAACTGCGCGATCTGGGCAACACGGTGATCGTCGTCGAGCACGAGGAAGAGGTGATCCGCGCCGCCGACTACATCGTGGACATCGGTCCCAAGGCGGGTTACAACGGCGGCGAAGTGGTTTTCAGCGGTACGCTGGCGCAGCTTCTGAAAAACAAAAAAAGCCTGACGGCGGATTACCTGACGGGCCGCCGCGCGATCGCCCCGCCCGCCGCGGAACGCGGATGGAGCAGTTCGATCGTCATAAAAGGCGCCCGCGAGAACAACCTGCGCAATATCGACGTGCGGATTCCGCTGGGCGTGATGACCTGCATCACGGGAGTCAGCGGCAGCGGCAAATCGTCGCTGGCCAAGGGAATACTCTATCCGGCGCTGCGGCGCATGCTCTTCGACACGGGCGTCAAGCCCGGCGACTTCGACGGCATCGTCGGCGACGTGCAGCTGCTCAAATCGGTCGAGATGATCGACCAGAACCCCATCGGCAAGTCGTCGCGTTCGAATCCCGTGACCTACATCAAGGCCTACGACGAAATCCGGCGGCTGTTCGCCGACCAGCCCTACGCCCAACATACGGGGCTGGGGGCTTCGGCATTCTCGTTCAACATCGCGGGCGGCCGCTGCGAAGAGTGTCAGGGCGAAGGGGTCATCAAGGTCTCGATGCAGTTCATGGCCGACGTCGAACTGGTCTGCGAAGCCTGCGGAGGCAAACGCTTCCGCGACGAGATACTCGAAGTCAAATACCGCGGCAAGTCGATCTACGACGTGCTGGAGATGACCGTGGACGACGCGATCGCGTTCTTCGGCGAGGAGAAGAAGGATTCGACCTGCAAACGGATCGTCGAGCGGCTCAAACCGCTGCAGGACGTGGGGTTGGGCTACATCAAGCTGGGCCAGTCCTCTTCGACCCTGTCGGGCGGCGAGAGCCAGCGCGTGAAGCTGGCGTCGTTCCTGACCAAGGACAGCGCGCAGGGCGGCGTGATGTTCATCTTCGACGAACCGACGACGGGACTTCATTTCCACGACATCAACAAGCTGCTGGCGGCATTCAACGCGCTGATCGAACGGGGACACACGATCGTCATCGTGGAACACAACATGGACGTCATCAAATGCGCCGACTGGGTTGTGGATCTCGGTCCCGAAGCGGGTACGGGCGGCGGAAGAGTCGTATTCGAAGGCACTCCGCGCGCATTGGAACAGTGCCCGGATAGCTATACGGGCAAATTTCTCAGCCTGCGCACGAAATTATAATCATGGAATTCTTCACATACAGATTACCCAACGGCATCCGGGGCATCCACCGTCAGGTGAAAAGCAACGTGGCGCACTGTGCGCTGGTCGTCAATGCCGGAAGCCGCGACGAACACCCCGACCAGTACGGGCTGGCGCATTTTACGGAACACGCCTTCTTCAAGGGCACCCGGCGCCGCCGCGCATGGCAGGTGAACTGCCGGCTGGAAAACCTCGGCGGCGAACTGAACGCCTTCACGACCAAGGAGGACACGACCATTCACGCCACGACCCTGCGGGGCGACTTCCCGAAGGCCGTCGAGCTGATCGCCGACATCGCCTTCCGCTCGACGTTCCCCGACCGGGAGCTGGAACGCGAAAAGGAGGTGATCGCCGACGAGATCAACACCTACAAGGACTCGCCCGCCGACCTGATATACGACACGTTCGAAGAGATGCTGTTCGCCGGCTCGGAGCTGGGCCACAACATTCTGGGCCGCAAAGCCGCGCTCATGCGCTACGACGGCGACGCGATCCGCGCCTTCACCGGCCGCACGCACACGACCGACCAGATGGTCTTCTCTTCGATCGGCAACTTCTCGGCCAAGACGGCCGAGACCGTCGCGGCGCGCTATTTCGCGCAGCAGGCGGCCACGACGCGCGGATTCGTCCGGGCCGCGACCGCACCCCGGCCGCCGTTCGAGAAGACCGTGGTGAAGCATACCCACCAGACACACTGCATCATCGGCGGCCGCGCGTACGGCATCGGCGAAGAGAAACGCCTGCCGCTGGCCCTCGTGACCAATATTCTGGGCGGGCCGTGCGCCAATTCGCTGCTGAACGTCGTGGTGCGCGAGAAAAACGGACTGTCGTACAACATCGAAGCCAGCTACACGCCCTACAGCGACACGGGGATCGTGGCCATCTACTTCAGTTCGGAAAACGGCAACACGGCGCAGTGCATCGACCTGATCGAAGGGGAGCTGCGCAAACTGCGCACCGCGCCGCTGACGGGCCGCCAACTGTCGATGGCCAAAAAACAGTTCATCGCCCAGCTCGCCATTTCGAGCGAGAGCAACGAGGGCTACATGCTCGGCGCCGGAAAAAGTTTCCTGACGCACGACGACGTGGACACGATGGAACAGGTCTACGCCAAGGTGCGTTCGCTGACCGCCGTGCAGCTGACCGAAGTCGCCGAAGAGGTATTCTCCGGCATGTCGAGACTGATTTATAAATAAGGTTATGGAAAAAGAGATCGTATTCGTCCTGCTCGACGAATTTGCAGACTGGGAGGCGGCGTTCCTCGCCCCGGCCCTTTGTTCGGGCGTCATGCCGGGCCGTCCGGGTTCGTACGCCGCAAAATACATGTCTCCCGACGGAGAGTCCGTCCGGTCGATCGGCGGATTGCGCGTAACGCCCGATTACGACGCTTCGACGCTACCGGAAAGTTGCGCCGGGCTGATTCTGGTCGGCGGCATGCAGTGGGAGTCGGCCGCCGCCCGGCGGATCGCGCCGCTCGCAGGCGAAGCGCTGAAGCGCGGGATTCTCGTCGGCGCCATCTGCAACGCAGTTTCGTTCATGGCCGCGAACGGCCTGCTGAACAGCGTACGGCATACGGGCAACACGGTCGAAATGCTGAAACAGTGGGGCGGGGCGAACTACACGGGCGACGCGCTCTACGAGGAGCGGCAGGCCGTGCGCGACGGCAACGTCGTGACGGCAAACGGCACGGGGTATCTCGAATTCACCCGCGAATGCCTGCTCGCGCTCAAGGCCGACACGCCCGACCGGATCGAGGCATCGTACAAGTTCAACAAATACGGATTCTGCAGGCAGTAATGGACGCGCTCGAACAATATATCCGCGACCACACCTCGCCCGAAGAGGAGTTGCTGCACGAACTGGACCGCGAGACCAACCTGCGGGTCATACAGCCCCGCATGCTGTCGGGCCATATTCAGGGCCGCCTGCTGGAAATGCTCGTGCGGATGCTACGCCCGCGGCGGGTGCTCGAAATCGGGACTTTCACGGGTTACTCGGCCCTCTGCATGGCCGCAGGGCTGGAAGGGGAGGCCGAACTGCATACCGTCGAGGTTGAAGACGAACTGGAAGAGCTGGCGCAATCGTTCTTCGACCGCAGCGCGCACGGCTCCCGCATCCGGCTCCACATCGGTTCGGCGCTGGATATAGCTCCCGGACTGGGCGGTGTGTTCGACCTCGTATTCATCGACGGCGACAAGCGCGAATACCCGGACTACTACCGGATGCTGATGGGCGACGACGGCGGCTGTCCGCTGGTGCGCAGCGACTCGGTGCTGATCGCCGACAACATCCTCTGGTCGGGAAAAGTCGTGCAGCCGATCGCCCACAACGACCGCCACACGCAGGCGGTGATGGAGTTCAACCGCATGGTCCGGGAAGATCCGCGCGTCGAAAACGTAATCGTACCGCTGCGGGACGGCCTGAACCTGATTCGGATAAAATAAGCCGGAAACAACCGATTAGGATATTGTAAAATGACTTTTTCCTGCTTTCCCCGACACGGAGAAAGCGGGATTTTTTCGTACCTTTCGGAAAAATCAACGGACAAATGGAACTAAGCGAATTACAGCGACGGGTCGATGCGTGGATCAAAGAGTACGGAGTGCGCTATTTCAGCGAACTGACCAACATGGCCGTGCTCACCGAAGAAGTAGGGGAGCTGGCCCGCATCATGGCCCGCAAATACGGCGACCAGTCGTTCAAGGAGGGGGAGAAATGCAATCTCGCGGACGAGATGGCCGACGTATTATGGGTGCTGACGTGTCTGGCCAACCAGACGGGCGTGGACCTCACGGCGGCCATGGAAGCCAACTTCGCCAAAAAAACCTCGCGCGACAAAGAGCGGCACCGCAGCAATCCGAAACTCTGACGGAGCGCATTCTCACACAAGCGGAGCGGCGACTCGGATTAAACTTCCCGACAGGCCCGCTCCGCTATTGCCGTGGAACGTGCCCGGCACGGTACAGCGCGTTTGGTGCGAGCTTTCGCGCGGGGGCCAGCAACTCTTCGTCGTCGGCAATCCTTCGGGCCGAAATCACTCCACGATGTCGATGCAGATCGCACCGTATTTCCCCCGCACGCCATAGGTCTGCACGGCTTCGACGGGAAGCATGTAGAAATAGTGCATCGGCACGTCCGCCGACACCGAGAAGGCATCGGCCCGGCACATCTTCAGCCACGATTCGATCGAGGAAAAAGCACCGTTGAAAACCACGAGCGGCACCCGGTCGGGATAGATGTCCCCGATAACGACGCCCCGGCCGGCGCCGTAGCGCGCCATCGTCGCAGAGTCGGTGTATATTTCGAGCGTGCGCAGGATCAGCCCGTCGATAAACTGGAAGCTACTGCCCGGAACCCGCTCCCCGTCGAGCAGATAAACGGCGTCGGGCGGCAACGTACGCCAAAGTTCCTTGGGAACCTTGAATAGGGAGAGCTCGCCTCCGGCCCTGCGCACCGAATCGTATTCGTCGCGCAGCGTGTAGGCGGCGATATGCTTTGGGGCGCTGCGCCACTTGTGTCCGGGTTCGTCGTATACGTCGTCGGCCCACGTATATCCCGCAACGTTGCCCAGCAGGTGCGGACGCACGCCTTTTTTCCGGTTGCGCTCGGTAAAGAATTTCAGCAAACGCACTTTCTCGCGCCGGGTAGTGTCCGACAAGCGCATCCGGCGGTTTTTAGCCTTCACCTTACGCACGTTCCACAATGTCACCGCATCGTATGCCGCAGCTTCGGTCGTACGCCGCCGGTTGAGTTTATAGGCGAACGGACGCGCGGCGGCCAAGGAATCGGCCGCAAAAGCGGGGGAGGGCAGATCGGCGATCGCTTCCTGCCGCGCCTCGTCGAAGCGCAGCTGCGCTTCAGGCCTGCGGGGTTCCTGCGCCGCCGCACTCCCCATATATATACATGCCGCAACCAAAGCCGCCGTACGGATAAACATATTTTTCATTTCAAAAGCTACTAAAATTTTAGTAAAAGTAATACTAAATTTTTAGAAGTGCAAATTCCAACCGGGGTAATATGACAAAAAGCGCCCCGGCCTGAGGACCGGGGCGCTTTTGTCGGACTGGGCAGCCGCGGCTACTCCAGTTTGAGGTCTTTCTTGATGGCTTCGATCTTGGCGTCGAGTTCCGCCTGCACCCGCTCGAAATCGGCGACCGATTCGAGCGGAGCCTTTACTCCGAAGTAGAACTTAATCTTGGGCTCCGTTCCCGAAGGACGCACCGAGACGATCGAACCGTCCTCGGTGAACCACTGAAGCACATTGCTCTTATCCTGCTCGATAGGGCTCTTCGCACCGCTCTTCACGTCGGTCGTTTCGAGCGACAGGAAGTCGTTGATCTTCACCACGGGCGATCCCACGATGGTCTTGGGCGGGTTTTCCCGGAATTCGACCATCATCTTCTGAATCAGCTCGGCGCCCTCCTTGCCCTTGCGTACGACCGACACGAGGCCCTCGCGGAAGAAGCCGTACTTCACATAAAGCTCCTGCAGCCACTCGTAGAGCGTCAGGCCCATCGTATCCATGGCCCAAGCCGCCGCCTCGGCCGCCAGCGAGCAGGCCGACACGGCGTCCTTGTCGCGTACGTAATCGCCGGCCAGATAGCCGAAGCTCTCCTCGCCGCCGCCGATGTATTTGGCCTTGCCCTCGTTCTCGCGGATAATCTTGGCGATATACTTGAAGCCCGTCAGGCAGTCGTAACACTTCACTTTGAAGTAGTCGGCCACGGCGTTCGCCATCTGCGAGGTCACGATGGTCTTCACGACATACTGGTTGCCGTCCAGCTTGCCGCGCTCGGCCCAGCGAGTCAGCTGGTAGCTCAGCAGCAGCACGAGGGTCTGATTACCGTTCAGCAGCACGTATTCGCCCTTCTTGTTGCGCAGCGCAACGCCGATGCGGTCCGAATCGGGGTCCGTGGCCAGCACCAGATCGGCGCCCTCCTTGGCCGCAAGGTCGATGGCCATCGACATGGTCTTGCGCTCTTCGGGATTCGGCGACTCGACGGTGGGGAAGTTGCCGTCGATAACGGCCTGCTCCGGCACGAGCTTCACGTTCGTGAAGCCGAACTTCTTGAGCGACTCCGGCACCAGACGCACGCCCGAACCGTGCAGCGGGGTGTAGATGATCTTCATATCGTGGTGCTTTTTGACGCTTTCGGGCGACAGCGACAGCTCATGCACCTTATTTAAATAGATTTCGTCGAACTTCTCGTCGAGGATCGTGATGTTCTGCGGGTTCTTGCCCAGCTGGATCATGTTCACGTCGGTAATCTTGGCGACCTCGGCGATGATGTTCTTGTCGTGCGGCTCGGTCACCTGCGCGCCGTCGGTCCAATAAGCCTTGTAGCCGTTGTACTCCTTGGGGTTGTGCGAAGCGGTAACGACCACGCCCGAATGGCATTTCAGCTCGCGGATGGCGAAGCTCAGTTCGGGCGTCGGACGCAGTGCGTCGAACAGAAAAACGGTGAATCCGTTCGAGGCGAAAATGTCGGCGACGCGCTCGGCGAACATACGCGAATTATTGCGGCTGTCATGGCCCACGGCGACCCGGATCTGCTCGCCCGCGAAGTTCTTGCGCAGGTAGTTGGCAAGCCCTTGTGTGGCAGCGCCTACCGTGTAGACGTTCATGCGGTTGGAACCCACGCCCATGATGCCGCGCAGGCCGCCCGTACCGAATTCGAGGTCTTTGTAAAAGCTCTCGACAAGTTCTTTCATATCGTTGTCCATCAGGTATTTAACCTGCTTCTTGGTAGCTTCGTCATAGTGGCCGTCAAGCCATGCCTGCGCCTTTTTCAGCACCGATTGTTCTAATTCGTTAGCCATAAGATTATTAGTTTTACTTATAATTTAAATGTATATTAATTTAAAAAATTTATATGCAAATATACAAATTATATTTCTATTATTCAATATCAGGGAGTTAAAATTGAGTGTCCGGAAACCGTTGTTTTTCTATATATAAAAAAAGTGAAATTGCAACATAAATTCGGAAATCTTTTTG